>NZ_JACIHD010000005.1:0-312500 GCF_014198235.1 Bradyrhizobium sp. ERR14 | reverse complement strand
CGGACGATTGTAGGTGCACGATCAGTCGATGATCAAACCATCTGGTGGAGCCAGACGGGATCGAACCGACGACCTCATGCTTGCAAAGCACGCGCTCTCCCAGCTGAGCTATGGCCCCGTAACCAGAAGACGAATGCTTGCTTGATTAGCCTGCCTTCGCCAAGGCTACGGCACGGCAGCCTTCATATCGAAGGGCTCGCCTAGCCGAAGCAGCGAAGCGCGAAGGCTGGTGGGCCTGGGAAGACTTGAACTTCCGACCTCACGCTTATCAAGCGCGCGCTCTAACCAACTGAGCTACAAGCCCCTAACGCATATCCAGTCAAGGACCAGGGATTCTGCAAGCTTGCAGCCCCAGCGCGTGTTCGTCCGCGAAGAAAGAGAAACGAAGACGGCGAAATCCCGCCAATGCAGCTCAACAATCCTGACGATTGTTGGCCACTGATGTTTCTAAAACGATCCGATAGTGAGCCGAAGCTCGCTGAAGGATCATCCTTAGAAAGGAGGTGATCCAGCCGCAGGTTCCCCTACGGCTACCTTGTTACGACTTCACCCCAGTCGCTGACCCTACCGTGGCCGGCTGCCTCCCTTGCGGGTTAGCGCACCGTCTTCAGGTAAAACCAACTCCCATGGTGTGACGGGCGGTGTGTACAAGGCCCGGGAACGTATTCACCGTGGCGTGCTGATCCACGATTACTAGCGATTCCAACTTCATGGGCTCGAGTTGCAGAGCCCAATCCGAACTGAGACGGCTTTTTGAGATTTGCGAAGGGTCGCCCCTTAGCATCCCATTGTCACCGCCATTGTAGCACGTGTGTAGCCCAGCCCGTAAGGGCCATGAGGACTTGACGTCATCCCCACCTTCCTCGCGGCTTATCACCGGCAGTCTCCTTAGAGTGCTCAACTAAATGGTAGCAACTAAGGACGGGGGTTGCGCTCGTTGCGGGACTTAACCCAACATCTCACGACACGAGCTGACGACAGCCATGCAGCACCTGTGTTCCAGGCTCCGAAGAGAAGGTCACATCTCTGCGACCGGTCCTGGACATGTCAAGGGCTGGTAAGGTTCTGCGCGTTGCGTCGAATTAAACCACATGCTCCACCGCTTGTGCGGGCCCCCGTCAATTCCTTTGAGTTTTAATCTTGCGACCGTACTCCCCAGGCGGAATGCTTAAAGCGTTAGCTGCGCCACTAGTGAGTAAACCCACTAACGGCTGGCATTCATCGTTTACGGCGTGGACTACCAGGGTATCTAATCCTGTTTGCTCCCCACGCTTTCGTGCCTCAGCGTCAGTATCGGGCCAGTGAGCCGCCTTCGCCACTGGTGTTCTTGCGAATATCTACGAATTTCACCTCTACACTCGCAGTTCCACTCACCTCTCCCGAACTCAAGATCTTCAGTATCAAAGGCAGTTCTGGAGTTGAGCTCCAGGATTTCACCCCTGACTTAAAGACCCGCCTACGCACCCTTTACGCCCAGTGATTCCGAGCAACGCTAGCCCCCTTCGTATTACCGCGGCTGCTGGCACGAAGTTAGCCGGGGCTTATTCTTGCGGTACCGTCATTATCTTCCCGCACAAAAGAGCTTTACAACCCTAGGGCCTTCATCACTCACGCGGCATGGCTGGATCAGGGTTGCCCCCATTGTCCAATATTCCCCACTGCTGCCTCCCGTAGGAGTTTGGGCCGTGTCTCAGTCCCAATGTGGCTGATCATCCTCTCAGACCAGCTACTGATCGTCGCCTTGGTGAGCCATTACCTCACCAACTAGCTAATCAGACGCGGGCCGATCTTTCGGCGATAAATCTTTCCCCGTAAGGGCTTATCCGGTATTAGCACAAGTTTCCCTGTGTTGTTCCGAACCAAAAGGTACGTTCCCACGCGTTACTCACCCGTCTGCCGCTGACGTATTGCTACGCCCGCTCGACTTGCATGTGTTAAGCCTGCCGCCAGCGTTCGCTCTGAGCCAGGATCAAACTCTCAAGTTGGACTTGAACTTTGAACCGGCTGATCACAACGTTTGACGAGGTCCCACCATTATCGACCGAAGTCGATGTGCTGCCTGCGATTCACATCGCTGGCAACGATGGTGTTTCCTTTGAAACGTGTACCGCCGAAGTCTTTCGTCCGGTCCCGACCAGAAAAGCCGAAGCTTTTCAGGAGCGAGACCCGCAAGGACTCCGCCGTCCACGTTTCTCTTTCTTCATCTTCACTTGTCAAACAGCCCGGGACCGTGGAGGCCCCAACCTTCCTGAGAGGAAGGGTTCCGACACCCTTACCGACGATGGATGAACTCCAATCGACTTACGTCGACTGTTGTGTCACTCAACAAGGTGAGGAGCATCAGTGGCGCGTTCGCTCGCCTTGGTCAGTGACCCGGCGGCGCCGCGCTCAGTGGTCGGGTTATAGGCCCCCGCACTCGGGATTGTCAACGCCCATTGTCAACAAATCGTCGCACGGTGGATTGTCGCGAAAAACAACGTGTTTCCAGGCGGTTACAAGGACCGCAGATGCGCCGATCCGGTCGGGCCGGTGAAAAAACTTGAAAAAAGTTTGGGCCCCAGGGGGCTCCGGAGCCGACCTGGGAGGGGTTGTGGGTGGGACTGGGAAGCGACCTGGCGAGCCACCTGGGAAGCCACATCGGAAGCCACATGGGGAACGGCTTGGCGAGTGGATTGGCGCGCGGGTCGGTATCGACACAGGGTACTTGGGGAGGGCTTGAGGGGCGGCTTACCGTACCTTCGCGGTGGGAAGCAGCTTGCAACGCCCTCTCGGGAGGCCCCCGCCCTCCGGCCGTTCAGGAAACTTTTTCGATGACAGGCGCCGTACTTGAGCCACAATCCCGCGGCGTTCTGATAAGAGACAAGCTTGAATCGCAGGGATGCCAGTGGGGGCTGCCGGCGGTTTTCATGGGGTCAGAGGAAGGCGATCTTGCAGATGACGCGGCCTTCCTCCGACATTCGAGAGACATCGAGAGAGCTTCACCCGTCCAGCTGTTCGTAATTTCGGCCGGCCCCACCCGAGGGGCCTTCTGAGCACGGACGCCTGCGCGGCTTGCCTTTTCCGGCGATCCCCCTTCAAGAGGGCGACCAGGACGAGGTTCGAAAGCGGGCATCTTGGGTCGTTGATTGGGGGACTTGCGTTGAACCACAGGACATCACGCGGCGCTTACGGGCGTGAGACCGGGATCATCGATCTCGGCCACGAGCCGCCGCTGTCCGTCGATGGTTCTGAAGCCGCCGTAATCGACCGCCGTCGCGTCTCGGTGCAATGGTTCAGCGGGACAATTTTGACCGGACTCTGCGGCGCAGCCCTGATCGGCGGCGCCGTTTTCGCATCGCTCGACGGCGAGATGACCTTCGCCAAGGTGCCGGAGCGGGTCGAGGGCGCGTTGCGCGGTGCATTCGGAGCCGCCGATCGCGCCGCCACGCTGCACAAGAGCGACCGCCTGCCGCCGCCGAGCGAATCCACGGCGTCCCGCAACATCATGCGCGTCTCCACGGTGGCGCGCGTCGGCAACCGCGACGTGATGCGGGTGCGCCCCTTCGTCCGGATCGCCGGCAATCTGTCGATGACGACGAGCGACCTGTCGGCGAAGATCCCGCCGTTCAACGCCCAGCGCCTGCTCACCGATGTCGGCTCCGATCCGAAGACCGCATCCGACGATCCCAACAATCCCGAAGCGGTCGAGCCCGACGCCGAAGTGTCCTTTGTCACCAAGGACCTGTCGCCGGTGCTGCCGAAAGCCAAGATTTCCGCGGTGGTGGCGCTCGACGACATCCTGATGCGGGTGCGCGATGCCGCCAACTGGCGCGGCAATGGCGGAGTGCGCTACGCCTCGCTCGCCAATGCCGCAGCCGATGTCTCCGGCGCGACCGGCCCGTCCGACATCAGAACCGCCTACGCCGCCGAAGCTTCGCCCTCCGATCCCTATGCCGGCTTCGAGACGCGCGTGGTGCCGGAAAACGTCACGCTGCTGCCCAAGACCAAGGAGCAGATCACCGGCGGCAATCCCAACGGCGAACGCGTCCATCTGGTCAAGAAGGGCGACAGCGTCGCCTCGGTGCTGCGCGATCTCGGCGCGAACGCCGACGAGATCAAGGCGATCACCGCGACGCTCGGCCCCCGCGGCCGCGACGGCGGCCTCAAGGACGGCGAGAAGCTCCGCATCCTGATGGCGCCGGCGAGCCCCGGTGCCCGCCTGCAGCCCTACCGCGTCGTCGTCGCCAACGAGACCATGGTCGAGGCGATCGCGGCGCTGTCCGATCTCGGCAAATACGTCGCGGTCGACGTCTCCAGCATGAACACCGTCGCCGATGCCGCGGCCAGCGCCAGCAGCGATGACGACGATGATGACGACGGCTCCGGCGTGCGGCTCTACCAGAGCATCTACGAGACCGCGATGCGCAACAAAGTGCCGATGCCCGTCATCGACGACATGATCAAGATCTACTCCTACGACGTCGATTTCCAGCGCAAGGTGCAGCCGGGCGATTCCTTCGACGTGTTCTACGCCGGCGAGGACGAGGGCGTGACGTCGACGGAGAAGAACGACGTGCTGTTCGCCTCCCTCACGGTCGGCGGCGAGACCAAGAAATACTACCGCTACCAGAGCCCCGACGACGGCGTCGTCGACTACTATGACGAGACCGGCAAGAGCGCGAAGAAATTCCTGGTCAGAAAGCCCGTCAACAACGCCATCATGCGCTCCGGCTTCGGCGGCCGCCGCCACCCGATCCTGGGCTTTGTGAAGATGCACACCGGCGTCGACTGGGCCACGGCCTACGGCACGCCGATTTTCGCCTCCGGCAACGGCGTGATCGAAAAGGCCGGCCCCGAAGGCGGCTACGGCAAATATATCCGCATCAAGCACAACAACGGCTACGAGACGGCCTACGGCCACATGTCGGCGTTCGCCAAGGGCATGGAGATCGGCAAGAAGGTGCGGCAGGGCCAGGTGATCGGCTTCGTCGGCTCATCCGGCCTTTCGACCGGCCCGCACGTCCATTACGAGATCCTGGTCAACGGCCGCTTCGTCGATCCGATGCGCGTGAAGCTGCCGCGCGGCCGTTCGCTCGAGGGCCCGATGCTCGCAGGCTTCGAGAAGGAGCGCGACCGGCTCGACGGCATGATGAGCGGCCGGGGCGGCGCCATCGCCCGCATGTCGGATGCGACCGGCGGCCCGTTGCAGGTCAGCAACCGCTAATTGCAATCGGCCGGCGCCGGCCTGACATCTCCAGACCCGATCGGAGTTTTGACATTCTCGCGCGAGGCGCGCTTCGCGGCGTCTCAACGTCAGGTTTCGTTTGCCAAAGCGGCACCAGGGGCGAATACTTTCCAAAAAACGGGAGGTCTCGCCATGAAGAACAGGCTCGCCTGCGCAGCATTCGTCGCTGCCCTTTTCGCTACCACGAGCGTATCGGCCGAGACTTGGGAGGTCACCAAGCTGGTCCAGGGCTCGGCGTTCCATGGCGTGCATGGGCTCGGCATCGACAAGGCCGGCCACCTGTTCGCCGGCAGCGTCGCCGGCGCGGCGCTCTACGAGGTCGACATATCCGGCGGTACCGCCAAGGTTGCAATCCCCTCGCCGATCGGAATGGCCGACGACATCGCCTTCGCGCCCGACGGCACCATGGCCTGGACCGGATTCCTCACCGGCGATCTCTATGCGCGCAAGGGCGACGGCCCGATCAAGAAGCTCGCGAGCGGCCTTCCTGGCATCAACTCGCTCGCCTTCCGCAAGGACGGCAGGCTCTACGCCACCACCGTCTTCCTCGGCGACACGCTCTATGAGATCGACGTCGAGGGCGTGAAGCCGCCGCGCCAGATCATGGAGAAGATGGGCGGCCTCAACGGCTTCGAGTTCGGTCCCGACGACAAGCTCTACGGTCCGCTCTGGTTCAAGGGCCAGGTCGCAAAAGTCGACGTCGACAAGGCTGAGCTGACCGTCGTCGCCGACGGCTTCAAGGTCCCGGCCGCGGTGAACTTCGATTCGAAGGGCAATCTCTTCGTGGTCGACACCGCGCTCGGCCAGCTCGTCCGGGTCGATCCCAAATCGGGCGCCAAGACCATGGTCGCGCAATTGAAGCCGTCACTGGACAATCTCGCCATCGACGACAAGGACCGCATCTACGTCTCCAACATGGCCGACAACGGCATCCAGGAGGTCGACCCCGCGACCGGCCAGGCCAAGCAGATCATCATCGGCAAGCTCGCTTTGCCCGGCGGCATCGGCGTCACCTCGGAGAACGGCAAGGATACGATCCACCTCGCCGACGTGTTCGCCTATCGCACGGTGGATGGGGCGACCGGCGAGGTCACCGAAAAGGCGCGCATGCACGCCGCAGGCACCACGCTGGAATATCCCATGAGCGCGACGGCGCGGGGCAACGACGTGGTGCTGTCGAGCTGGTTCACCGGCACGGTGCAGGTGATCGACGCCAAGACCGGCGCGACGCGCGACATGCTGCATGGCTTCAAGGCGCCGCATGATGCGATCGTGCTCGCCGACGGCAGCATTTTGGTCGCCGAGCTCGGCACCAAGTCGCTGGTCAAGGTGAGCGGTGAGCACGGCAAGGATCGCACCACGCTGATCGGCGACCTCAAGGGCCCGGTCGGGCTCGTTCGTGGCAAGACCGACGAGGTCTACGTCACCGACGCCTTTGCGGGCACTGTCTCGAAGATCGACAGCAACGGTGAAAAGACTGTGGTCGCCAAGGAGCTGAAGATGCCGGAGGGCATTGCGCGCGGCAGCGACGGCCAGCTGATCGTGGCGGAAGTCGGTGCCAAGCGGCTGATCGAGATCGCGCCGGAAAGCGGCAAGATCACCGAGATCGCGGCCAATCTCCCGATCGGCCTCGCGGGCGCACCCGGCGGCCTGCCGACCAACATTCCGACGGGCGTGGCGGTCGGGGCGACGGGCGTGATCTACTTCTCGTCCGACATCGAGAACGCGATCTACAAGGTCTCGAAGAAATAGCGATCGGCCGGGGGGCAAGCCGGGCAAGAACAATTCGCCCCGGAGAGGATGACCTCTCCGGGGCGATAATGTTTGACGGCAACCGCCCGCGTTTCAGTTCAGCTTCCGCTTCGCCACCGGCGCCTCGAACTGGGTGATCTCGGCGGTCTGAGGCGCCTTGCCGTTGAAGGTCAGGACGTTGCCTTCGGACGAGATCGCGACGGTATCGCCGTCCCTGACGTCGCCGGCGAGGATCATCTCGGCGAGCGGGTCCTGGACGTGACGCTGGATCACGCGCTTCAGCGGCCTTGCGCCGTAGGCGGGATCCCAGCCCTTGGCGGCGAGCCAGTCGCGTCCGGCGGCATCGAGCGTCAGCACGATCTTGCGATCGGTCAGCAGCCTCTGCAGCCGCGCGAACTGGATCTCGACGATCCGGCCCATCTCGCTCCGCTGCAAGCGGTGGAACAGGATGATCTCGTCGACGCGGTTGAGGAATTCGGGGCGGAAATGCCCGCGCACCATTGCCATCACCTGCTCGCGCACGGCCGAGGTGTCCTCGCCCTCCGGCTGGTTCACCAGGAATTCCGAACCGAGGTTCGAGGTCATGATGATCAGCGTGTTGCGGAAATCGACGGTGCGGCCCTGGCCGTCGGTCAGGCGGCCGTCGTCGAGCACCTGCAACAGGACGTTGAAGACGTCGGGATGCGCCTTCTCGATCTCGTCGAACAGCACGACCTGGTAGGGCCGGCGCCGCACGGCCTCGGTGAGCGCGCCGCCTTCGTCATAACCGACATAGCCCGGAGGCGCACCGATCAGCCGCGAGACCGAGTGCTTCTCCATGTATTCGGACATGTCGAGGCGGACCATCGCGGTCTCGTCGTTGAACAGATACTCCGCGAGCGCCTTGGTCAGCTCGGTCTTGCCGACGCCGGTGGGCCCTAAGAACATGAACGAGCCCGTGGGGCGGTTCGGATCCTGCAAGCCCGCGCGCGAGCGACGCACGGCGGTTGCGACCGCGCGCACGGCCTCGGCCTGGCCGACGACGCGGGTGCCGAGCTGCTCCTCCATCTTCAGGAGCTTTTCCTTCTCGCCCTCCAGCATCTTGTCGACGGGCACGCCGGTCCAGCGCGAGACCACCTGCGCGATGTGATTGGCGGTGACCGCCTCCTCCATCATCTCGCCGGAGCCTTCACGCGCCTCGATATCCGCAAGCTGCTTCTCGAGCTGCGGGATCCGGCCATAGGCGAGCTCGCCGGCCTTCTGGAATTCGCCGCGACGCTGGGCGTCGGCGAGATCGACGCGCAGCGCGTCAAGCTCCGACTTCAGCTTCTGGGCGTTGGAGAGCTTGTTCTTCTCCGCGCTCCAGCGTGCCGTCAGCGCCGCGGACTTCTCCTCGAGCTCGGCGAGCTCTTTCTGGAGCGCCTCGAGACGGGACTTGGAGCCGGGATCGCTTTCCTTCTTGAGAGCTTCCTGCTCGATCTTGAGCCGGATGATCTCGCGGTCGAGCGAATCCAGCTCTTCCGGCTTGGAATCGACCTGCATCTTCAGCCGCGCAGCCGCCTCGTCCATCAGGTCGATCGCCTTGTCGGGCAGGAAGCGGTCGGTGATGTAGCGGTTGGACAGCGTCGTCGCGGCAACAAGCGCGGAATCCGTGATCCGCACGCCATGATGCTGCTCGTACTTGTCCTTCAGGCCGCGCAGGATCGAGATGGTGTCCTCGACCGAAGGCTCGCTGACGAAGATCGGCTGGAAGCGCCGCGCCAGCGCGGCGTCCTTCTCGACGTGCTTCTGATACTCGTCGAGCGTGGTCGCGCCGATGCAGTGCAGCTCGCCGCGGGCGAGCGCCGGCTTGAGCAGGTTGGAGGCGTCCATCGCGCCGTCGCCTTTGCCGGCGCCGATCAGCGTGTGCATCTCGTCGATGAACAGGATGAAGGTGCCCTCGCTGCCAGTCACCTCCTGGAGCACGGCCTTCAGCCGTTCCTCGAACTCGCCGCGGTACTTCGCGCCCGCAATCAGCGCGCCGAGGTCGAGCGACAGCAGCTTCTTGTCCTTCAGGCTCTCGGGCACGTCACCATTGACGATGCGCAGCGCGAGACCTTCGGCGATGGCGGTCTTGCCAACGCCGGGCTCGCCGATCAGGACGGGATTGTTCTTGGTCCGGCGCGACAGCACCTGGATCGTACGGCGGATTTCCTCGTCGCGGCCGATCACCGGGTCGAGCTTGCCGTCGCGCGCCGCCTGCGTCAGGTCGCGGGCATATTTCTTCAGCGCGTCATAGGCGTTCTCGGCGGTCGCGCTGTCGGCCGTGCGGCCCTTGCGCAGCGCCTCGATCGCCGCATTGAGGTTTTGCGGGGTGACGCCGCCCTTGTTCAGGATGGTGCCGGCCTCGCTGGTCTTTTCCAGCGTCAGGCCGAGCAGCAGCCGCTCGACGGTGACGAAGCTGTCGCCGGCCTTCTCACCGGCCTTCTCAGCCGCGTCGAAGGTGCGGGCGAGCTCGGGCGCCAGATAGATCTGGCCGGCACCGCCGCCGGAGACCTTCGGCACCTTGCCGAGGGCATCCTCGGTCGCCTTCAGAATTGCACGGGAATTGCCGCCGGCGCGGTCGATCAGACCGGAAGCCAGCCCCTCATTGTCGTCCAGCAGGACCTTCAGCACGTGCAGGGTGGAGAACTGCTGGTGTCCCTCGCGCATCGCGAGCGACTGCGCGGACTGGACGAAGCCCCTGGAGCGTTCGGTGTATTTGTCGATATTCATCTTTTCTGTCCCTCGGCCTGCCCTCAGGGCCCTCTAAGGCACCCCAAACGGCATCTTCATTGGGTTTCCGATTACCGCATTGACGTTTCTCAACCGGTAACGGTCGTCTTCTGTCGGCGTTGCCGCCGGCCTGAGCCAGATGTGGGAAGCAGGTTGCGGATGCGAAAGAGGCGCGTTCACAATTTCGTGCGCCGATCCGCCGGCTTGGCGGGGCCAGGTCGAATCCCTTAAGTAGCGTCATGACAGCCAGCCAGACTGCCGAAATCACCGGCCTTTACCGCTACCCGATCAAGGGCCTGACGCCGGAGGCCCTGCGCCGCGTCCCCTTGCGGACCGGCCAGACCCTGCCCGCCGACCGCCGCTACGCCATCGAGAATGGCCCGAGCGGCTTCGATCCCGAGGCGCCCGAGTGGAAGCCGAAAATCCAGTTTCTGATGCTCGCACGAAATGAGCGGCTTGCCGAGCTCGACAGCCGCTTCGACGATGCCACCCATGTCTTGACCATCCGCAAGGACGGCCAGATCGTCGCCAGCGGCGATCTGGAAACCGCGGTCGGGCGCGCCGCCATCGAGCGCTACTTCGCGGAAAATTTCCAGCCGGAGCTGAAGGGCCCGCCGAAGCTGCTGTCCGGCCGCGATCACAGCTTCTCCGACGTCGCCCGGAAGGTGGTCTCCATCATCAATCTCGGCAGCGTCCGCGCCATCGAGACCATGCTGGGCGGGACCGCCGTGCATCCGCTGCGCTTCCGCGCCAATCTCTACGTGAAGGGCTGGCCGGCCTGGTCGGAGCTCGATCTCGTCGGCCAGACGCTGGCGATCGACGCGGCGCGCCTGAAAGTGGTCAAGCGCATCGTCCGCTGCCCGGCCACCAATGTCGACCCGGTGACGGCCAAGCGCGATCTCGAGATACCGCCGACGCTCTCGCGCAATCTCGGCCACATGGACTGCGGCATCTATGCCGAGGTGATCGAAGGTGGCGAGATCGGCGTCGGCGATGCGGTCGCGGTGGAAGAGCCGAAGCTGGTTTGAGCCGGCACCGGTACCTTAGGGTGGGCAAAGCGACTTGTCCGCCATAGAAGAGCGACGGCAGAAGCGTGCCCACGCAATTTCTACGACGGAGAGAGATGGTGGGCACGGCGCAAGTGCGCCTTTGCCCACCCTACGGCTCCGTCGTTAGTTCGGCATCACATATGCGTAGATCCGGCCGCGCGAGACCGGCGCCTCGCGGACGCGGTTGCCGTTGTTGCCGGAGATCATGATCGGATTGCCCTGTGCATCGATGCCGGTGATGATGCCGACATGACCGCCGCGGCGACCGCGCGACATCACTGCGATGGCGCCGACCTGCGGACCGGAGACGCGGGTGCCGTAGCGGGCGAACGAGCTCGCCATGTCGGAGCCTGAGCCCTTATGGCCGGTATGCTCCAGCACCATGTTCATGAAGCGCGCGCACCACAGGCTGCCGCGCCCGGTCGGATTGCCGCCGACATAGCGGCGCGCCTCGGACACCAGGCTCGATCCGCCGCCGAAGCCGCCGCTTGCAGCCATGGTGTTGTTGGCCATGCCGCCGCTGTTGGCGTTCGGATCATAGCTCGCCTGGGTGTCGGCGAATCCGCTCGCCCGCAACTGCGCCGCGCTGCGCTCGAAGCGCGAGCTGCGTGCATGGTGGCGGTAATGATGATGTCTGGCGTGGTGCACGTGTGCGTGCCGCTCTGCGCTATGACGATGATGCGGCCGCGCTGAGGCCGGAGAAACGAACGCGGCAACCGCCGCGAAGAAGATCGCCAGCGCGACTACACAACGCGACAGGCGAGACGCAAACAACTCAAACATTCTTCATCCTTCGTTGACACCCCACTTCCCGATCGGCCCGTGCAACGGCCGATATCGGTCTGGCCGTTAAGCCGTCCGATGTGGCGAGAAAAAGACGCGGGCTGCCTGCGAATAGCTGTGATGATTTTGCGCCGACACTGATCGAGGCCGCCGCATTGCGGACAACAGCATTAACTGCAATCCTGCAAAGGCGGCTTGAAGAGAGGGAAACGGTTAATGCCCCACGCCACGACCAGGGACGACGTCCGCATCTATTTTGAGGAAGCGGGTCAGGGAACGCCGATCATTTTTCTGCACGAGTTCGCGGCCGACTACACCAATTGGGAGCCGCAGATGCGTTACTTCTCGCGCGGCCACCGCTGCATCACCTATTCGGCGCGCGGCTACACGCCGTCGGACGTGCCGGAGGGCGAGGTTTACAGCTACACGCATTTCTATAGCGATGCGCTCGCGGTGCTCGATCATCTCAGGATTGAGCGCGCGCATCTGGTCGGCCTGTCGATGGGCGCCTACTCCTCGCTCCAGATCGGGCTCAACGCGCCGCAGCGCGCGTTGTCGATGACGCTGGCCGGCGTCGGCTCCGGCTCGGAGATCGAGAACCTGGAGGCCTGGCGCAAGCAGTGCCGCGCCAATGCCGAGCAGTTCGAGACGCTGGGCTCCGCCGAGGTCGCGAAAGTCACGCGCGAGGCGCCGAGCCGGATTCCCTTCCTGGTGAAGGATCCCCGCGGCCACGCCGATTTCTACGCCGCGCTGGCGCGCCACGACGCCAAGGGGTCGGCACGCACGATGCGCGGCTTCCAGGGCCGCCGCCCCTCGATTTACACGATGACGGATGCGATCAAGCGCGCATCGACGCCGGCGCTGATCATCTGCGGCGACGAGGACGATCTATGCGTCGGACCGAGCCTGTTCCTGAAGAAGCATCTGCCTGCGGCGGGGCTGGCGATGTTTCCGAAGTCGGGCCACGTGCTCAATCTCGAAGAGCCCGCGCTGTTCAACGCGAGCGTGGAGCGCTTCGTGGCGCTGGTTGAGGCCGGGCGATGGCCGGTGCGTGATCCCAGGTCGCTGGCGCATTAGGCACAGGCGCAGCAAATACTCCGTCGCGTAGCCCGGATGGAGCGAAAGCGTAATCCGGGATTGTCAACGCGGCGCGACTTGCCCCGGATTGCGCTGCGCTTCATCCGGGCTACGGGGTTCGGTTAGGTCTGCACTATGAAACGCCCCGCGCTCTCAACTCCGTCACCCTGAGATGGCCGCTTCTTCAGCGGCCCTCGAAGGGCGACGGCCACGCTCTCGCCACAGCGAGAGATGAGCACGCCGAAACACTCGGCCGCTCATCCTTCGAGGCTCCCGGCGCGATGCTTCGCATCGCGCCACTCGCGCCTCAGGATGACGGGTCAGGCCGCAGCAGGCGAGAAAAACTACTTCCCGCCGCCGCGGCTGAGCAAGAACACCGCCTGCTCGCCGAACATGTTCCACACCCACCAGGGCAGATTCAGCGGCACCGGGCGGCCGTAGAGATCGAGCGCGACCGAGCGCTCCATCTTGACGTTGATCTCGTCGCAGAGCTGCACGAAATCCTTGATGGTGCAGAAATGGATGTTGGCGGTGTCGTACCATGTCGCCGGCAAATTCTCGGTGCGCGGCATGTGGCCGCCGACCAGGAGCTGCAGCCGCATCTTCCAGAAACCGAAATTCGGGAACGAGACGATGGCGCGGCGGCCAATGCGCAGCAGATTCTCCAGCACCACGCGCGGCTGCCGCGTTGCCTGCAGCGTCTGCGACAGGATCACGTAGTCGAAGGCGTCATCCGGATAATTGACGAGATCGGTGTCGGCGTCGCCCTGCACCACCGCAAGGCCCTTGGCGACGCAGCGATTGACGCCCTCGCGCGACAGCTCGATGCCGCGGCCGTCGATGCCGCGCGTCTCCAGCAGCTGGAGCAGATCGCCCTCGCCGCAGCCGACGTCGAGCACCTTCGAGCCGGGCTTCACCATCTCGGCGACCAGCAGATGATCGGCGCGAAACTGGCCGGACGATCCGGTCGCGACGCCGTTCAGCGGCAGCGCTTCCTGTACAGACATCGCTAGCCGTCCTTCTTGCCGGTGAGCCCGCGCGCCTTGCCGGCGGATTGCAGGAAGGCGCGGGAGATGTCGAAGAATTCGGGAACGTCGAGCAGGAAGGCGTCATGGCCGCGATCGGTCTCGATCTCGGCGAACGACACCCGCGCGCTCGATGCATTCAGCGCGTGCACCAGCGCGCGCGATTCCGAGGTCGGAAACAGCCAGTCGCTGGTGAAGGAGACCACGCAGAAGCGGGTCTTGATGTCGACGAACGCCTTGGCGAGCACGCCGCCTTGGTCGGCGGCGATGTCGAAATAGTCCATCGCGCGCGTCAGATAGAGGTACGAGTTGGCATCGAAGCGCTCGACGAAGGACGAGCCCTGGTAGCGCAGATAGCTCTCGACCTGGAAGTCGGCGTCGAACGAGAAGGTCGGCAGCTCGCGGTCCTGCATGCGCCGGCCGAATTTTCGATGCAGCGCCGCATCCGAGAGATAGGTGATGTGCGCCGCCATCCGCGCCACCGCGAGCCCGCGATGCGGATGGATGCCGTGATCGGCATAGCCGCCGCCGTGCCAGTCGGGATCGGCCATCACGGCCTGGCGGCCGAGCTCGTGGAAGGCGATGTTCTGCGCCGAGTGCCGCGTCGCGCAGGCAATCGCCAGCGCGGAGAACACGCGGCCCGGATAGGCGGCGGTCCATTGCAACACCTGCATGCCGCCCATCGAGCCGCCGACGACAGCAAACAGCGTGTCGACGCCGAGCCGGTCGACCAGCATCGCCTGCGCACGCACCATATCGGGGATGGTGATGACGGGGAAATCCAGGCCCCAGACCTTGCCGGTAGCAGGATTGATCGACGCCGGCCCGGTCGAGCCCATGCAGCCGCCGATCACGTTGGAGCAGATGATGAAGTAGTGCTTGGGATCGATGGGCCGGCCGGGGCCGACCAGCGTCTCCCACCAGCCGGGCTTGCCGGTGACGGGATGCACATTGGCGACATGTTGATCGCCGGTCAGCGCATGGCAGATCAGCACCGCGTTGGAGCGATCGGCGTTGAGCTCGCCATAGGTCTGGTAGGCGATCTGGAACGGGCTGAGATCGACGCCGCAATCGAGCCGCAGCGGCTGCTCGGCGCCGAAATGCGCGATCTGCGAGCTTGGATGATCCACCTCGTGCGACCGTTCGTCGGCGCTGATCGCAGGACTCGGTATCGACTTGACGCCACCCATCTGACCATCGACCTCGTTTGCGATCAAACGCGTGATCGCCACTTGCATCAGGCCATGAAAAACCCGGCCTGAACGATAGGTTCGGCCGGGATCGGAAGCGTCCCCGGCCTGTTTAGCGAGTTTTTTAACGTGGCTGCAAGCCGGCCGGCTCAAATGACCACGGAACGGGCAAAAACTACCGTCTTGGGTGGTTTTCGTCAAGTCGCGGCCGGGATCGGCCCAATTCGTCTCTCTCGCGTCGTCCGAAAAGGGCGTGATTTCTCTTTGCTTTCGCCGTCCCGACTGCCTAATCAGGACATCCCCCATCGAAACCATCGACAGCCAGACATGTCCCAACGTCCGCCCGCGCCACCATCGCTCCAGGAACTGCGCAAGGAGATCGACGCGATCGACGAGGGCATGCATCGCCTGCTGATGCAGCGCGGCGACATCATCGACCGCCTGATCCAGGTGAAGCAGACCCAGGAGGTCGGCTCGGCGTTCCGCCCAGCGCGCGAGGCCGCCATGATGCGTGACCTCGTGCAGCGTCATCGCGGCATCCTGCCGCTCGACACGGTCGAGAGCATCTGGCGCGTCATCATCTCGACGTTCACTTACGTGCAGGCGCCGTTCTCGGTGCATGCCGACATCTCGGCAAGCGAGCCGGCGATGCGCGATTCCGCGCGCTTCCATTTCGGCTTCACGGTGCCTTACGTCGCGCATTTCAGCGCGCAGGCCGCGGTCGAGGCGGTAGCGAAATCCAAGGGCGATCTGGCGCTGGTCTCGGCGACGTCGAGCCGCACGCCATGGTGGCTCTTGCTCGAAACGGAAGGCGCGCCGAAGATCATCGCGCGGATGCCCTTCGTCGAGCGCGCCGACCATCCGGCGGCGCTGCCGGTGTTCGCTATCTCGCGGGTCGCCGACAGCGCCCTGGTGACGGAGGTCGAGACCTTCAGCGTCCGCGTTTCCGGCTGGAACGCCGAGGTCGCGCGGGCCCTTTCGCCGCTCGCCGAGATCGTGGCGGTACCCGACACCGCCTTCGACGGCGCAGCGCTGCTGGTCTCGGTCACGAATGCGACCAGCATCGACAAAATCAGGGCTGCCCTGATCGAGGCGGGGGCCTCGGTGCGCTCCACGGCCCTCGTCGGCAGCCACGCAACGCGCTATACGGTGCCCCCGACCGGGGCGAAATCGTAAACCACGCGCCGCGCCCCGCCATTTTCGGAGTTCAAGATGTCCCGCCCCGTGCCGAATCCCGGCATTCTCGATATTGCGCCCTACACGCCCGGCAAGAGCCCGGTCGCGGAGCCGGGCCGCAAGGTGTTCAAGCTGTCGGCCAACGAGACGCCGTTCGGGCCCTCGCCCAAGGCAATCGAGGCCTTCAAGCACGTGGCGGACCACCTGGAAGACTATCCGGAAGGAACCTCGCGCGTGTTGCGCGAGGCGATCGGCCGCTCCTTCGGTCTCGACCCGAACCGCATCATCTGCGGCGCCGGCTCCGACGAGATCCTCAATCTGCTGGCGCACACCTATCTCAGCCACGGCGACGAGGCGATCTCCACCACGCACGGCTTCCTGGTCTATCCGATCGCGACCATGGCGGTCGGTGCCAAGAACGTCATCGCGCAGGAGACCAACCTGACCTGCGACGTCGACGCCATCCTCAAGGCAGTGACGCCGAAGACCAAGCTGGTCTGGCTCGCCAATCCCAACAATCCGACCGGCACCTATGTGCCGTTCGACGAGGTCAAGCGCCTGCGCGCCGGCCTGCCGTCGCACGTGCTGCTGGTGCTCGATGCCGCCTATTGCGACTACGTCTCGCGCAACGATTACGAGATGGGGATCGAGCTGGTCGCCACCACCGAGAATACGGTGGTGACGCACACCTTCTCCAAGATCCACGGCCTCGCCGCGCTGCGCATCGGCTGGATGTTCGGCCCCGAGCACATCATCGACGCGGTCAACCGCATCCGCGGCCCGTTCAACGTGTCGACGCCGGCAATGTATGCCGCGGTCGCCGCGATCGAGGACACCGCGCACCAAGCGATGTCGAAGCAATTCACCGAGACATGGCGCAACTGGCTGACCGAGGAGATCGGCAAGCTCGGACTGAAGGTGACGCCGAGCGTCGCCAATTTCGTGCTGATCCACTTCCCGACCGACAAGGGCAAGACCGCTGACGACGCCGACGCTTTCCTGACCAAGCGCGGCCTCGTGCTACGCGGCTTGAAGAATTACGGCCTGCCGCATTCGCTGCGCATGACCATCGGCACCGAGGAGGCCAACCGCCTCGTGGTCGACGGCCTGCGCGACTTCATGGCCGGCAAATGAGCGAGCAAGCGCATTTCCAGCGCGTCGCGCTGATCGGCTTCGGCCTGATCGGCGGCTCGATCGCGCGCGCTGCGAAGCTCCAGGGCCTGGCGGACGAGATCGTCACCACCGCGCGCTCGGAGAAGACCCGCGCGCGGGTGCTCGAACTCGGCATCGTCGACCAGGTCGTGGCGACCAATGCGGACGCGGTGAAGGATGCCGATCTCGTCATCCTCTGCATTCCCGTCGGCGCCTGCGGCGAGGTCGCGCGGGAGATCGCCGCGCATCTGAAGCCCGGCGCAATCATCTCTGACGTCGGCTCGGTCAAGGGCGCCATCGTCAGGGACATGGCGCCGCATCTGCCGAAGACCGTTCATTTCGTGCCGGCGCATCCCGTCGCGGGCACCGAGCATTCGGGGCCGGATTCGGGTTTCGCCGAGCTCTTCATCAATCGCTGGTGCATCCTCACCCCGCCGGAAGGCGTCGATGCGGCCGCGACCGATCGCCTGCGCGCGTTCTGGGCGGCGATGGGCGCCAAGGTCGAGGTCATGACGCCGGATCATCACGATCTCGTGCTCGCGATCACCAGCCATCTGCCGCATCTGATCGCCTACACCATCGTCGGCACCGCCGACGAGCTGGCGCAGGTGACGGAGTCCGAGGTGATCAAGTTCTCCGCCGGCGGTTTCCGCGATTTCACCCGCATCGCGGCGTCCGATCCGACGATGTGGCGCGACGTCTTCCTCGCCAACAAGGAGGCGGTGCTGGAAATGCTCGGCACCTTCACCGAGGATCTCGCAAAACTCACCCGCGCGATCCGGCGCGGCGACGGCGAGGCGCTGTTCGACCATTTCACCCGCACCCGCGCCATTCGCCGCGGCATCGTCGAGATCGGCCAGGATTCGGCCGCCGCGGATTTCGGCCGCCAGCACGGGGCGCTGAAGAAGCCGTGAGTTCGTAGCCCGGATGGAGCGCAAGCGTAATCCGGGATTCTTGATCGCGGCTGGCACCGTCCCGGATTGCGCTTCGCTCCATCCGGGCTACGGCAGCTACGCCACCTAATACAGCGGCGGGATCTGGCCGACCTTGACCGGGCCGAGCAGCACGGCGCCGTCGACGAACTTCAGCGGGAAGCTTCTCGCCTTCTTGCCTTCCAGCATGCTCTCGGTGCCGATCGAGTTGATGCCGGCGGCAACGCCGGCATTGGCGTTCTGCTTGATCACCTTGCCGAGGCCGGGAACGGCGCGATCGAGCGCGCCGAACAGATTGTTGAGGTCCTGCGACTTCACCCCGGGCGCGACGCGGTCGAGCGTGGCCTGCGGCACACCCTCCTCCAGCATCTTCTCGATGCCCAGCGCGGGGATCACGCGCTCGAGCCCCGTCACCGTCATCTGCAATTCGCCGTCGAGCCGGCCGTTGGCCGAGAGGGCGAGCGTGCCGGCCGCAACCGCGATCATCTCGCCCTGCTGAATCCGCGACTGCACGATCTCGATGTGGCCGCCGGCGGCCTGGATCTCGCGGAAGCGCTGCGGCCAGGGCTTTGGCGTCAGGTCGGACAGGCCCGTGATCTTGGCGCGCGTGTCCGCCTCGAACGGCTCGGCAAGCAGGGGATGAACGCCCTGGATGCTGCCCTGCGCGACATGGAGCACGGTCTCGATCACAGGATGATCGGCCGGCGAGCCGTCCGCGAGGCGTCCGTGCAGCTCGACCTGCTTGGCGCGCGCGAGCGGCACCTGCATGCTGCCGTCGAGACGATTGATGTTGGGATCGTCGAACACGATGGAGGCGCGGTCCGGCACGGCCGGCAGGCCGACCACGCTGCTGCGGCCCTTGCTCCAGTTCACCACGAAGGTGTTCTGCGTGACGCCGTCGGTCAGCGTCGCGGGCGCTGAGAATTCGGCGATGACGAGCTTGGGATCGTACACCTGGGCAACGACCAGGATGTTGTCGAGCTTGGCCGTGAACGGCGTCTTGCTGGCGTTCTGCGAGACCAGGGCGACGCTGGCGCCGGAGCACTGGACCTCGAAGCGGAACGGGAAGCCGGCGATCGAGCGCTTGGTGCAATCATAGATGCGGCCGGACTTGGCCTCCTGCGCCCGCCACGCGTCGGCGGCCACTTCGGCCTGCGAGGCCGCGTAGAACCAGAAGCAGCTCCAGGCGACGGCGAGGATCAGGACGAGGACGGGGGCAATGAAAAGGCCCCAACGGGAACGGCGGCCTGCGGCAACGGTCATATTGGACATGCGGCGACCCTTTGGCCCCAGATTTTGGCAAATGTAAGCGAGGCCAGCCCCCGACGAAAGGCGGAGAATTCGCTTCGCTTGAGGGCGCGGTTCTGGTAGCCGTGCCCGAAATGTCCGAAATCACCCTCCCCTCCGTCACCACAGCCACGGGCGACCTCTGGGTGTTCGGCTATGGCTCGCTGATGTGGCGTCCGGGCTTCGACTTCGAGGAGCGCGTCCCGGCACGGCTGGTCGGAGAGCACCGGGCGCTCTGCGTCTATTCCTTCGTCCATCGCGGCACACCGGAGAAGCCGGGCCTGGTGCTCGGACTCGACCGCGGCGGCGCCTGCCGCGGCATCGCCTTTCGCGTCGCTGAAAAGAACCGCACCGACGTGGTCGCGTATTTGCGGGCGCGCGAGCAGGTCACCTCGGTCTATCGCGAGGTGATGCGCTCGGTGTGGCTGGAGAACGATGCGCGCCAGCGCGTCTCCGCGCTCGCCTATGTCGTCGACCGCGGCCATGTGCAATATGCCGGCCGCCTCTCGCTCGCCGAGCAGCACCGCCATGTCGTCCAGGGCCACGGCCAGTCCGGCGCCAATCGCGACTATGTCACCGCGACGGTGAAGGCGATCGAGGCCGAAGGTTTTCGCGATACGCAATTGCATCAGCTCGCGACCATGCTGCATGGGGAGGCGCATTCCCTGCACCCGCCGGCTCGCGACGATCGAGAGAGCCGCTAGAGCATGATCCGGAAAAATGCGCAGCGGTTTTCCGGAAAGATCATGCTCAAACAATAAACTAAAGCGCGATGACGATTCATCCTAATCTCATCGCGCTTTAGCTCTCCGACGGGGCGTAACTCGGCGAGGCGCCAATCAGTTGCTCCTGCTCCTTGCGGCCGGCCTCGACGAGGCGGCCGGTTGCCTCTTCGATCGCCGTCTGCACACGGGAGAGAAACTCATCCTTCGGCAGGCCCGATGGCAACGGATCGAGGAATTCCACCACGAGCGTGCCGGGATAGCGCATGAAGGTGCGGCGGGGCCAGAACAGGCCGGAGTTGAGCGCGATCGGCAGACACGGCACGCCGCAGGACGAATAGATCTGCGCGAAGCCGGTCTTGTAGTCGGGCGGCGCGCCCGGCGCGCGGCGCGTGCCTTCCGGAAAGATGACGAGCTGCCGGCCCGAGCGCACCGCCTCGCGCGCCCGCCGCGTCATGTCCAAGAGCGCCTTCACGCCGGCCTTGCGGTCGATCGCGATCATCCCGGTCTTGACCAGGAACTGGCCGAACACCGGGATCTGCATGAGCTGACGCTTGAGGATGAAGATCGGACGATTGAAGAAGCCGGGCAGCACGAAGGTCTCCCAGAACGACTGGTGCTTTGCCACGATCACAAGCGGCCCCTGCGGGATGTTCTCGACACCGCGGAATTCGACCTTGATGTTGCAGACCACGCGCATCAGGACCAGCGTCGCCTTGGCCCACCATTGCGCGACCGTCAGCATGGCGCGCGGCGGCAATGCGAAGGTCGGCAGCGCCACGATCGCGAGGCAGACCAGCACGGCGTAGAACAGCACGTTGAACACGAGCGAGCGCAGGAAAATCAGGAACATCGACGATCCGATTAATTTGCCGATCAATTGGCCTGTGCGGTAGCGGGCCGCTTTGGCTGCTGACCTGCAGGCTGCTCCGACATCTCGGGCGAAAGGTCAATCCCGAAATCCTCCAGCCGCACCCTGAGCTCGGCCGCGACGTACTTGACATATTCCGACAGCAGCAGCCGCAAGGTGGATGCCGATGTCCACCACGGTTCCTCGCGCCATTTGTCGCCGACCACCGCGAACGGGATCAGCGTCGTCTGCGGCATCGCATGCGAGAATTCCACCAGCGCGCGCGGCATGTGATAGTTCGAGGTGACCACGATCAGCGACTTGAATCGGCGGCCGTCGGCCCAGCGCCGCGCCTCCGCCGCATTGCCGCGGGTCGAGAGCGCGGTGCGGTCGAGATCGACACAACAGGTCATGAAGGACTGGTTCTCCGGCAAGGTCCGGGAGATGTCACTCGCCGTCGACGTCGGGTGCACGCCGGAGATCAGGAGCCGCCTGCCGTAGCCGGCAGCGAGCAGCTCCATCGCGTCCGACACCCGCGAGGAGCCGCCGGTCAGGACCACGATGCCGTCTGCCTTGCGGCTTGGGGCGATCTCGGCGCCGCGCAATTGCGACAGGAATGCGATGAAGCCCGCCGCCGCGCCGACGAAGGCGAGCGCAATCGTCGACACCACGGCCGCGCGCAGCCAGCCGCGCGGCAGGTTCGGCGATCGATCGTCGGTCGGCGAGGTCATATGATGTCGATGATCCCTTCCCTGAGGTGATTTTAAAAGGTTTTGAGGCGAAGTGGAGTCCGGTTTCTTCGCCCTCTCCTGCGGGAGAACGGAAGAAAGAACTCAATCAACATCGTTCAACGTCGCAAACAGGGTCTGGCGTGAGGCCACCGCGGTGATGGCGCCGATCAGCACGGCCTGGGCCGCGAGCACGATGTAGCCGGACGGCCGCAGCGAGAAGGTGCCGAGCAGCGCCGCGAACTGGTCGCCGACGGGGGTACCGGAAAACCAGCCGGCGATCGACTCGGAGAAGCCGAACACCAGCATGGCGGCGCCGCCGCCGATCACGCCGCCCTCGAGGCCGAGCCTCAGGAAATGACGCAGGAAGTGATTGGCGATGTAGCGGTCGCCGGCGCCGACGAAATGCAGCACCTCGACGATCGGACGGTTCGCCGCCATGGCGCCACGGGTCGCGAACGAGACCGAGATGATGGTGGCGATGATGACCAGCGCGAGGATGCCGAGGCCGGCGAGCACGGTGGCGTTGGTCATCGAGCGCATCCGCTCGATCCAGGCGCGGTGATCGTCGACGCTGGCACTTGGCGCGACCTGGGTCACGCGCGCGCGCAAGGCGCCGAGATCGAGCAGCGTGCCAGGTTGCACACGCGCGATGATCATGCGCGGCACCGGCAGGTCGTCCATCGACAGCCCGGTGCCGAGCCAGGGCTCGAGCAGCTTGCCACTCTCCTCCCGGGTGAACGGCTTGACCTCGACGACGCCGGCTTGCGCGCGCATCGCCTCCGTCACAGCCGCGGTGTCGCGTTCGAGATCGCGGCCGGCCTGCGGGCGAACCTGGATGGTGATCTCGCTGGCGACGTCCGACTGCCATTCCGCGGCGGAGGCGCTCACCAATAGCACCGTGCCCGTGGTCATCGACGCCAGGAAGGTCATGATGGCGACGACGGCGACCAGCGCGCGGCCCTGGATCGAGGCGCGCGGCACGATCGGCGACATGTTGCGCGCGTTGGCTGGAAGCTGCGGACGCTCCTGTCCGAGGTCGACCAACACGCCGCGCTCGTCGGTCCTACTCATAGACGTGCAACCGTCCCTGGTGCAGCACTAGCCGCCGGGCCTCGTACTGGTCCATCAGGCCGATGTCGTGGGTCGCGATGATGACGGCGGTGCCTGATTTGTTGAGCTCGATGAAGAGCCGCAGCAGGCGGCGTCCGAGCGTCGGGTCGACGCTGCCGGTCGGCTCGTCCGCGAGCAGCAGTTGCGGCCGCGAGATCACGGCGCGCGCGATCGCCGCGCGCTGCTTCTCGCCGCCCGACAGGATCGGCGGCAGCGCGTCCATGCGGTCGCCGAGCCCGACCCAGCGCAGCAGGTCGATCACCTCCTTGCGATAGCTCGACTCGCTGCGGCCCATGACGCGGAACGGCAGCGCCACGTTCTCATAGGTCGTCATGTGATCGAGCAGGCGGAAATCCTGCAGCACGATGCCGATGCGCTTGCGCAAATCGGCGATCTCGTCCTTGCCGAGACGCGAGATGTCGTGGCCGAACAGATTGACGAGGCCCCGCGTCGGCCGGTGCGACAGGAACAACAGGCGCAGTAGCGAGGTCTTGCCGGCACCCGAGGGGCCGGTGAGGAACTGGAACGAATGCGCCGGGATCTGGAAGCTGAGGTCGCGCAGGATCTCCGGCCCCAGACCGTAACGCAATCCGACATTTTCGAACCGAACCAAGCTCAGCTCCGTTCGAGAGGGGACGCGGGTCGCACTGCTGCGCTCCGCCATACGCGACCAACGGGTTTTGCCGCCGTTATGGTTTCCGGTTCGTTAACGGTCGCCTTGTAGCATCCAGGGTGCCCGGTTAGGCGCGACTGGGTCATCGTCGAGGCCCGTCCATGCATATCGTCTGCCCCCATTGTATGACATCCTACGCCATCAAGCTCGCGAGCCTTGGGGCGAACGGACGGGCGGTCCGCTGTTCCCGCTGCAAGGAGACCTGGATCGCCCACG
The DNA here is from genome assembly GCF_014198235.1 of Bradyrhizobium sp. ERR14. Taxonomy (NCBI): domain Bacteria; kingdom Pseudomonadati; phylum Pseudomonadota; class Alphaproteobacteria; order Hyphomicrobiales; family Nitrobacteraceae; genus Bradyrhizobium; species Bradyrhizobium sp. ERR14. Next base: position 288,818 of record NZ_JACIHD010000005.1, on the reverse strand, counting down.
CCGAGGATGCCATCGAGGAGGCATCCGTCCCGGCCATGGCCGCGGCCAGCCAGGCCGACGACCAGACCGACCTTGCCGAGCAGTGGAACTCCTATGCCAAGGACGACAGCGCCACTGACGCACCTGTCGTCGACAGTCCCTCGATCGCCAGCGACTGGCCCGATGAAGAGGCCCCCAAGGAAACCGAGGACGAGTGGTCCGCGGCGGCCCGGGAAGCCGAGGAGGAGGTCGTCGGCGCGCAGCACCAGTCCTGGTTCCGCGGTCTGTTCGGCCGCCGCGGCGCGCGGGTGAGCCGCCCGGTCGCCACCGCGTCGCCCAAAAAATCCCATTTCGGCCTGCCGACCGCCTGCGCCGCCATGGGCGCGCTGGTGCTGGCGCTGGTGATCTGGCGCGGCGACATGGTGCGGCTGCTGCCGCAAACCGCCGCCTTCTACAAGATGGTCGGGCTCGAGGTGAACCTGCGGGGCCTCGCCTTCAAGGATGTGAAGCTGTCCAGCGAGACCGTGGACGGTAAGCAGGTGCTGGTGATCGAGGGCGTGATCGTCGGCGAGGGCAAGAAGCCGCTCGACATTCCGCGGCTGCGCTTTGCCGTGCGCGACGGGCAAGGCGCGGAGATCTACGCCTGGAATACGGTGCTGGAGCAGACCGTGCTGCGGCCCGGCGAGCGCGCCTTCTTCCGCTCCCGCCTGGCCTCGCCGCCGCCGGAAGGCCGCAATATCGACGTTCGCTTCTTCAACCGGCGCGACATTGCCGGCGGCAGCGTATAATCGCGCTGCACGGTACCGAGGTTGGTCCGAAAGTTGGTCCCATGCCGAAGATCTTGATCGCCGATGACGAAGATTCGATGCGCACGCTGGTGGCGCGCGCCATCGCCATGGACGGGCACGAAACGGTCACCGCGCAGGACGGCGCCGAGGCGCTGGAGATCCTGACCCGCGAGGACGGCGCCTTCGACCTGCTGCTCACCGACATCCAGATGCCCGTGATGGACGGCATCGCGCTGGCGCTCTCCGCCGCGCGCGATTTTCCCGACCTGACCATCTTGCTGATGACCGGCTTTGCCGACCAGCGCGAGCGCGCCTCGAACCTCAATGCGCTGGTGCACGACGTCGTGACAAAGCCGTTCTCGGTCGCCGACATCCGCACCGCCGTGGCGGATGCGCTGGCGGCGAAGAAAACCTGACACCTCAACACAGTCACAGCTGATCCGTCATCCTGAGGCGCGAGCCGTGCGGCGCAACGCGCTGCATGGGGAGCCTCGAAGGATGTACGGCCCCGATGTAGCCGATCCAGCCGGGCCGTCGCCCTTCGAGGCTCGCCGAAGAGGCGAGCACCTCAGGGTGACGGTGATAGATAGGGCACGTACTGGGCCGCCTCAAAAATCCTTCAGCAGCCGCTCGATGTAGTCGAGCTCGATCTGCGGACGCGAGCTGTCGCCGAGGCGGCGGCGGAGCTCTTCGAGGATGCGGCGGACGCGCTGGGCGTCGATCTCGCCCGGGATCTTGACGGTGTAGTCGTCGCTGAGATCGCGGCCATGAAGCGGGCGCCCGAGCGGATCGGTCTGGTTGCCGCCGCTCTGCTGACGGCCGGCCCGATTGCCGGGACCATCGCCCTGCCCGTCGCCATCGCCCTGCTGCATCGCCTCGGCCATCTTCTGCGCGCCCTTGCGCATCGCGTCGAGAGCCTTGCCCTGCGAATCCACGGCACCGTCGGCATTGCCTTCACCGAGCTTCGAGCCGGCATCACCCATGGCACCGTCGGCGGCGTCGAGGCTGCCGTCGTCATCACCCTGATCGCCGTCCTGATCGCCGCTCTGGCCCGGATCGCCCTGCTGGCCTTTCTGACCTTGCTGGCCTTTTTGACCCTTTTGTCCCTTCTGTGCGAGGCCGCGCTTGGCGAGCTCGTCCTGCAGCTTCTTCAGGCGATCGCGCAGCGACTGCTGATCCTGCTGCAGGTCCGACATCGACTGGTCGCCCTGCTGCTTGCCGCGCGAGCGGTCACGCCGGGAATCCTGGCCCTGCTTGAAAGTCTTGTCGCGCAACTGCTGCTGCTTGCGGATCATGTCGCTGAGCTCGTTCAGCGCCTGCTCCATGTCGCTCTCGCCGGATTGCCCGGGCTGCGCCATCTGGAGATTTTCCATGATCTGCGCGAGCTGCTCGAGGATGCGCTGGGCCGCCTCTTTATTGCCCTCGCGCGCCGCCTTCTCGATCTGCCGCAGGAGGTCGTCCAGATCGCGCTGCGTGATGACGGAACGATCGCGATTGGAAGACTGGCTTCTTTCCGTGGCGCGCTTGTATTCCTCGAGCTTCTGGATGGCGTCGGACTGGTTGCTCAGGCTCTTCCCGGATTCCTTCTGCCTGAGGCTGTCGCCGGATTCCTGCATCGCCTTTTCCGCGCTGTCGAGCAGCGCATCGGGATCCTGATCCAGCTGTGCGGCGGCCGGCAAGACGCCGCCCAACAGCAAGGCGAGGCAGGCGATCGACATCGCCTTCAAGACTGGCACGGGTGCTAGCTTCCGCATTTCCGGTCCCGCGTAAACTGGTTGGTCCTGTCGTCCCCCGCCTTGTTGGCACGGTTGTTCGCCGACTTGCGATAGGCCTGAAGCTGCTCGCGCAAGACGTCCTGCTGCTGCGCCAGCTCGGCGAGCTGTTCGGGCGTCGCGTGCTGGGTCTTTTGTCGCAGCTCGACGGCCTTGTCGAGGATGAGCTGGACCTCCGCCGGGAACGGCTGCCGGGCGCCGAGCGGATTCTGCTCGGCGCGGCGGGCGAGATCGCGCACCTTGCCGGCCATGGCCTCGCGCAGCTTCTGCGTCAGCACCCTGAGCTCGTCCTCGCTGGCGCCGCGGTCCAGCGCCGCCTTGAGCGCGTCCTGCGCCGAGCGCAGCGCGGCGTTGACGCTGCCGGCGACGCCGTCGTCCTCGATGGTCGTCGCGAAGGCCCACATGCTCGCCACCACGTTGCGCAGCGCATCGTCGGTGCGGGCGCCCTCGAGCTGGCTCGCGAGGCTGCGGAGGCCGAGATAGCAGCCGGCATCCGGCGTGAACAATTCGGGTGCGATCATCAGCGCGTCGAGCGCGGTGTAGACGTCCGAATTCCTGTTGGCGTCGAGCGCGAGGATACGGCGCTGCTCGATCAGCGCGCGTGCGAGCGAGTTGGTGAACAGACGCTCGGGCAGGCGCATGTTGAAGGGTTCGCTCCTGGCCTCGTTGCCGGCCTCGTCCTTGGCGGTGAGCGTCAGCGTGACGTCGGCGCCGGCATAGGGGTCTTCGCTGAGGTCCTTCACGGTCTGGCCGACGCCGTTGCGGGTGCGCGCGTTCGGCAGCACGAGCGGGAATTGCGGCGGCTGGAACAGCGGCCGCGCCGCGGCCTTGCCGTCGGAATCCTTGCTGCCATCCTTGCTACCATCCTTGGCGTCGGCGGGGCGCAGGGCAATGTGGGCATCCGCGCCGGTCACGCCGTAATCGTCCTCGATCTTGTAGGAGAGCTGGAGCCCGCCGCGCGCCTGGCGCTCGGGATCCTTGGCGAGCGCGATCGTCGGTGCACGGTCCGGCGTTGCCGCGAACGCCCATTGCGGCTGGCCGGAGGGGGCGCGGACATGCGCGGTGCCATCTGCCGTGATGGTGAAGTGCTTCTCGTTGGTGCCCTTGGGCGCGGCTTCCGCGGGAGCAACCTCCTTGAGGCCGCCGGAGACCACGACATCCAGGCTGCCGCCGGAGGAGCGTACGATCAGGGTCGAGCCGGCGGGAACGGCAAGCGGGCCGGCGGCCGGCAGCGCCGCGGCCTCCTTGTTGGCGGCCGACAGGATGACCGGCGGCTTGCCGGTATAGAGCGGCGGAGTGACCCAGGCATCGACGCGAACATTGGCCGGCGCCAGCACGCCGTTCCAGTCGAAGGCGGCCCCGAGCCGCATCGCGCGCTCGTCGCCGGCGGCGAAGAAGGTCGCGACCAGCATCACCATGACCAGCGCGCGCAACGCCCAGGGATCATGCAGCGCGAGCCGCGGATGCGGCAGCCCGGCGCGGATGCGCTTGAGCGAGGCCAACGTACGCTCGCGCTGCGCCTGCCACAGCGCCTGTGCGACCGGGTCCTGCGAGGACAGCGTGTCCGTCAGCGTCGTGGCCGGGCGGTGACGAATGCCGGAGCCACGATCGAGCCGGCTGAGCGCCTCCTCGCGGCTCGGCCAGCGGAAGCGAATCAAGGGAAACAGGACGGCAATAGCGATGCCGGCGAAAACAACGAGACCGATGGCACGGGCAACGAACGGTAGAGCCAGCCAGAGGCCGGCCCAGGACACCACCAGGAACAGGCCGACGACGGTCAGCAGCCGCGCCAAATTCGGCCAGGCACGCTCCCACGCGATGGCATAAATGGCCCGATCGAGGGCCTGCGCCAGCTTCAGCCGCGACAGAGCATCGCCGTTGCGGATCGGGTCTGACGGGTCGGGGGTGACGCCGTTCAATCAACTCTCCAGGTTGCCCGGTAGAGAAGCCTACCACAACGGCAGCACTGAGGCATCCGTTCCGGTACGGGAGACACCCCTTTTCCCGCATAACACGAGGACGTGACTGGCCCGCTGCAACCCCGTAATTTCCGCGCCGCCCCGAGGGAGACGAGAGGAAACGCCATGGACAAGAAGATGCACGACAAGGGCCTGGAAGTCCGCAAAGCGGTGCTGGGCGAGGCCTATGTCAACAACGCCCTGAAGAATGTCGACGACTTCAACCGCCCGTTCCAGGAGATGCTGAACGAATATTGCTGGGGCACGGTGTGGGGCCGCGAGGAGCTGCCGCGCAAGACCCGCAGCATGCTCAACATCGCCATGATCGCGATCCTCAACCGCCAGCACGAGTTTCGCGCGCATCTGAAGGGCGCCCTGACCAACGGCGTCAGCCGTGAGGAGATCCGCGAGATCCTGATGCAGGTGGCGATCTATGGCGGCATGCCCGCCGCAGTCGACAGTTTCCGCATCGCGCGCGAGGTGTTTGCGGAGATCGATGGGAAGGCGTGAGCCAAACTAACCGCTCTCAATTGTATTGCTCCGCCATTGCGAGCGAAGCGAAGCAATCCAGAAATCCCTCCGCGGAAACATTCTGGATTGCTTCGTCGCTTCGCTCCTCGCAATGACGAGGAAGAGGAAAAAACACCATGGACATCGGATTCATCGGGCTCGGAAACATGGGTTTCCCGATGGCGCGGCGGCTGATCGAGGCGGGACACAGGCTCGTCGTGTTCGACACGCGCAAGGAGGTCACGGACAAGCTCACGGCGCTCGGCGCGACGGCGGCGACATCGCCGCAGGACATCGCCGACCAGGTCGAGACCGTGATGGCGAGCCTGCCATCGCTGCAAGCTTCGCTCGAGGTTGCAACGGGAGCGAACGGCGTGATCGAGGGCCGCCGGGCAAAACGCTTCATCGACCTCTCCACCGTCGGCTCGGCGATGGCCGTGAAGATTCACGACCTGCTCGCCAAGCGCAACATCGTCCAGATCGACTGCCCCGTCTCCGGCGGGGTCGGCGGCGCCGAGAAGGGCACGCTGGCGGTAATGGTCTCCGGACCGAGAGCAGAATTCGATCTGCTCAAGCCCGCGCTCGACGTGATCGGAAAGGTGTTCTTCATCGGCGAGAAGCCCGGCGCGGCGCAGACCATGAAGCTCGCCAACAATTTCCTGTCGGCCACCGCGATCGTGGCGACGTCGGAAGCGGTGGTGATGGGCGTGAAGGCCGGGCTCGATCCCGCCGTGATGATCGACGTCATCAACGCCGGCTCCGGCATGAACACCGCGAGCCGCGACAAGTTTCCGCGCGCCGTGCTGCCGCGCAGTTTCGATTTCGGTTTCGCCACGGGATTGATGGTGAAGGACGTCCGGCTGGTGCTGGAGGAGATGAAGCAGCTCGGCCTGTCGATGGAGGTCGCGGACGCGGTCGGGCGGTTGTGGGAGACCGTGATCAGCGCGGAAGGCGCCGAGTCCGATTTCACCGCGGCGATCAAGCCGATCGAGAAGAAGGCGGGGGTGGTGGTGGGCGAAAAAAAATAACGCCAAACCCGTAGCCCGGATGGAGCGCAGCGTAATCCGGGGTTGTTACGGCTCGGCGAGAACCCGGATTTCGCTGCGCTCCATCCGAGCTACGATCACTGTCTCACAGCCACGGCGCCGGCGTGTCCATCGCGATCAGCTGCTCGACCTCGATGCGCGGGCGGACGACGGCGTACTGATCGTCCTTCACCAGCACCTCCGGCACCAGCGGGCGCGTGTTGTAGGTGCCGGCCTGCACCGCGCCATAGGCACCCGCGGTCATGATGGCGATGAGATCGCCGGGCGCGGGCGTCGGCAGCGTGCGGTCGAGCGCGAGATAGTCGCCGGTCTCGCAGACCGGGCCGACGACGTCGGCCATGATGGTGGCGGCGCCCTTGGTGGGCTGCGTCACCGGCAGGATGTCGTGATGCGCCTCGTACAGCGTCGGGCGAATGAGGTCGTTCATGGCGGCGTCGATGATGACGAAATTCTTGCCGTCGCCGTGCTTCACATAGATCACCTTGGCGACCAGGATGCCGGCATTGCCGACGATCATGCGGCCCGGCTCGAACATCAGCGTGCAGCCGAGATTGTGGCTGACGCGCTTGACCATGGCGGCATAGGCCGCCGGCGCCGGCGGCGCCTCGCGGTCCATGTAATAGGGAATGCCGAGGCCGCCGCCGAAATCGACATGGGAGATGTTGTGGCCGTCGGCGCGCAGCGTCTGCACGAATTCGGAGAGGATGCGGAAGGCGGTCTCCATGCCGGAGAGGTCGGTGATCTGGCTGCCGATATGCACGTCGGTGCCTGTCACCTCGATGCCCGGGAGTTTCGCGGCGCGGGCATAGACTTCGCGGGCATGCACGATCGGGATGCCGAACTTGTTCTCGGACTTGCCGGTCGAGATCTTGGCGTGGGTGCCGGCGTCGACATCGGGATTGACGCGCAGCGAGACGCGCGCGGTCTTGCCCGTCTCGGTCGCCAGGCGCGACAGCAGCTCGAGCTCGGGCTCGGATTCGACGTTGAGACAGAGGATGTCGGCGGCGAGCGCGGCGCGCAGCTCCTGTTCGGTCTTGCCCACACCGGAGAACAGGATCTTGCTTGGCGGAATGCCGGCGGCCAGCGCGCGCTTCAATTCACCACCGGAGACCACGTCCGCGCCGGCGCCGAGCTTGGCGAGCGTCCGCAGCACCGACTGGTTCGAGTTCGCCTTCATGGCGTAGCAGACCAGCACCTTCTCGCCGGCGAAGGCCTCGGTGAAGACGCGATAGTGCCGCTCCAGCGTCGCGGTCGAATAGCAATAGAACGGCGTGCCGACTGTTGCGGCCAGCTCGGACAGGTTCACCGCCTCGGCGTGCAGCACGCCGTTGCGATAGTCGAAATGGTTCATGACGCAGGCTCGGTTGTCCCGGCTTATTTCTTGCCGGGAGGTTCGTCCAACAGCGGGTCGAGAATAAACGGTTTCTTCCTACCCTTGGCCGCCGCGGGTGCGGCATCCGCACCGGAGGTTGGGTCGAAAAGGCTCGGCGTCTTCTGGGCTGCGGTCTCGGTGTCGGTCGGAGCTGCGACGTTGCCCGTTGGCGCGTTGGAGGCGGTCGGCGGCAAATCCAGCGGACCCTTGCGGCCGCAGCCGGCAAGCGCGAGCGCCGTCAGGCTCAAGACAATGATGGCCCACCCCGAGCCGGCCGGGCGAAACTTTGACGTCACGACGAAATTCCCCACTACGCGGGGCGCACCATACAGAGATTGGCGCGCTCTGGCGAGAGCCGGATGACCATGAAACATAAGCGAAATTTTGCCCCTCAGCCCAATTTTCGCTCTTTTTCCAGCCGCTTCGCCCAGGCCTTGGCCTGCGACGCCACGTTCTTCGGCGCGGTGCCGCCGAAGCTGGTGCGGCTCTTCACCGACGATTCGACCGAGAGCACGCCGAGCACGTCCTTGGTGATCTTGGGCTCGATCGCCTGCATCTCCTTGAGCGGCAGCTCGTGCAGGGCGACGCCACCCTCGGCGGCCTTGGCGACGATACGGCCGGTGACGTGATGGGCGTCGCGGAACGGCATTTTCAGCGTCCGCACCAGCCAGTCGGCGAGATCGGTCGCGGTGGAATAGCCCTCGCCTGCAGCAAGCTTCATCTTGGCTTCGTCAGGCACGAGATCGCGAACCATGCCGGTCATGGCGCGGATCGCCAGCGACAGCGCGGCAAAGCCCTCCATGGCGCCCTGCTTGTCCTCCTGCATGTCCTTTTGATAGGCGAGCGGCAGGCCCTTCATCACGATCAACAAGCCGTTGAGCGCGCCGATGACGCGGCCGGTCTTGGCGCGCACCAGTTCGGCGGCATCCGGATTGCGCTTCTGCGGCATGATCGAGGAGCCGGTCGTGAACTTGTCGCTGAGCCGGATCATGCCGACCAGCGGCGAGGTCCAGATCACGATCTCCTCGGCAAAGCGCGACATGTGCACGGCGCAGATCGAGGCCGCCGACAATGCCTCCAGCACGAAGTCGCGGTCGGAGACGGCATCGAGCGAGTTCGCCATCGGACGGTCGAAGAGAAGCGCCTTCGCGGTGGCGTGACGGTCGATCGGGAACGAGGTGCCGGCCAGCGCGGCGGCGCCGAGCGGGGATTCATTCAGCCGCTTGCGCGCATCCTGGAAGCGGCCGCGATCGCGCGCGGCCATCTCGACATAGGCGAGCAGATGATGGCCGAAGGTCACGGGCTGCGCGGTCTGCAGATGGGTAAAGCCGGGCATCACGGTGGCGGCATGCTCCAGCGCGCGATTGACCAGCGCGGCCTGGAACGCGGCGAGCGCCGCGTCGGTCTCGTCGATGATGTCACGGACGTAGAGACGGAAATCGGTCGCGACCTGGTCGTTGCGCGAGCGCGCGGTGTGCAGGCGGCCGGCGGCGGGACCGATCAGCTCGGTCAAGCGGCTCTCGACATTCATATGGATGTCCTCGAGCGCGCGCTTGAACTCGAAGCCGCCCTTGCCGATCTCTGACAAAATCGTGTCTAGACCCTTGCCGATATTTTTCGCATCAGAACCCGTGATGATGCCCTTCGCGGCAAGCATCGCAGCGTGGGCCTTGGACGCGGCAATGTCCTGGGCGAAGAGGTGACGATCGACGTCGATGGAGACGTTGATCTCTTCCATGATCTCGTCGGGACGTTCCGAGAACCGGCCGCCCCACATCTTGTTGCTCATGATCCCCTGCTCACGCCTTGATTTGCCGCACGTTTGCTGGCCGCCGCCAGCCGTATTAAGAGGCCCCTGATAGCCATATCTGCGACCGGATGACAAACGATATGCTCGACAAGACGCCCTCCGCCACGCGCCGGGTCCCCCTCGTCATCGCCACCGTGGCGGTCGTAGGGCTGGCCGGCTTCGCTGCGCTGTACGGACTGGGCCTGAGCCGGGCCCCATCAGGCGATCCGGCCTGCCGGGCGGCAGTGGCTACGGCGCAAAAGATCGCCCCGCTGGCCCATGGCGAGGTGGCGGCGCTGACCATGGCGAGCGCGCCGCTGAAGCTGCCCGACCTCGCCTTCGAGGATGCCGACGGCAAGCCGAAAAAGCTGTCCGATTTCCGCGGCAAGACGCTGCTGGTGAACCTCTGGGCCACCTGGTGCGTGCCATGCCGGAAGGAAATGCCGGCGCTGGACGAGCTCCAGGGCAAGCTGTCGGGCCCGAATTTCGAGGTGGTGGCGATCAATATCGACACTCGCGACCCCGAGAAGCCGAAGACCTTCCTGAAAGAGGCCAATCTGGCCCGGCTCAGCTATTTCAGCGATCAGAAAGCCAAGGTTTTTCAGGATCTTAAGGCCATAGGCCGGGCGCTCGGCATGCCCACCTCGGTGCTGGTCGATCCGCAAGGCTGCGAGATTGCGACGATCGCGGGGCCGGCGGAATGGGCGAGCGAGGACGCGCTCAAGTTGATCCGGGCGGCGACGGGCAAGGCCGCCGCAGCGCTCTAGGATTTTCAGGCGGTGATGTTGAGGTTGCCGCCGACGCCGGCACCGACATTGGCCAGCGAGGGCTGACCCGCACCAAGCAGCGTCAGGACGGTGGATTTCTCCATATCCGCGTTCTGCTTGGTCAGCGTCGCCGCAATATTCGACTGCAGCGCGCCTTGCTGAGCGGCCAGCATGGTGCTGACCATTGCCATCATGTCCATTACGCGAACCCTCTTACCGGCTGCAGCCTAGGCGCGAGGGGTTAACGCGACATGAATCGACACAGGATAGGTGCCGTAGGGTGGGCAAAGGCGCACTTGCGCCGTGCCCACCACCTCACCATGGTCGCGAAAAATGCGTGGGCACGCTTCGCTTTGCCCACCCTACGGCACCGCCGCCTTAGCGCGTCGGAACCGGCTTGGCGCCGCGGTAGTCGTAGAAGCCGCGCTGGGTCTTGCGCCCGAGCCAGCCGGCCTCGACGTATTTCACCAGCAGCGGGCACGGGCGGTACTTGGAATCGGCCAGCCCCTCATGCAGCACCTGCATGATCGAGAGGCAGGTATCGAGGCCGATGAAATCGGCGAGCTCCAGCGGGCCCATCGGATGGTGGGCGCCAAGCTTCATGGCCGCGTCGATCGCCTCGACATTGCCGACGCCTTCATACAGCGTGTAGATCGCCTCGTTGATCATCGGCAGCAGGATGCGGTTGACGATGAAGGCCGGGAAATCCTCGGACACCGCGACCTGCTTGCCGAGCTTGGCGACGAATTCCTTGGACGCCTCGAAGGTCTGGTCGTCGGTGGCGATGCCGCGGATCAGCTCCACCAGCTCCATCAGCGGCACCGGATTCATGAAGTGAATGCCGATGAAGCGCTCGGGCCGGTCGGTGGCGGCGGCAAGCCGGGTGATCGAGATCGAGGACGTATCGGAGGCGACGATCGCCTCGGGCTTCAACACGGCGCAGAGCTCGTGGAAGATCTTGCGCTTGACCTCTTCCTTCTCGACCGCGGTCTCTATCACGAGGTCGCAATCGGCGAGGTCGTCCAGCTTCTCGGCGGACGTGATGCGCGCCATCGCCTTGGCCTTGTCGTCCTCGGAGACGGCCTTCTTGGAGACCTGGCGCGCCAGATTACCGTTGATGGTGGCCATGCCCGACTTGAGGCGATCAACCGAAACGTCGTTGAGCACCACGTCGAAACCGGCCAGCGCCGCAACATGCGCGATGCCATTGCCCATCTGACCCGCGCCGATCACGCCGACCTTCTTGATCACTGCCGCCATCTTGTCATCCACCGGAACGGCGCGCGACGAGCGCGCCTGCCTATCCCCCGAGCCGGGAGGTCTGATTTGATCAGAAGCTTGATTTAATCAGAACCCGGGCTCGAAACCTAGATTGGATCGCTTCGAAGGCGTGCCCCACGCCAAAGAAAACGCTTCAGAAATGAAACACCGGCCGGAGTTTATGCCTCCGGCCGGTGTTTTTGGCGTCTTTTACTTGCCGAGCTTGCCGAGTTCGGCCGTCAGCTCCGGAACCGCCTGGTAGAGATCGGCGACCAGGCCGTAATCGGCAACCTGGAAGATCGGCGCGTCCTCGTCCTTGTTGATCGCGACGATCACCTTGGAGTCCTTCATGCCGGCCAGATGCTGGATGGCGCCGGAAATGCCGACGGCGACATAGAGCTCGGGCGCCACCACCTTGCCGGTCTGGCCGACCTGCCAGTCGTTCGGGGCGTAGCCGGCGTCCACCGCCGCGCGCGAGGCACCGACACCGGCCCCAAGCTTGTCAGCGAGCGGCTCGATGTACTTGGCAAAATTCTCGCGGCTCTGCATGGCGCGGCCACCGGAGACGATGATCTTGGCCGAGGTCAGCTCGGGACGGTCGCTCTTGGCGACCTCCTCGCCGATGAAGGACGACAGGGCCGGATCGGCCGCCGCCGCGACGGTCTCGACCGCCGCGCTGCCGCCCTCGCCGGCTGCGGCGAAGGTCGAGGTCCGCACCGTGATGACCTTCTTGGCGTCCTTGGACTTCACCGTCTGGATGGCGTTACCGGCATAGATCGGACGCTCATAGGTGTCGGGGGCGACCACCTTGATGATCTCCGAGACCTGCATGACGTCGAGCAGGGCGGCGACGCGCGGCATCACGTTCTTGAAGCGCGAGGTCGCGGGCGCGACGATCGCATCGTAGCCGGAGGCCAGCGAGACGATCAGCGCGGCCAGCGGCTCGGCGAGATCGTGCGCGTAGAGCTCGCCATCGGCGAGCAGCACCTTCTTGACGCCGGCAAGCTTGGCAGCGGCATCCGCCGCGGCCTTGGCGTTCTGGCCGGCAACGAGGACTTCGACGTCCGCGCCGAGCGCGGCGGCCGCGGTCAGGGCCTTGTTGGTCGCATCCTTGAGCGACGCATTGTCGTGTTCGGCAATCAGCAGCGTCGTCATCAGAGCACCCCGGCTTCGTTCTTGAGTTTCGACACCAGCTCGGCGACGTCCTTGACCTTGACGCCCGCCTTGCGGCCGGCCGGCTCCGTCGTCTTGACGACCTCGAGACGCGGAGCGACGTCGACGCCGTAATCGGCGACGGTCTTGTCCGCGATCGGCTTCTTCTTGGCCTTCATGATGTTCGGCAGCGAGGCATAGCGCGGCTCGTTGAGACGCAGATCGGTGGTGACGATCGTCGGTCCCTTCAGCTTCACGGTCTGGAGACCGCCATCGACTTCGCGGGTGACCTTGAAGTCAGAACCTTCGACCTCGAGCTTCGAAGCGAACGTCGCCTGCGACCAGCCGAGCAACGCAGCCAGCATCTGGCCGGTCTGGTTGCTGTCGTCGTCGATCGCCTGCTTGCCGAGAATGATCAGGCCGGGCTGCTCTTCTTCCGCAACCTTCTTCAGGATCTTGGCGACCGCGAGCGGTTCGACCGTGCCCTCGGCCTTCACCAGGATGCCGCGATCGGCGCCCATGGCAAGACCCGTGCGGATCGTCTCCGACGCCTGCGCAGGTCCAATGGAAACCACCACGACTTCGGTCGCCTTGCCGGCTTCCTTCAGGCGCAGTGCTTCCTCAACCGCGATTTCGTCGAACGGGTTCATCGACATCTTGACGTTGGCGAGTTCAACGCCCGATCCATCGCCCTTGACGCGGACCTTGACGTTGTAATCGACCACCCGCTTTACCGGCACTAAGACCTTCATCGATCCTCTTTCACTCAATTTGGGAGGGGGGTTATCAACTGGCGCGGAACCTAAAGGCCCGATCTGCCCCGGTCAACGCGCGAACGAGTCTAATTTCGGCCTTCTGAAATGCAGAGGGCACGGTAGGTCAGCGGTTCTGGCCCGGAACCCAAAGCACGTCGCCGGCGCCGTTCCCGTTGGCGGCCCGGCTGGCCACGAACAGGAAGTCCGACAGGCGATTCATATATTGGATGCCAGCCGCGCTGACCTGCTCCCCGGGTTGCGCCGCCAGTTCCACGATCACCCGTTCCGCCCTGCGGCATATCGTGCGCGCCACGTGGAGATAGGCCGCAGTCGGCGTGCCGCCGGGAAGCACGAAGGAGGTCAGCGGCGCGAGCTTGTCGTTGAGCGCGTCGATGTCGCGCTCGAGCCGCTCGACCTGGCTCGCCACCACCCGCAGCCGCTCCGCCTTGCCCTCACGCTCGGGCACCGCAAGGTCGGCGCCGAGATCGAACAGGTCGTTCTGGATGCGGCCGAGCATCACGTCGAGCTCGGGCATGTCCGCGGTGTGGAGCCTGACCACGCCGATCGCGGCGTTGGTCTCGTCGACGGTGCCATAGGCCTCGATGCGCAGATCGTATTTCGGACGCCGCTCGCCGGTTCCGAGCGCTGTCGTGCCGTCGTCACCGGTCTTGGTGTAGATGCGATTCAGTACGACCATAGGAGACTCTTAATTTTGGGGCATGATCCTGTCGGAAAACCGCTTCACACTTTTCCGGATCATGCCCTAACGCCCCATCGCCCAGACCGCGAGCATCGCGATGATGATCGCCACGAATTGCAGCAGCACGCGCCAGCGCATCAGCTTCTGCGAAATGTTGGGCGAGCCGCCGCGCATCATGTTGATGAGCCCGAGCAGCAGCACCAACGCCACGGCGCCGGCTGCCGCCGGCAGGATGAAAGTCGTCAGGAGAGATGCCATTGGGGGGTGATAACACCGTGCGCGCCGGTCCGCCATGGTGCCGCGGCAGCCTCCGGCGTCATTCCGGGGCGATGCGAAGCGTCGAGCCCGGAATGACAGCGAGACGCTTCGCGAACTGGCTTTTGGGGCAAGAATATCAGATGGTATTGCGATGATTTCCGATTTGCGCCCATTGCCTATTCTCCTGACCTCTCCCTACGTGCGGGCAGAGCGGGCAGCGGTGTAGGTGCCATTTGAAAGCCATCCGCTACATTTACTGCGTCTTGGAGGATGCGTTCTACACGTTCCTGGCCGACGACGGCTGGGCGATCGCGAGCCATATCGCGCTGTCGACGTTGATGGCGCTGTTCCCGTTCCTGATCGTGCTGACCTCGCTCGCGGGCTTCTTCGGCTCCAAGGAACTCGCCGACCAGGCCGCCAGCCTGATGCTGCAGATCTGGCCCAAGCAGGTCGCCGATTCGATCTCGGGCGAGGTGCATGACGTGCTGACCACGACCCGCACCGGCATTCTGACCATCGGCGCGGCGCTGTCGGTCTATTTCGCCTCCAACGGCGTCGAGGCCCTCCGGGTCGCACTCAACCGCGCCTATGCGGTGGTGGAGATGCGGCGCTGGTACTGGCTGCGGCTGGAATCGATTGTCTACACGCTGATTGCTGCCTTCACCGCGCTCGCCATGGCGTTCCTGATCGTGCTCGGTCCGCTCTTGATCGAGGCGGCGCGGCGCCACATCCCGCTGTTCGTCGAATCCAACGAGAGCATCCTGACCTGGCTGCGCTACGGCATCACCATCGGTGCGCTGGTGGTGGCGCTGATCATCCTGCATGCCTGGCTGCCGGCTGGACGGCGGGGCTTCTTCCAGATCCTTCCCGGCATCGTCTTCACCATCGTGGCGTCGCTGATATCAGGCATCGTGTTCGGGCAATATCTGGCGCGCTTCGCCAACAATTACGTGACCATGTATGCGGGGCTCGCCTCGGTCATCATCGCGCTGGTGTTCCTGTACTTCATCGCCGCGATCTTCGTTTACGGCGGCGAGCTCAACGCCGCGATCATCAAGTCGCGGCTTCCTCACGGCGTGTCGCTTCAAGCAGCGCAGTCGCTAGCGCCCGCGGAGACACAGGCTTGACCAGGAAGGCGTCGGCACCGGCCTCGCGCGAGGCCGCCTCGTCCTCGCCGCGGCCGGACACCCCGATGATCGGGATCTGAGCCAGCGGGGCCTCCATGGTGCGGATCCGCCTGATGGCCTCGACGCCGTCGATGCCCGGCAGCACCATATCCATCAGCACCGCATCGAACGCGCCTTGCGCCAGCCGGCCGACGGCGTCCTCGCCGCGCCCGATGAACTCGGCA
The DNA here is from genome assembly GCF_014198235.1 of Bradyrhizobium sp. ERR14. Taxonomy (NCBI): domain Bacteria; kingdom Pseudomonadati; phylum Pseudomonadota; class Alphaproteobacteria; order Hyphomicrobiales; family Nitrobacteraceae; genus Bradyrhizobium; species Bradyrhizobium sp. ERR14. Next base: position 273,361 of record NZ_JACIHD010000005.1, on the reverse strand, counting down.
TGATGGCCGAGCTCGGTCAGAATCGTGTTGAGCACGACGCGGCCGAACGGATTGTCCTCGACGCTGAGGACGCGCAGCGCCGCGGCCACATCCGCCTCGGTTTCGCCCTTCGCCTTGCGGGATTTGCGCGGTCCGGCCGCATCGAGCGACACCGTCAGCGTGAAGGTAGCACCACCGCCCCGGCGTGGGGCGACGGTGATGTCGCCCCCCATCGCGCGCGCCAATTGCTTGACCGAGGACAGGCCCAAGCCAGCGCCGCCGAAGCGCGAGGCGATGGTGACATTGGCCTGGGTGAACGGGCGGAACAGCCGCTTGATCTCGGCCATGGTCAGACCGATGCCGCTGTCGGACACCGCGAAGGCGACGCCGACCCTGCCCTTCTCTTTTGGCTTGCCCTTCGCTTTGCCTTTGGCTGGACGCCAGGGCGCGACCTCGAGTGCCACGCCGCCCTGGTCGGTGAACTTCACGGCATTGTCGATCAGGTTCTCGAGCGCGGCGCGCAGGCGGACGGGATCGCCGACCACGAGGCCGGGGAGCTTGTCGGAGATCTCGACCTGGGCCAGGAGACCCTTGGCGGCGGCGCGGCCGGCCAGCGAATCCCCGGCGCTGCGGGCGAGCGTGCGCAGATCGAACAGGTCCTGCCGCAGCGTCCCTCCGCCCTTTCCGGCCCCCTTGCCGGTTCGGGCGGCATCCACGAACAGCGTGGCAAGGCTCGCCAGATGCTCGGCGCCGGCCTTGATGGTGTCGGCCCAGCGCCGTTCCCGCTCGCCGAGATCGGAGGTCGCAAGCAGGTCGCTGATCGCCAGAATGCCGGTCAGGGGGGTGCGGACCTCATGGGCAAAGGCGGCGAGCGCCGCCTGGACCACGTCCGGGGCGACCGCCTTGGTGCTGCGCTTGCGCAACCCGCCGGCCGTCCCGGACCGCTTCCGAGGCGGTCGCCTGGACGTCCGCGTGGTGCGCGCTGGGCGCGTTTTCGCCGCCATAAATCCCCTTCGAAGTATCCCCTTCGAACCCCGGGCTGTCGGCCAAGCATGGCACGGCGGAACCCCCGGAGTCACGGCGGCGTTTGGCTAACCCCCAGAGAAACTTAATCTAATCCCACCAGCTGACGGATGCCGGCAGGCGTGATGCCGGCCGCGCGCAAGGCGCGCAGACCGGTCGAGCGGCTCGATTTCGACAGCTTCCGCCCGTCGCTGTCGCAAATCAGCCGGTGATGGCGGTAGGCGGGTTCGGGCAGGCCGAGCAGGACCTGGAGCAGGCGGTGGACGGCGGTGGCGTGAAACAGGTCCTGGCCACGCACGATCTCGCTGACGCCCTGGAGCGCGTCATCGACGACGACGGACAGGTGGTAGCTGGTCGGCGTCTCCTTGCGCGCCAGGATGACGTCACCCCAGGCCTCGGGCCGCGCCGGGACCGTGCCGCGCTCGCCATCAGGCCCCTCGCCCAGCTCATTCCAGGTCAGGCCGGCGACGCGCCGACAGGCGGCCGCCATGTCGAGCCGCAGCGCGTAGGGCACGCCCGAAGCCATGAGCCGGTCGCGCTCGGAAGCTGAGAGCGATTTCGCATCGCCGGGATAGAGCGGCGCGCCATCGGGATCGCGGGGCCACGGCCCGTCAGCCTCGCGCGCGGAGACGAGCTTTGCGATCTCGGCGCGGCTTTCGAAGGCGGGATAGATGAGCCCAAGCGCCGACAGCTTGTCCAGCGCCGCGCGATAATCAGCGAGATGCTCCGACTGCCGCCGCACCGGCGTCTCCCAATTAATTCCGAGCCAGGCCAGATCCTCATAGATCGCCGCCTCGAATTCCGGCCGGCAGCGCGTTGCATCGATGTCCTCGATCCGCAGCAACAAGCGGCCGCCGGTCTCGCGCGCGCGGTCGAAATTCAGCAGTGCGGAATAGGCGTGGCCGAGATGGAGGTGGCCGTTCGGGCTCGGGGCGAATCGGAAAACGGGTGGTGCCATCATATCAAACTCGTCATGGCCGGGCTCAGCCCGGCCATCCATCTTCCAAGGACTCTGTTACGATAGGAGATGGATGCGCGGGTCAAGCCCGCGCATGACGTCGAAGAAAGCTTGCCAATCGCATGACCATCCATCTCGAAACCCAATCCGATCTCGAAGAGGCCGTCCAAGCGCTGATCAGGCGCGATCCCCGCCTGAAACCCGTATTCGAGATCGCGGGCATGCCGGCGTTGCGGCGGCGCGAGCCGGGTTTTGCGGGCCTTGCCCACATCGTCTGCGGCCAGCAGCTCTCGACCGCGAGCGCCGCGGCGATCTGGGGACGGTTGTCGGCGGCCTTCGATCCGTTCGACCATGACGCGGTGCGCCGCGCCCGCACTGACCGGCTCGGGCGGCTCGGCCTGTCGGCCGCCAAGATCAAGACGCTGAAGCATCTTGCACGCGAGATCGGCGCGCAGCGGCTGAACCTCGACGTGCTCGCCGAGGAAGACGCCGACGCCGCGCATCACACGCTGATCGCGCTGCCCGGCATCGGCCCCTGGACCGCGGACGTCTATTTGTTGTTCTGCCTCGGCCATGGCGATGCCTGGCCCGCCGGCGACCTCGCCGTGCAGGAGGCTATCCGCGTCGGGCTCGGCCTTCAGGCAAGGCCGACGGAAAAGCAGATGGCGCCGCTCGCCGAGCCCTGGCGTCCCCTGCGCGGCGCGGCGGCGCATTTGTGGTGGAGCTATTATCGCGCGGTGAAGAAGCGCGAGGGCGTGCTCGCCGGCTCGGGCTAAAGAAACCGCTGCGCACTTTTCCGGATCATGCCTAGCCCCGCAGCCTCGCGCGGTCGGCCCGGGCGCATTCGGCGACGAAATCCACGACGGCGCGCACCGCCGGAAGCTCGACGAGGTCGGGATGGGCAAGCAGCCACAGGTCCGCCACGCTGGCGAGCTTTTGCGGGGCGACGCGCACGAGGTCGGGATAGCTTTCCGCGACGAAGCAGGAGAGCGCCGAGATCCCAATCCCGGCGCGGACCGCTGCCAGCATGTCGCCCTGGGAAGAGCAGCGCATCACCACCCTGGCCTGCCGGGTGACGACGTCGCTCCAGCGCGCAAGCTGCGCGTTGGACGCCTGGTCGGCGAAGCCGACGACGCTATGCTCCTTCCACTCGCCGCGCCGTTCGGGCAAGGAGCGCCCCGCGGCATAATCGCGCGAGGCATAGAATCCGGTGCCAAGGCGGCCGATCTTGCGGCCGACCAGGTTTTCCTCGCCGCTGTCGAAAGGCCGCAGCACCACGTCCGCCTCACGCCGTCGCACACTCGCCGGAAACGGGTGGGTGATGATCTCGAGCTGGACATGGTCATGCGCACGCAGGAAGGCAGGCAGGCGCGGCATCAGCCAATGCGAGGCCAGCGTCGCGCCGATCGAAAGCTTGACGATGCCGCGTGCCTTGTGTCCTCCGGCCGCAACCGCGGTCTCGGCCCGCAACGCCGCCGCCGCCATGGCCTCGGCGTGCTCGCGCAATGTCCGTCCGTCCGCGGTCAGCGCCAGGCCGTCGGCGGCGCGCGCCACCAGTCTGGTGCCGAGCTGAGCTTCCAGCGCCGCGATCTCGCGGCTGACGGTGGGATGGCTGGTGCGGAGCCGGCGGGCGGCGGCGGTGAAGCTTCCGGTATCGGCGACCGCGACGAAGGTCTTGCAGAGATCCCAGTCCAATCGGCCTCCGTTCATATCTGAATGACTGTCCGTTCATTATTGAACGATCGGAGCGCGCCGTCCAACCTTATAGTGGGTTCAAACCCGCAACACGGGCGGCAATCGCCCGCGCGACAATCAACAGGGAAACGCCTCGTCATCCGCCCGCCGGCGGAGCCGCGTTTTCGGGGAGGACATGATGGCGCTGCCCGCTCTCTTGAAGGATTCGCTCGCGCTGCCCGTGGTGGGCTCGCCGCTCTTCATCGTCTCCGGACCAGAGCTGGTGATCGCCCAGTGCAAGGCGGGCGTCGTCGGCTCGTTTCCGGCGCTCAATGCCCGTCCGGTCGAGAAGCTCGACGAATGGCTGAGCCGCATCGAGGACGAGCTCGGCCAATACAAATCGCTCAATCCGGGCAGGAAGGTCGCGCCCTACGCGGTCAACCAGATTTGCCACGCCTCCAACGACCGCCTGATGAAGGACATGGAGACCTGCGTGAAACATCGCGTCCCCATCATCATCACCTCGCTGCGGCCGCCGGCGGAGATCGTCGAGGCCGCGCATTCCTACGGCGGGCTGGTGTTCCACGACGTCATCAACGTCAAGCATGCGCGGAAAGCGGCTGAGCACGGCGTCGACGGCCTGATCCTGGTCTGCGCGGGCGCCGGCGGGCATGCCGGAACGCTGTCGCCCTTCGCGCTGGTGCGCGAGGTCAAGCAATGGTTCAAGGGCACGATCCTGCTGTCAGGCGCGATCAGCGACGGCTTCGGCATCGCCTCCGCGCTGACGCTGGGCGCCGACCTCGCCTATATCGGCACGCGCTTCATCGCGACCAGGGAAGCCAACGCCGACGAAGCCTACAAGGCCGCGCTGACGCAGCATGCCGCGCACGACATCGTCTACACCAACCTGTTCACCGGCGTGCACGGCAACTATCTCGGCCCCTCCATCGCCGCCGCGGGACTCGATCCGGACAATCTGCCGGTGGCCGACAAGACGAAGATGAATTTCGGCTCCGGCGGCAACACGAAATCAAAGGCCTGGCGCGACATCTGGGGTTCGGGCCAGGGCATCGGCCAGATCACCGACGCGCCGCCCGTGGCCGACCTGGTCGACCGGATGAAGGCGGAGTTCGATCAGGCCCGCCAGGATTTCCTGCTCCGCGCCAGCGCCTGACGTCTCGGACTGACAAGAAAAAACGGGAGGACACCATGAAGCTCGCAGCCGCATTGATCGGCATGTCGTTGCTGACGCTCGGCGCCGCCAGCGCCCACGCCGAGGGCAGCGCCGAGATCCGCATCGGGCAGACCTTGCCCTATAGCGGCCCGGCCTCCGGCTTCGGCGCGATCGGGCGGACACAGGAAGCGTTCTTCGAGAAGATCAATGCCGAAGGCGGCATCAGCGGCCGCAAGGTCAAGTTCATCACGCTGGACGACGCCTATTCGCCGCCGAAGACGGTCGAGCAGACCCGCAAGCTGGTCGAGCAGGACGAGGTGCTGATGATGTTCGGCTCGCTCGGCACCGCCACCAACAGCGCCGTGCAGCGCTATCTCAACGCCAAGAAGGTGCCGCAGCTGTTCGTACTCTCGGGCGCCACAAAATGGGCCGAGCCGCAGAAGAATCCATGGACGATGCCGGGGATGGCGGCCTACGAATCCGAGGGCGTGGTCTATGCCAAATACATTCTGCAGACCAAGCCCGACGCCAGGATCGCGATCCTGGCGCAGAACGACGATTTCGGTCGCGACTATGTCGCAGGCTTCAAGCGCGCGCTCGGAGCCAAGGCGGCCGGCATGATCATCGCCGAGCAGACCTACGAGACCAGCGCGCCGACGATCAGCTCGCAGCTCTCGACCCTGAAGGCCTCGGGCGCCAACGTGCTGTTCGGCGTCGTGCTCGGAAAGTTCACCTCGCAGATGGTCAAGGGCGTGGCCGAGATCGGCTGGAAGCCCGAGCTGTTCTTCGTGCCGACCTCGGCTTCGTCGATTTCGTTCCTGGAGCCCGCCGGGCTCGACAACGCGGTCGGCCTGATCTCGTCGAGCAACCAGAAGGACACGATGGACCCGCAATGGGCCAACGATCCCGGCGTGAAGGAGTACTTTGCCTTCATGAAGCAATACATGCCGAACGCCGACCTTTCCAACTCCAACTACGCGGCCGGCTATCATTATGCGACGCTGCTGATGACGGTGCTGAAGGCGTGCAAGGATGATGTCAGCCGCGACAACATCATGCGCCAGGCGGCCTCGCTGAAGGAGGTGAACCTGCCGCTGCTGCTACCAGGAATATCGGTTACGACCGGTCCCGACGATTATCTGCCGTTCCAGCAGCTTCAGCTCCGCCGCTTCAACGGCAAGAGCTGGGTCGGCTTCGGCGACGTGCTGGACGATCGTTAGGCTCGCGCGGGAAGGACACGCCATGATCATCAGCGACGAGCGCCGGATCAGCTATGACGAGATCCAGTCACGCATCAGGCGGGCGGCAAGCGGATTCCGCGCCCTGGGCCTTGCCGAGGCCGCGCCGGTTGCGATGATGCTGCGCAACGACTTCGCCCTGTTCGAGGTGGTTGCTGCCTCTGCCGCCCTCGGCAGCCCGGTGGTGCCGATCAACTGGCATCTCAAGGCCGAGGAGGTCCGCTACATCCTGACCGACAGCGGCGCGAAGATCCTGGTCTGCCACGCCGACCTGCTGCCGCAGATTCGTGACGGCGTGCCGGAGGACGTCCGTCTTCTTGTGGTCCAGACGCCGCCCGAACTGGCGACAACGTTCGCCGTGCCCGCCGCGCTGACGCAAATCCCCGCCGGACTGACCGATTGGGACCGCTGGCGCGACGGCCAAGTGGAAGCTCAGGAACCGCCGCGCCGGGCCGCGGCAATGATCTACACGTCGGGAACCACGGGCATGCCTAAGGGCGTGCGGCGCATGCCGATGCAGCCCGAGCAGGCGGCCGCCTCCGAACGCGTCGGCGCCATCGCCTATGGCATCAAGCCGCGGGACAACCAAATCGTGCTGATCAACGGGCCGATGTATCACTCGGCGCCGCATTCCTACGGCATGATGGCATTCCGCAATGGCTGTACCATCATCCTCCAGCCGCGGTTCGATGCGGAGGAGCTGCTGGCGCTGATCGAGTGTCACCGCGTGACGCACATCCACATGGTCCCCACCATGTTCGTGCGGCTGCTGCGGCTGCCCGAGACCGTCAGGCGGCGCTACGACCTGTCGTCGCTGCGCTTCGTCGTGCACGGCGCTGCGCCCTGCCCGCCCGAGGTGAAGAAGGCGATGATCGATTGGTGGGGGCCGGTCATCAACGAGTATTTCGGCTCGACCGAGACCGGGATCCCGGTGTGGCACTCTGCCGAGGAGGCGCTGAAGAAGCCCGGCACCGTCGGCCGCGCCATCGAAGGCGGCATCGTCAGGATCTTCCGCGACGACGGCAGCCCGTGCAACGCCGACGAGGTCGGCGAAATCTACATGCGTCAGACGGCGGTGCCCGATTTCGATTATCACGGCAAGGCGCAGGCGCGCGCCGAGGCGGGGCGCGACGGCCTCGTCAGCGTCGGCGACGTCGGCTATCTCGACGAGGACGGCTATCTGTTCCTGTGCGACCGCAAGCGCGACATGGTGATATCGGGCGGCGTCAACATCTATCCCGCCGAGATCGAGAACGTGCTGATCGGCATGCCCGGCGTGCGCGATTGCGCCGTGTTCGGCATTCCCGACCCGGAATATGGCGAGCGGCTCTGTGCCTGCATCGAGCCCGACACCGGCGAGCAGCTCTCGGCCGCCGCAGTGCAGGCTTTTCTGCGCGAGCGGCTGGCGAACTTCAAGGTGCCGAAGGAGATCCGGTTCCTGGATGCGCTGCCCCGGGAGGCGACCGGAAAGATCTTCAAACGCAAGCTGCGCGATCCCTATTGGACCGGCCGCGGTCCGGGCGGCGCTTAAACCTTCACCGGCCGGCGTCCCGCGCGCGAGTGGAAGGCCAGGCCATATTCCGCCCGAGCAGGGCTGCATGCCTGCCTCGCTCGGGTCGGCAGCTTTTGGCGGGCGAGGAAACCGTATAGCGTTCGATCTCAGAGGAAACGCCGCGAAAGACGGCCAAGAGGTCGCGCATGCTCGACAAGATCAAGGATCTATCCGCCTGCGCCCAGGCCTGGCTCGATGAATTCGAGCGCGCGCTGGGCAGGCCCGATCCCGCCACGCTGGACCGCCTCTTCCTCGCCGACAGCTTCTGGCGCGACGTGCTGGCGCTGAGCTGGAACCTGCAAACGATCGCCGGCCACGAGACGATTGCGCAAGCGCTGACCGCGCTCGCGCCCAAGGCGGCACCGACCAACTTCAAGATCGCGCCGAACCGCGCGCCGCCGCGCTGGGTGACACGCGCCGGTACCAATAACATCGAAGCGATCTTCGATTTCGAAACCGCGACCGGGCGTGGCAGCGGTATCCTGCGGCTCATTCCCGACAGCGCTGACGGCGACCGCCTGAAGGCGTGGACGCTGCTCACCGCCCTTGACGAGCTCAAAGGATTCGAGGAGCGGCTCGGCACATCGCGACCGCGCGGCCAGGCTTATTCCCGCGATTTCCGCGGGCCGAACTGGCTCGATTTGCGCAACGCCTCGCGCGACTACGCCGATCGCGATCCGGCCGTGCTGGTGGTCGGCGGCGGCCAGGCCGGGCTCGCGATCGCAGCACGGCTGAAGCAGCTCAAGGTCGACGCGCTGATCGTCGATCGCGAGATGAGGATCGGCGACAATTGGCGCAAGCGTTATCATGCGCTCACCCTGCACAACCAGGTGCAGGTCAATCACCTGCCCTACATGCCGTTCCCGCCGAACTGGCCGGTCTATATCCCCAAGGACAAGCTCGCCAACTGGTTCGAGGCCTACGTCGATGCCATGGAGCTGAACTTCTGGACCGGCACCGAATTCGCAGGCGGCGCCTATGACGAGGCGAAGGGACGCTGGACGGTCACACTGCGCCGCACCGACGGCAGCAAGCGGACCATGCATCCGCGTCATGTAATCATGGCGACCGGCGTCAGCGGCATCCCCAATATTCCTGCCATTCCGACGCTCGACAATTTCAAGGGAACGCTGCTGCATTCCAGCCGCTACGAGGATGGCGAGAGCTGGACCGGCAAGCGCGCGATCGTCATCGGCACCGGCAACAGCGGCCACGACATCGCGCAGGACCTTCATTCCAGCGGCGCCGAGGTGACGCTGGTGCAGCGTTCGCCGACGCTGGTCACCAATATCGAACCCTCAGCACAGCTCGCTTATGCGACTTACAACGAAGGCACGCTCGAGGACAATGATTTGATCGCGGCCTCGATGCCGACGCCGCTCGCGAAGAAGACGCACATGATGCTGACCGAGCAGTCGAAGCAGCTCGACAAGGAGCTGCTGGACGGCCTCTCCCACGTCGGCTTCAAGCTCGACTTCGGCGAGGCCGGCACCGGTTGGCAGTTCAAATACCTCACCCGCGGCGGCGGGTATTATTTCAACGTCGGCTGCTCCAACCTGGTCGTCGAGGGCGCGATCAAGCTCAGGCAGTTTGCCGACATCGAGGGCTTCGTCGAGGAGGGCGCACGGATGAAGGACGGCACGCTCCTTCCCGCCGATCTCATCGTGCTCTCGACCGGCTACAAGCCGCAGGAATATCTGGTGCGAAAACTGTTCGGCGAGGCCATCGCCGACCGCGTCGGGCCGATCTGGGGCTTTGGCGATGGTCTTGAGCTGCGCAACATGTACGCGCGCACCAGGCAGCCCGGGCTCTGGTTCATCGCCGGCAGCCTCGCCCAATGCCGGATCAACTCGAAATATCTCGCGCTGCAGATCAAGGCGATCGAGGAAGGGATCTTGGGGCGAATATAGCCGTCATTCCGGGGCGCGCGTAGCGCGAGCCCGGAATGACAAGAGGAGAGATCAATGCCAGCCATCCTCGGCAGCGGCGAGCACCGCTACCGCATCGTCGACAATTTCGCGAAACTGCCCGACGGCTGGCAGCTCACCGACGTCGCCTCCGTCGCGGTCGACAGCAAGGATCGTGTCTACGTCTTCAACCGCGGCGCCCACCCGATGGTGGTGCTCGACCGCGAGGGCAATTTCCTGCGCAGTTGGGGCGAAGGGCTGTTCTCGCGCGCACACGGGCTGCATATCGACGCCGACGACAATCTCTACTGCACCGATGACGGCGACCACACCGTGCGCAAATGCACCACGGATGGCAAGGTGCTGCTGACGATCGGCATCCCCGAGAAGCCGACGCCGTTCATGAGCGGCGAGCCCTTCCGTCGCTGCACCCACACCGCGCTGTCGCCGAAGGGCGAGATCTACGTCTCCGACGGCTATGGCAATGCGCGCGTGCACAAGTTCACGCCGGACGGCAAGCTGCTCAAGAGCTGGGGCGAGCCGGGCACGGATCCCGGCCAGTTCAACATCGTGCACAATATTGCCACCGATGCCGACGGCTGGGTCTATGTGGCCGACCGCGAGAACCACCGGGTGCAGGTGTTCGATGGCGAGGGCAAATACGAGACGCAGTGGAACAACCTTCACCGCCCCTGCGCGCTGTGCTGCTGCGGTGGGGGCAAAAGCCCGACCTTCGTGATCGGCGAGCTCGGCCCGGGCCTCGCCATCAACCGCAATGTGCCCAATCTCGGCCCGCGGCTGTCGATCGTGGACGCCAAGGGCACGCGCATCGCGCGCCTCGGCGGTGAGGAAGGGCCGGGTGTTGCGAGCGGAAAGTTCCTGGCGCCCCACGGCATCGCGCTGGATTCCAGGGGCGACATCTATGTCGGCGAGGTCGGCGTGACCAACTGGGACACCAGCTTTCCCGACGAGGAGATGCCGGCGGCGGTGCGCGCGATGCGGTGCTTGCAGAAGCTGGAGCGGGTACGGGAGTAGCTTCCACGAGCCGCTGGTCACGGCGGTTCCTAGCCAGCCGCTTACCTGCCCAAAACGCGGCTTTTTGAGCGCTCTCGCCACCCCGGCGCCGCATTGCTTGCACCTGAATAAGTCGCTCAACGGGCTTCACAATCCCGTCACGCTGCATGTAGTATGTCAGTACATGCTGCTTCGCAGCGTATATTGGAGGCCGGGAGCGTTACTTGAACGCACATGTCTCGCAAGGCAGTTGGCCGGTGTTGGTGCTGAATGCGGACTTCCGGCCGCTGAGTTACTACCCGCTGTCTCTTTGGTCGTGGCAGGACGCGATCAAGGCGGTGTTCCTCGATCGCGTCAACATCGTCGCACATTACGATCAGGCGGTTCATAGCCCTACGCTGCAAATGCAGCTGCCGAGCGTCGTCTCGCTCAAATCCTTCGTCAAGCCGACCACCCATCCGGCCTTCACCCGGTTCAACGTCTTCCTGCGCGACCGTTTCGCCTGCCAGTATTGCGGCTCGCCCGAAGACTTGACCTTCGATCACATCATCCCGCGCAGCAAAGGCGGCCAGACCACCTGGGAGAACGTGGTCGCGGCATGCTCGCCGTGTAACCTGCGCAAGGGTAATCTCACGCCGGTGCAGGCAAAAATGTTTCCGCGCCAGCACGCCTTCGCCCCGACCGTGCACCAGCTTCACCGCAACGGCCGCCTGTTCCCGCCGAACTATCTGCACGATAGTTGGCTCGACTATCTGTACTGGGATACGGAGCTGGATCCGTAGGGTGTGGTCTCACGCCCCGATCGCATTCCGTGCCACCACGTCGCGATAGAACGCTGCGCTCAGCTTCGGCAGCCTTGCCTGGGTCTCGAAATCGACCCGGTAGAGGCCGAAGCGCTTGCCGTAGCCGAAGATCCACTCGAAATTGTCCATCAGGCTCCAGAGGAAGTAGCCGCGGATCGGCACGCGCTCGGCGGTCGCGCGCTGCATCTGGGACAGATAGTTGCGCAGGAACATGATGCGGTCGAGGTCGTAGACCTGGCCGTCGGCAGCGATCTTGTCCTCGGACGAGGTGCCGTTCTCGCTGATATAGATATTCTCGATGTTCCAGATCTTTGCCGCAAGGCGCGGCGCCCAGTAGATCACTTCGGGGCCGATCCGCAGCCATTCCGAATTCATGTGCGGGAACGAGGTGGGGAATGGCAGCACGTGGAAGCCGGGCGCGCGATCGGAAGCCGTGACGTAATATTGCGGCGCGTAAATGTTGAGGCCGACGAAATCGTTCGGCGCGCCGATGATCTTCAGTTGCTCGGCGGTGAATTTCGGTGCATCCGCGCCGGCATAGGCCAAAAAGCCCTCGGTGTATTTGCCCTCCAGCACCACGCCGAGGAAGCCGGCGTTGAGCTCGCGCGTCGCGATCTCGGCGGCGTGGATGTTTTCCGGCGTCGCGATCGCCGGTACGCAGGCGGCGATGTTCTCGGCCGGGCCGACGCGGGTGCCGGCGCGGCCGGAGGCGCGGATCGCCTGCACGGCAAGCCCGTGCGCCAAGGCGACGTGATGGCGCGCCTGATTGAGCTGCGCGGTCGGCAGCTTGAGACCGGGCGCATCGATGCCCCAGCCATAGCCGAAATTCACGAAACGCCCGACCTCGTTCACGGTGAAGATATTCTTCACCCGATCGGTCAGACGCGCGGCGACATGCGCAGCGTAATCGGCAAAAGCCTTCGAGGTGTCGCTCGACGACCAGCCGCCGACGCGGTCCTGGAGCGCCTGCGGCAGGTCCCAATGATAGAGCGTCGCGTAAGGCTCGATGCCGTTCGCGAGCAGTTCGTCGACGAGACGGTCGTAGAAATCGAGCCCCTTGGGGTTGGGCTGGCCAAAACCTTCCGGAAACACGCGCGGCCACGCGATCGAGAAACGGTAGGTCTTGACGCCGAGCGCCTTGATCAGCGCGACGTCCTCCTTGTAGCGGTGATAGTGCTCGTTGGCGCGGTCGCCGGTCGAGCCGTCCTCGATGTTGCCGGGGATGTGGCTGAAGATGTCCCAGATCGACTTTCCGCGACCGTCCTCATCGACCGCGCCTTCGATCTGGTAGGACGAGGTCGCCGTGCCCCACAAAAAATCCTTCGGGAACGGCGCCGGCAGGTGGCGGTCGGTCGATGCGGACTTTTCATTCTCCGCGGCCCGGACACCTGCGGCTACGCCCAGCGCCGCGAGGCCCGTGAGCTTGGCAAAACGGCGCCGCGAGACATCGGCTGGCATCGCTATCTCCGTGCCAGCTCCAGATCGATCTGATAGACGGAAATCCGGTCGATCTCGAACGCGACACTCGCTGGCGATTCCGCATCGACCTGACTGACACCCGGAAAAAACTTCGACCCGATCGCCAGATTGACGATCATGTACATGGGATCATCGAAGCCGATCGGCACCTTGATGTCGGAGACCGGCCTGCGGTCGATGAAATAGACCAGCCGATCCTCCTGCCACAGCACACCGTAATTGTGGAATACGCTCGAGGCGTCGCCGACCGCGAAATCGAAGCCGCAGGACTGGATCTTCTGGGTCGAGGGGATCCGCCAATGCGTCGTCATCACCAGATCTCCCGGCCGTTCGCCGCGGCCTTCCAGCACGTCGACCTCCGGCGGCCAGCCGCCGTCGTCCGCCAGCATCCAGAACGCCGGCCACACTGCGTGGCCGACCGGCACCTTGGCGCGAATTTCGAAATAGCCGTGCTTCTGGGCGAATGTGCCCTGGGTCGTCAGGATGCCCGAGATGTACTCGTTGTTGAACAGCACCGGCTTCAATTCCGGCGGGGTGCGGCTGGCGATGATCGATAGCACGCCGTCCTTCACCCTGAACGGATCGAGCCCGAGCGGCGCGGCCGCGCGGCCCGCATAGCGCGGGTCGACGTAGATCTGCTGCTCGCCATTGGCGCTGGTCTTGCGCTTGAAGTCGGAGCCGTCGCCACCCCAATATCGCGCCTCCGGCCACGCCGCGCCGCCGGCATAATGCGGGACCCAACGTCCCGTCGACAGCGGATGCTCGTCGAAATCCTCGCTGAAAGTCCGGCGCAGCGGCAGGAACACCAGCGAAGCCGGATTGACCGTATCGAGCCGGCGACACGCGATGGTGGAAGGATCGGTCGTGACCTGCAGCGACATGCTCGCCGGCGCGCCATCGAGCTCATCCTGCGCCATACAAGGCGCGGGCAGCACGCCGAGGCCGATCGCAACCAGGGTGCCCCTCGTCCAACGGTCGATCATCACCGCACTCGAAGCTGCCACGACATGCGCAGAGGTTAGCTCATCCGTCTTCGCGCGGGCAACCGCGGCATCCAGCGCCGGCGGGCGATTTGAAAACCATTTCTCGCCTCCGCTCCGGGGCCATCGGGCGCTGGGAACCGGAAGCGTCCACGCCCGTTCAGAGTCAACGCCATGCGCTCGCATGCACGTTCCATCGAGCGCGTTTGTCCGCTGCAAGATGAGACAAGGGAAGACCCATGGCCGCAACCGAGAGTGATCATGTCTACAAGATCCTGGACCTCGTCGGATCGTCCGAAACCTCGATCGAGGACGCGATCAAGAACGCGATCAGCCGCGCGTCCAAGACCATCCGCGAAATGAAATGGTTCGAGGTGGTGCAGACGCGCGGCCACATCGAGAACGGCGCCGTGCGCCATTATCAGGTGACGCTGCGCGTCGGCTTCACGCTGGAGGGATGACGCGGCGGGCAGCGGACGGAACTGTCGTACTGCGGCAGCGTGGCTCCGCCGACGCGCCCTGACGACATCGGCAATCCTTCCGGTTGATTACGGACCCCGCACAATCATCGCGGATTTTGCAATAGGCCGTTAAGGCGAAAGTGAGAGGTTTGCCCCAATTTGGAGCAAGCCCGATGGTCACCAGCCGCGAACTCGGCAAGGCGCGTCTTCCGCTCTGGGCGGCGGGCTTCGTTGCGCTGATTTGCGTGACGATCCTCGGCTTGAGCGCCTGGCGCGAATGGGAGGCTCGCAATGTCGACCTCAGGAACGCCGAGATCGACGTCGCCAACCTCGCACATTCTCTGATCCAGCACGCGGACGATACGTTCGAGCTTGCCGATACGCTCCTGGTCGGGCTGGTCCACCGGCTCGAACTCGACGGAACCGGCCCCGACACCATCACAAAGCTCCAGGCCTATCTGCCGACACGCAAATCATCGGATCGCATTCGCGGCATCTTCGTCTATGACGCGACAGGCCGGTGGCTTGCCACGACAGAGCGCCTCGACTTCTCCAAGCTCAACAACAGCGACCGGGAATATTTCCAGCGCCATCGCGACTCCCCGGCAACGGGCACGCTGATCGGACCGCCCGTCAAGAGCCGCTCCGGGGGCCAGTGGATCATCACGGCGTCCCGTCGGATCAACGATCACGACGGCGGCTTCGCCGGCGTTGCCCTGCTCACGATCGACGTCAGCTATTTCGTCAAATTCTACGAGCGGTTCGACATCGGGCCGAACGGCTCGGTATCGCTGCTCAACAATGGCGGCATCATGCTGGCACGCAGCCGAGACGAGAGCGGCGCCTTCGTTGGACGCGACCTGTCCAATGCGCCCTTGTTCAAAAGCTGGCAAAGCCGCCCCGCCGAAGCGGTCTATTATTTCAAGTCGCCGCTCGATGGCGTGCAGCGCCTGAGCTACTACCAGCGCAGCAGCCGCTATCCCCTGATGGTGCTGGCGAGCAAGTCCCGGGACGACGTGCTGGCTCCCTGGCGACGCGCCGCCGCCACGCGCATCACCTTCGTCGTCGGCCTCGTCCTGCTGATCGCGGTGATCGGCTCCTACCTGGTCCGTCAGCTTTGGCAGCGGCAGCGCATGGCGCAGGCCCTGGTCGCCAAGGAGGCCAATTTCCGCCTGCTGGCCGAGCAATCCAGCGACATGGTGACCCGGATCGGGCTGGATAACCGGCTGCTCTACGTCTCTCCGTCATGCGTGCGCATCACCGGCTGGACCGCCGAGGAACTGCTGAACTCGTCGGCCCTGGCCGGCATTCACGCCGACGACATGGAACGGGTCGAGCAGGCCATCACGGCACTGAAGAACGGCGAGGCCGAGGAAGCGCGGTTCGTCTATCGCCAGCGTCATCGCGAAAAAGGGGAGATCTGGGCGGAGGCGGCGCTGCACGTGACGGTGGCATCGGACAGTGGCGCGATCGACGGCGTCGTCGCGGTCGTGCGCGACATAACCGAGCAGAAGGATCTTCAGGACAAGCTCGCTTCGCTTGCGAGGACCGACGGCCTCACCGGCCTTGCCAACCGGCGCGCATTCGACGAACGCCTCACTGAGGAATGGGCGCGCGCCCGGCGCGACGGCACGCAGCTTTCGCTCCTGCTGATCGACGTCGATCATTTCAAGAAATTCAACGACCATTACGGGCATCTGGCGGGCGACGGGTGTCTGCGCGCGCTGGGCCGGATCCTGTCCGGCCAGGCCAGGCGCCCCGCCGACCTCGCGGCGCGCTACGGCGGCGAGGAATTCGCCGTGTTGTTGCCGAACACCGGCCCGGATGGCTGCGTGGAGGTCGCAGAAGCGGTCCGCCAGGCGCTGCACGATCTTGCCATGCTGCATGCGCAAAATCCGCCCTCCCGGCTGGTCACGGTAAGCGTCGGCGCCGCAACCGGGGTTCCGTCCCTGACCTCCACGGACTTCAGCACGCTGGTCGCCGCGGCTGATCGTGCGCTCTATGCCGCGAAGGACAGCGGCCGCGATCGGCTGGTGATGTCCGGACAGGTCGTGCCCTGGCCCGCGAAGACCGCGTGACGGGACCCACCGCTCACCAATTGTAGCGAACGCTGCCCTTGCCGGCGTAGCTGCGGGTGACGCTGGAGAACTCGCCTTCGAACGTGGCCGCCGCCGACCAGCCGTTCAGCCATTTCATCTCGACCGATGCCGTCGTGAGCGCGGCGTCGCGGGCCTGCGCTGCGCCGTTGACGACGAAGCTTGCGACCGGCAAAGCCTGAAAGGTTGCGGCGGCCGCACGATCGGGATTGAAATCATGCGCCCAGGCGACACGGCCGCGCAGTGCCAACACGCCGGCCAGCGTGGCGAACGACTTGTCGGTACGCAGGCCGAGCTCGCTGCGGCTGTCGGTCACGCTCTTCGCGGCGTAGTTCAAGGCGAATGCCGATGAACCGGAGACGACGTGTTCGGCATAGGCTGGCCGGTCGAGCGTCGTGAACTGCATCGCCCCATAAGGCGTGAGGCCGATCCCGCCGATCCATGTCCCGACCAGGCGGTAGCCGCCTTCGAGACGACCGGAATACGCATTGGCGTCGAATGCGGCGCGCAGGCGGTCTGTGCCGGCGACCGTCACGGTGCGATCGGTGGTGATGTTCTGCCAGCCATAGGCCAGCGCGGCGGAGAGGTAGGCCGCGCCGTTGGCGTGGTAAAGATAGGCGCCGGCCTGGAACAGGTCGGAGCGACCGGAGCCGAGACCGTTCACGCCGAAGCTGGTGCCACCGCCGGCAAGCGCGAAGCCGAGCTTCGTGTTCGGCGCGAGCCAATAGTCCGCGCCGACCGCCGTGCCGGCGATGCGGCTCGTCATGTCGTTCGAACCATCCGTCGTACGGCCGTCGGTCGATTGCGATCCACCGAAGCCGGCAGCCCACACGCTCCATCGCTGTGCAGATCCCTGCGCCGGCGTCTTGGCCAACATGGCGAACGCGTCGGTGGGCCGGCGTGCGGCATAGGCGCTCGCTTGAACGTCGTCGACAAATCCGGCCGTACCATTTGCCGGGCTCGAGCCTCCTTCCCGTTGCGCGAAGGGACCCGTGAGCAGGCCCATGAACTGGCTCATTGCGCTGATCGTCGTCTGCTGCGCGGCCGTGCCCTGTTCGCCCGAGGCTTGGGTCAACCCGGCCACTGTCATGCGACCGTAGACCAGCGGAATGCCACCATTGACGTCGAAGGAATGGACCAGTGCATTCGCCACCGCCTGCTGATTGCCGTTCAGGCCGGAATTCGGCGGCGGGACGAAGGCGAGCGACAGGTTGAGATAGGCATTGTTTGCGTCGTAGCTGAGATCGGTCTTGAAGTTCGCCGGGAGATTGCTGCTGGCAACGGCCGAGGCAAAGCTGCCGGAGAGGCCGCCGCCCGCGCTGAGGATGGTGTATTTCTTCTCGATATAGCTGCCGGCTGCAAACACCGCGCTCACGGTAGCCCCGCTCAGCGTCGCACTGCCCGTGACGTTCGCATGGGACGCCGTCGACGGATTGACCTGGACCTGATAGATCGCGCCCGATTGCAGGGCGAGATCGCCGACGATGCTCGTGACGCTGCCGGGCGTGCCGTTGCCGGGCGCGAACGTGCCGCCGCCGGCGATCGCCACCAACAGCGGATTGATCGTGCCCGATCCCATCAGCACGCCACCGGCATTCACGGTGACTGAAGAGGTGCCGGTGATCGTTCCTTCGACGTCGAGCACACCGCCATTCACGGCCGTGGCTCCGGTGTAGCCGTTGTTGCCGAGCAGCATGGTGAAGCCGGCCGTGGTCGTCAGGCTCGCGGTCCCACTGACGCCATTGAGGACGCCGCCGGCGGATATAATGGGCGCATTCAGATTGCCGTTGCGAATCGTGCCGCCGTTGAGTCCGACCGCGCCCTGGGTCTGCGTCGTGCCGCCCAGATCGAGCGTGGCACCGCTGTTGACCGTGGTCGTCCCGCCGGCGTCGCCCAGCGTGCCGGCGCCGCTCAGGGCCAGCGTGCCACCATTGACGAAGGTGCCTCCGCTGTAGCTGTTGACGCCGGTCAGCGTCAGCGTGCCCAAACCCGTCTTGGTCAGGGCTCCCGTGTTGATGATCTGTCCTGACAACGTCGCATTGAAGCCGTTGGTGTCGATCGTGCCGCCGCCGGCCAGCAGCGAGATCGTCCGTGCGGTGTTGAAAGCACTCGTGAAACGCAGCGCACCGCCGTTGAAATTGACGTATTGCCCGAAGGCCAGTGCCGTGAGCGCGGCATCGCTGCCCGCTGAGACCGCCCCTCCCGCCGCAACGATGACGTTCGGCCCGATGAAGGCGGTCCCGGCATTGCCGTTGTCCACGATCGGCACGGTGACGAAGGGCAGGAGCGTGTTGGTGGCCGTATCCATCACGAAAAACCCGAGGGGAGACGTGATGTAAGCCCGGCTGCCGTCGGGCGTCACGGTCACTCCGATGCTGTTGCCGGACAGGCCGCCGGGCAGGGTCACGCTTGCCGTGATGGTGTTCGTCAGGGCATTGATCACCACGACCTGGTTGGACTGCGTCGTCACATAGATCCGCGATCCATCCGGGCTGGCCGCGACACTCAGGGGGGCTCCGGACACCGGAACCGTCGTAACCACCGATTGCGCCGCCGCATCGATCACCGTGACGCCACCACCTTGATTGGCCACGTAGATGCGGCTTCCGTCCGGAGACATCGTGATGCCGGAAGGGGAGCTTCCCGCCGCGACCGTGCCGATGACGGTTTTCGACGCGGCGTCGATGATTGAAATGTTTGAGGAGCCCTGGTTGGCGACGTACACCCGGGTCCCGTCCGGCGAAACGACGACGCCGTAAGGGGTTACTCCCACCGCGATGGATGAGCCGACCGCGAGATTGGTCGCGGTCGAAATCACCGTGACCGAATTGTGAAAGGAGGAGGTCACGTAGAGGCTCGCGCCGTCCGGGCTGAGCGCCAATCCTGCCGACGATCCGGGGACGGGTATAGTCGCGACGACCGTCCGGCCGACGACGTCGATGACCTCCACCGCGCCGGACATGGCAACGACATAGGCGAAGCGGCCATCGGCCGAAAGCACCGCGCTGTGAGGATATATGCTCGTTCCGATCGGGGACCCGATCGGAGCGTTGCTCAGCGTGCTGAATTCGATCACCTGCCCCGGCGTGCTGTTGAGTCCGGTCCAGATGCCGTAATTGTCGATCTGCGCCCGGCTGGCGGTGGTCGAGCCGAGATACGGCAGGACCAGGATGACGAACATCCCGCAAGCTCGCACTGTCCGGCGACGACGGCAGCCGCGCGGACGTCGTTGCCGACGCCCAGCGCCCTCAATTCCCATTGACCCCACGCGACAACCCCATTCCGACGGCGCAGCCCCGCATGGCGCGCTCGCATTCCAGAGACGGGAGAATCTCTAACAGGACGGCAGACCGGATGATGTGCCCAGCGTCTCAGCGCGACAAAATCCAAGCAAATCTCCCGGTGGTTGCAAATACACAATCGCACAATCTATCTCGACCTCGCTTGCGCACCGATTTCCGAATGGCTACATCCAGACCCGACATTGGCTTGCCGCCGATCTCGAGAAATCAGTTGCATGCGGTCTTCCGCATCGCGAGGGGATGTGGACGGGACTGCGTTGAACGGAAGCACGGCGGCGGACATTCCCGGGCGCGGTCCGGAGGCGCTCGCGCAGTTGCGGGCCATGACGGTCGACATTTGTGAGGTCATTCCGCGCACCGCGGAGGACGACTTCCATGTCACTACGGTGACGAGGATGACCCGCAACGCCCTGCTGATCGACACGCGTGCCACCGACCAGGACTATGACCGCACGCCCGCGCACGTCGCCCGCGGCGTCATGGATCATTTTCAGATCACCCTCTGCGTCGAGGGCGAGATGCAGTTCAGCTCGGGCCGGCGCGAGGTCGCGCTGCGGCCCGGCGACATCGTTCTGATCGACATGGCGCAGCCAAACCGGACCGCGCTGCGCGCCGCTGGCAGCCGCACCCATCTGATGTCGATCGTGCTGCAACGCGCGATTTTGGCGCCTCGGCTCGCCCATCCGGACGCGGCGACGGCAACCCTGCTGCCGTCGGATCACCCTCATGCACGCCTGCTCGCCAGCCACTATGCCGCGCTTGCCCTGCCGTCCGAGCCCGGGACGGACACCGCGACCGGCCATGCCGAAGCCACGGTCGAGGCGATCGCCGATCTCGTGGCGGCCGCCGCCGGCGGGACGGCCGAGATCGTCGCGGGCCTCGAGCGCGCCGAGCGGCACCTCTACCTCACGATGATCAAGCGCCGCATCGCGAACAATCTCGAAACCGATGCGCTCACCAGCGAAGAGCTCTGCCGCCACTTCCAGATCTCGCGCGCGACCCTCTACCGGCTGTTCGAGGCCGAGGGCGGGCTTGCGCATTATGTGCGGGAGCAACGGCTCAATCTCGCGTTTCGGCGCTTGATATCGCCATCCGCGCAGGACGGCCGTCTGATCGAGCTCGCCGTCGACATGCGCTTCAGCAGCGATTCCACCTTCATCCGCGCGTTCCGTCGCAAGTTCGGCCTGACGCCGGGCGAATTGAGGGAATTGGCCGACACGTGGCTGCGCGAGACCGGAGCGGTGCCGGCCGTCGACACGGTGCTGCATCAACTGGCGCGGCGGCGCGCATCGCAGCCCTAGCCAGCACCTGATTTGTCGCCCGCGTTCCGGCGGGATATGACTCACGCTAGGGCCGGATGTTCGGCCAATGCGCGAGCGTCGCCGTGACTGATGCCATCAAGCTCGTCCTCTTCGACATGGACAATGTCCTCTGCGACTACGACAGGGCGACGCGCGTCGCCTATCTGGCAGAGCTCGCGGGGACCAGCAGCGAAGCCGTCCACAACGCGATCTGGGACAGCGGATTCGAGCTGCTCGGCGACTCCGGCGCACTCGAGGCCGCCGACTATCTGCGAGGTTTCGGCGAACGCATCGGCTATCCCCTCTCGCTCGATGAGTGGGTGGAAGCCCGGCGTCGTTCGATGCAGGCCGATCGCGCGATGCTGGACGTTGCCGGCAGCCTGCGAAACACCGTCGATATCGCCGTCCTGACCAACAATACCACGCTGGTTGCCGACCACATCGACAAGCTGCTGCCGGAATTGCGCCCGCTGTTCGGCGCCCGGATCTACACCTCGGCCCAGCTCAAGACGGCGAAGCCGGACCCGCACTGCTATCGCCTCTGCCTCGCGGAGCTCGGGGTGAGGCCGCAGACCGTCCTGTTCGTCGACGATCTCGCAGCCAACGTCGCCGGCGCGCGAGAGGCGGGCCTGTTCGCGCATCAGCACACGTCCGTGGATACATTCAGGCAGGCTTTGTCGGAGCACGGCCTGCTTCTCGGATGAATGTGCGTAGGGTGGGCAAAGGCGCGACAGCGCCGTGCCCACGTCTTCAGAATCGTGGGCACGCTTCGCTTTGCCCACCCTACGTGTTCATCGCACTACGCCAGATGACACGCCACGAAATGCCCGCCCGCCCCTTCCTTCAGCACGGGCGCGCTTTCCGCGCAGCGCGGCTGGGCGATCGGGCAGCGGGTGTGGAAGTGACAGCCCGACGGCGGCTTCATCGGGCTCGGCACGTCGCCCTTGAGGCGGATGCGCTCGCGCTTGAGCTTTGGATCGGGCACCGGCACCGCCGACAGCAACGCCCTGGTGTAGGGATGCTGCGGGTTGCGGTAGAGATCGCTTGCTTTCGCCAGCTCGACGATCCGGCCGAGATACATCACCGCGACGCGGTCGGAGATGTGCTCGACCACCGAGAGGTCGTGCGCGACGAAGAGATAGGTGAGGTTCAACTCGGCCTGGAGGTCTTCCAGCAGATTGATGACCTGGGCCTGGATCGACACGTCGAGCGCCGAGACCGGCTCGTCGCAGACGATCAGCTTCGGCTCGACCGCGAGCGCGCGCGCGATCACGATGCGCTGGCGCTGGCCGCCGGAGAATTCGTGCGGATAGCGCCGCATGTGCTCGGCCTTGAGCCCGACCTTGACCAGCAGGCCCGCGACGCGCTCCTCGCGCTCCTTGGCGGAGGTCGCAAGGTTATGGATGGTGAAGGCCTCGCCGAGGATCGCGCCGACCGTCATGCGCGGATTGAGCGAGGCGAACGGATCCTGGAACACCAGCTGCATGTTGCGCCGCATCGCGCGCAGATCGTTGCCGCCAAGGCTGCGCACGTCCTGGCCGTCGAATGTGACCTCGCCGTCGGTCGGCTCGATCAGGCGCAGCACGCAGCGTCCCGTGGTCGACTTGCCGCAACCGGATTCGCCGACGAGACCGAGCGTCTCGCCGCGATTGACCGAGAACGACACGCCGTCGACCGCATAGACGGTCCCGACCTGGCGCGACAGCAGGCCGCCGAGCACGGGGAAATGCTTCTTCAGGTTGGAGACTTGCAGCAAGGGTTCGCTCATGCCGCGCCTCCCAGATTTGTATCGCCGAGATGACAGGCCATGCGATGGCCGGGTGCGATCTCGCGCAGCAGCGGCTCCTTCTCGGTGCAGACGTTCATGGCGAACTTGCAGCGCGGCGCAAAGCGGCAGCCGACCGGCGGATTGATCAGGATCGGCACCGAGCCGCCGATCGCCTCGAGCCGCGTCTTGTGCTCGCTGTCGAGGTCGATGCGCGGGATCGAGCGGATCAGCCCTTGCGTATAGGGATGGCCGGGATGGCCGAACAGATCATCGACGAGCGCTTCCTCGATCACCTTGCCGGCATACATCACGACGACGCGCTGCGCGGTTTCGGCGACGACGCCCATGGCATGGGTGATCAGCATCACCGCCATGCCGAAGCGCTCCTTCATGTCCTGGAGCAGGTCCAGGATCTGGGCCTGGATGGTCACGTCGAGCGCAGTAGTGGGCTCGTCGGCGATGATCAGCTTCGGCTTGCAGGCGAGCGCCATCGCGATCATCACGCGCTGGCGCATGCCGCCGGAGAACTGGTGCGGGTAGTTGTGCACCCGGCCCTCGGCGTTGGGGATCTGCACCAGCTTCAGCATCTCGATGGTGCGATCGAGCGCCTGCTTCCTGGTCACGGCCTCGTGGCGGCGCAGGCTTTCGGCGATCTGCTCGCCGACGGTGAGCACCGGGTTGAGCGAGGTCATCGGCTCCTGGAAGATGAAGCCGATCTCCTTGGCCCTGATCTCGTCGAGCTCGTTGCTGGTCAGCGGCACGAGATCGCGCCCCTCGAAGATGATCTGACCCGCCGCGATGCGGCCCGGCGGCATCGCGATCAGCTTCAGGATCGACATCGCGGTGACGGTCTTGCCGCAGCCGGATTCGCCGACCACGCAGAGCGTCTCGCCCCGGTTGATGGAGATGTCGACGCCGTCGACGGCCTGGAGGATGCCGTCGTCCGTGGAGAAGTGGGTCTTCAGTCCCTTGATCTCGAGCAGCGGCGCCATCAGATCACCCGTCGCGCATCGAGCGCGTCACGCAGGCCGTCGCCGATGAAGTTGATGGCGACCACCGCGATGAAGATCGCGCCGCCCGGGAACAGCGCCCAGTGCGGGCCGATGTCGAGAAAGTCCTTGGCATCATACAGCAGCCGGCCCCAGGTCGGCGTGTCGGGCGGGAAGCCGAGGCCGAGGAAGGACAGCGTCGATTCCGCGATGATCGCGGCGGCGACGTCGATGGTGCCGGCGATGATCACCGGACCGAGCGCATTGGGCAGGATGTGACGCACCACCTGCCGCACCGGGCTCGCCCCGAGCGCCCGCGCGGCCTCGACGAATTCCTTCTCGCGGATCGACAGGAACTGGGCGCGCACGAGCCGCGCCACCGGCATCCAGCGCAGGCCGCCGATCACGAGCACGATCAGGATGAAGATGCCGCCCTCCGGACCGAACGCGGCCTTCAGACCGTCGCGGAACAGATAGATCAGCAGCAGCAGCAGCGGCAATTGCGGCAGCGACAGGAAGAGGTCGGTCAGCCACATCAACCCGTGGCCGAGCGCACCGCGCGACATGCCGGCGAGCGCGCCGATCAACACACCGACGAAGACCGAGACCAGCATCGCGGCGAGGCCGACCGCGAGCGAGATGCGCCCGCCATAGATCATGCGGGCGAGGATGTCCTGCCCGAGATCGTCGGTGCCGAAGGGATGCGCCGGCGAAGGCCCCTGCATGCCTGCGACGATGTCGATGTCGTCGATCTTGACCCGCCAGATGAAGGGGCCGAGCACCACTGCCAGGATCAGAACGAGCAGCAGGAACGCGCTGACCACGGCAAGCTTGTGGCGGCTGTAGCGCCGCCACGTCTCGCGCCAGGGCGAGTAGACGCGCCGCTCAGCGGAGGGAGATGCGAGGGTCAAGCCAGCCATAAAGCACGTCCGCGATGAGATTGAACAGCACGACCAGACACGCGAAGACGAAGGTGACGGCCATCACCACCGGCGTGTCGTTGGAAAGGATCGAGGAGATCAGCAGCGAGCCGATGCCGGGAATGCGGAAGATCTGCTCGGTGACGATGGCGCCGCCGAACACCGCGGGCATCTGCAGCGCGATCAACGTCACGACCGGAATCATGGCGTTGCGCATGACATGCTTGACGATGACCTTGGCCTGCCCGAGCCCCTTGGCACGGGCGGTGGTGACATAGTCGAGCCGGATCACGTCCAGCATCGCCGAGCGCACGAAACGCGTCATCGACGCCGCCTGGAACAGGCCGAGCACCGCCACCGGCATGATCGCCTGACGGATCATCTCCAGCACCCAGTGGATGCCGGTGCCCTTGATGTCGGTGGTGTAGACGAACGGCAGCCAGTCCAGCGTGACCGAGAAGATCAGGATGAACAGGATGCCGGTGAAGAAGGTCGGCAGCGAGAAGCCGACGAAGGCGAGCGTGTTGGCGATCTGGTCGAACAGCGAATAGGGCTTGGTGGCGGCATAGACGCCGACCGGAATCGCGATCAGCAGCGCCAGGATCTGCGCCGAGCCGATCACGTAGAGCGTGGCCGGCAGGCGCTGCAGGATGAGCGTGTCGACGTTCATCCGGCTGACGAAGGAGAAGCCCCAGTCGCCGTGCAGCATGGCGTTGAGCCAGTGCAGGTAACGAAGGTGGATCGGATCGTCGAGACCGAACTTGGCCCGGAGCGCCGCCTGTACCTCGGGCGGCACGTTCGGGTTGGTCGCCAGCTCGGAGAAAGGATCGCCGGGCGCGAGCGCGAGCACGACGAACAGCACGACCGAGATTCCGAGCAGGCTCGGAATCGCGATCATCAGGCGACGCAGGACGTATTGGCTCATGAGGTAAGGCCCCGTCTAGAGTTGGGGGATCATTCCTCGCGGTACCAGTCGAACAGATTGTCGGTTTCGTTGGCCCAGCCGGACACGACCGGGCGCAGATTGTTGGCCGCTGCCTCGACCTTGAGGCGATGCTGCACCGGGATGAACACGGTGTCCTGGTACATCAGGTCGTTGGCCTTGATGTAGAGCGCAGCGCGCTTGACCGGATCCATCTCGCCGTCCGCAGCCTGGATGGTTGCGTCGTACTCCTTGTTGACCCAGCGCGGGAAGTTGGTGCCCTGCCACTTGTTCTCCTTGGTGGCGACGAGGGTCGAGAGGTAGCGACGCATGTGCTGCGACGGATCGGGCTGGCTCAGCGGGATCTGGAACATCTCCATGTCGGCGTAGAACTTGGAATAGGTATCGGGATTGCCGACGTCGGACGAGAAGAACACGGAGGCGACGACCGACTTCAGCTCGACGTCGATGCCCGCCTTCTGGCAGGCCTGCTTGACGATTGCCTGGGTCTTCTGGCGCGGACCGTTGATCGAGGTCTGGTAGAGCAGCTTCAGCTTCTTGCCGTCCTTCTCGCGGATACCGTCGGCGCCAGGCTTCCAGCCGGCCTCGTCGAGGATCTTCGAGGCCTTCTCGATGCTGAACTCCCACGAGGTGTTCTTGGAGACGAATTTTTCGGGACCGTTGAGGAAGTTGGCCGTGGTGCGGCCGGCGCGACCATAGATCGCCTTCTTGACCGACTCGCGATCGATCAGCAGCGAGAGCGCCTTGCGCACCGCCGGATCCGAGAACAGCGGGTGCTTGGTCTTGATCGAGGAGCGTTCGCCATCGACCTCGGTGTTGGGATCGGTGAAGTTCAGCGCGATGAACTCGGTGTCGCCACCGACCGCATAGACGGTCTTGCCCTTGCCGCCCTTCTCCAGGCGCAACAGCACGTCGTCCTCGACCTGGATGTTCCAGCCGAAATCGTATTCGCCGGTCTGGATCACCGCGCGCGCGGCCGAGACGGCGTCGCCGCCGCCCTTCATCTCGACCGAGTCGAAATAGGGGCGGTTCGGCATGTGATAATCGGGGTTGAGCACGCCGCGGACGAGGTCGCCCGGCTTGAACTCGACGAACTTGTAGGGGCCGGTACCGACCGGCGAGAGGTTGGTCGGCGCCTCCCGCGATTTGGACCCCATATAGTCCTTGAACAGATGTTTCGGGATAATGGTGTTGGGCGCCCCGACGAAGGCGTCGGCCCAGAACGGCGTCGGCTTGTTGAAGAGGATGCGGACCGTGAGGTCATCCACTTTCTCCACCGTGATGTCGCGGAGCGTCGCGATCGTCAGCGCGGAGGTCGCGGGATCCTTGGCGTATTCCCAGTTGAACACGACGTCGTCGGCCGTGAACGGCGCGCCGTCATGCCATTTAACGCCGGGCTTGAGCTTCCAGGTCACCGACTTGCCGTCGGCGGCCAGGCCGCCGTTCTGGATCGAGGGAATTTCGGCGGCGAGAACCAGCTTCATGTTGCCGTCGGGATCCCAACAGGCCAGCGGCTCGTAGAACAAGCGCGCACCGTCCTGGTCCTTGGTGCCGGTGGCGAAATGCGGATTGAGCAAGGTCGGGCCCTGCCACCACAGCAGCTTCAGCGCACCACCGCCGCCACGCTTGGTCGGCTTGTAGGTCGAGGCGCCCTCGGCCATGGCGACGCCGCCGAGCGCGAGGATCTGGTTGGCCAGCGGGGCAGTGAGACCGACCGCGGCCATGCGCGTGATGAAGGCGCGGCGATCCATCCGTCCGTCCTTCACCTGGCCGATCATCGAACGCAGTTCTTTATCCAGCATGGTTGTCCCCCGTCTGGTTCCCATCGTGATGAAGACGGCCGTCAGAGGCGGCCGCCCAATTAGCTGGCAGTAGATGGCACACCGAATGGGGGGCGCGTCAACTGGGACCGTGTGTATGCAAACGGTCTTCTGGCTGTCTGTTGGGCAAAACTGTGTTCTGCAGCCCATCCGTTCGGCAATCCAGCATCAAAACATGCTGGATTGCACGCTGCACTGCGGAAAATTTGTTCGCAGGATCAGACGAAGTGTGGAGGCGAAATTCTACGCGACGGACATGTCGAGCGGCGGCTCGACGTGATCCGGCAGCGGACAGACATACGGCGTCTTGGCCGTTCGCTTCTTCAAGTCGGCCTTGGCCGCCTTGATCAGTTCCGGATCTGTCAGCGCCTTGATGCCGAGACCGGCCATCGCCTTGGCGGCCTGCACCATGGCCTTGTGGGCATGCGGGCTCTTGCCCTGCGCCACCACCTGCCAGGTGTGGAACGGCGTGCCGATTGCAACCGTGGGGGCGTGAACCTGCACGGTCGGCACCACCCAGCTGACGTCGCCGACGTCGGTCGAGCCGACCAGCGGGTTGCGCTTGGCATCGAGCGGCACCAGGAAGTCGGCCAGCGGCCGATCGGTCTGCTCCATGCCGATCGCGTAATAGACCGACGCGATATCCTTGTCGCTCAAGGTCGCGCGGATCTGGCTGGCAAAGCCCTTGTCGGCATCGTCGAAATGCGGCGGTCCGAGCTCTTCCATGACCCGGTGCAGCGCCTGCTCCAGCGGCGTGTTCGGCAGGATGTTGGAGACCGCGGAGATGATCTTCATCTCGACCTTGGTCTCGGTCATCAGCGCCGCGCCCTCGGCGATCTTGCTCACACGTCCGACCAGCTCGTTCATGCCGGGAAGGTCACGGGCGCGGATCGAATAGCGCACCCGCGCATGGGCCTGCACCACGTTCGGCGCAATGCCGCCGGTGTCGAGCAGCGCGTAATGCACCCGCGCATCGCTCGGCATGTGCTCGCGCATGTAGTTCACGCCGACATTCATCAACTCCACCGCATCGAGCGCGGAGCGGCCGAGATGCGGCGAGGCCGCGGCATGCGAGGTGCGACCGGTGAAGATGAAATCCGCGCGCGTGTTGGCGAGCGACGGCGTCACCGCGACCTCCCAGAAGCTGTGCGGATGCCAGGTGATGGCGATGTCGGCGTCCTCGAACGCGCCGGATCGCACCATGAACGCCTTTGCTGCGCCGCCTTCTTCAGCGGGGCAGCCATAATAGCGCACGCGACCAGGCACCTTGTTTTCGGCAAGCCAGTCCTTCACCGCGGTCGCGGCGAGCAGCGCGGCGGAACCCAGTAGATTGTGACCACAGCCATGGCCGTGCCCACCGGCTTCGATCGGACGATGCTCGGCGACACCCGCTTCCTGGCTGAGACCGGGAAGGGCGTCATATTCGCCCATGAATGCGATGACCGGACCGCCCTCGCCCCACTCGCCCATCACCGCCGTCGGAATGCCGGCGACGTTCTCGGTGATGCGGAAACCCTGATGACGCAGCTCGGCGAGATGCTCGGCGGCGGACCGCGCCTCGGTGTAGCACACCTCGGGCATGCCCCAGACCTTGTCGCTGAGGTCGATGAAACGCCCCTTGATCGTGTCGACGCCACGCCAGATGTCGCTGCGGTTGTCCATTGCTTCGGTCCGTGATCCCTTGGTCAAACGAAGCGGCAATGGTTAGCAGCTTAGGGAGGGGCCGCCTAGCAGCGGCAGGGACACCAGCCATGCGGCCCGACAGGGTCTCACAGCGCGGCCCAAGGCGACCGCCCCTACGGCGCTACATTCTCGGCCTCGAGAGCGCGTCTTTGCTTACGAACAGGAGGCGTCGCCGGAAGGCCGTCGGACTCTCGGCAACCAGCACCCCCTTCAGAGATTGTAGACCGCCTGCGAAGAAGGGCTCGCGAAGCCCATTACCGTGAACCTCGGTCCATTCCGGTATTTGTAATCCGTAAACGCGCGCAAGGTGCTCTGCCACGGCCGCCGTATAGGCGTCGTGCACAGCGTCGATGGAAGCGGGTCGTTCTTCGATGGCCTGCTGGCGTGCGTTCGGGTTCATGTAGAACCAATCGAGAAATTCGCGGAGCGACGGGTCGAACTTCTGCTCGCCAGCTTGTACGCGGCGAACGACGTCACCCAGCGTTGCGGGCTTCTTGCCGAACAGGCTCATGGTTGGCTCGACGGAGGCGTGTGGTCATCTTCGGGCCCAGTCTCGAGATTTGAGAAAATCTCCTCGAGACCCAATCGGGTCTTGGGTTGAAGCGCATTCTGCGGATAGAATTTTTCGACCAACGTGAGTGCATCCTGGCTGTTCTTGATGCCTATCGCGCGGGCGAGGAGCTTGATGTCGTCAATGTCCGAATTCGTTTCGACACCGCCGACACGCATCGCCCGGCACTTCATGGCAAACAAGTATTCCGGTCTGGCGGTATAGACGCGGAGGCCCGGCTGATCCTCGGTGGGGTAGGTCTTGAATAGAGCCTTTACGTCAGGATCCGCGTCTCTCTTGCTCAACCACCCCTTCACACCGTCGTTCAACCAGTTTTCGTCCCAGCCGAACTCCTCCGCCATCTCGGCCGCAAGCCGCTTGATGAAATCCTTGTTTCCTTCAAACACCGCATCGACGTCACCGGTGTTGATCTGCCGATTCAAGGTCAGCAGGAGGGCCGATCCGCCGTAGACGACGATTTCGACGGTGCGGCCTGCAGCGAAGGCCCTGCGGCCCAGCTCGGCCAGTGCATTTTCCAAAGTTAGCCGATCGAAATTCTTGTCATCGCTCATGGCTTGTTCCACAGACCGCGAACGATACGCTTGCCACTCTGGGTCGACAACGTCTTTTCGCGCGGACACCGGGACCCACAAGGCACGATCGGTCCAGAATTTCTGCATTTCCCGACCGACCCAGGCATGGCGGTCTTTAAAGAGGGGCGTTTGCGGCATAGATTGTCTTTGATTTAGCGCGGCGCTTCTCGTGCGCGAGAGGTATGTCAAAGCGCCAAGGAAAGACCAGGAGAACTCCATGCCCGCTTTGACCGAATGGAGAGTGCCGCCGGCCAATCAGCCGCGTGCGGGCGACTACGGTTTCGATCTCGACCGCGCGCTCGCATCCGTCGTTGGCCTGCACGCCATCGTCCCGCCGGACGCCTTCAGCGCCGAGACGCTGGGCACCGAACGCGCCGGCAACGGCGTCGTGATCGATCACGGACTGGTGCTCACCATCGGCTATCTCATCACCGAGGCGGAATCGGTGTGGCTGCACCTCGGCGATGGGCGGGTGGTCGAAGGCCATGCGCTCGGTTTCGATTCCGAAACCGGCTTCGGCCTGGTGCAAGCCCTCGGTGAGCTCGACGTCGAACCGTTGCCGCTCGGCAGTTCGGCGGAAGCCGGGATCGGCGACCGCGTCGTGGTCGGCGGCGCCGGCGGCCGCACGCGCTCGGTCGCCAGCCAGATCGTGGCCAAGCAGGAGTTCGCCGGCTATTGGGAATATCTGCTGGACGAAGCCGTCTTCACCTATCCCGCGCATCCGAACTGGGGCGGCACGGCGCTGCTCAACGAGCGCGGCGAGCTGATCGGCATCGGCTCGCTTCAGCTGGAGCGCGAGCGCGACGGCAAGGCCGAGCATGTCAACATGGTCGTGCCGATCGACCTCTTGAAGCCGATCCTGGACGATCTGCGCAAGTTCGGTCGCGTCAACAAGCCGGCGCGCCCCTGGCTCGGGCTCTACTCGACCGAGATCGACAACCGCTTGGTCGTAATCGGGATCTCCCCCAACGGCCCTGCCGCGCGCGCCGAGCTCAAGACCGACGACATCATCCTCGCCGTGAACGGGGACAAGGTCACGAGCCAGACCGCCTTCTACAAGAAGATGTGGGCGCTCGGCACCGCCGGCGTCGACGTGCCGCTGACCGTGTACCACCAAGGCGTCACCTTCGACGTCACGGTGACCTCCACCGATCGCTTCAAGCTCTTGAAGGCACCGAAGCTGCATTGATCCCACGCTGAAGGAAGCCGCGATGAGCGAGGCCGTGATCGACGACATCGTGGCCGTGCTGCCGCCGCTGCTCAATGCGCTGGAAGCGCTCGGCTTCTTCCAACGCCATCTGCATCCGCCGGCGTTCGCTACCGTGATGAACGCGATCGGCGCACCGGATGAGGCGCTGCAAACGGCACACGCGGCTATTGGAGAGTGGCCGGAGCAGTTCGCGGGCCTCCGCGAGCGGTTCGATCGCGCCTGCGGCGAGACGCTCGCCGCCTTTGCCGGGATCCGCGAGGTCGAGCGCGGCAATGGCGATCTCGTCGCTGTCTTCCGCGCGCTGCGCCACGTGCCGCGCGCGCAGGAGGCGCTTTATCCCCTGGCGATGCAATTTCCTCCCGTAAGCAGCTTCTTCCTCAACACCGCCAATCGCGAAAATGCGGATCTGTTGTCGCGGCTCGACGTCGGCGCGAGCGAAAATACCGGCATCTTCCACGATCACAACGAACCCGGCAGCCGCGGCGGCTTCTCGGTCTATGTGCCCGAGGACTATACGCCCGAGCGCGCCATGCCGCTGGTGATGGCGCTGCATGGCGGCAGCGGCAACGGACGCGGTTTCCTGTGGAGCTGGTTGCGCGACGCCCGCAGCCTTGGCACGATTCTGGTGGCGCCAACCGCGACCGGTCCGACCTGGGCGCTGATGGGCGATGATGCCGATACGCCTAACCTCATGCGTATCCTCGAAACCGTGCGCAGCCGCTGGAGCATTGACGCCTCGCGCATGCTGCTGACCGGCATGAGCGACGGCGGCACCTTCAGTTACGTCAGCGGCCTCGACGGCGCCTCGCCTTTCACCCATCTGGCGCCGGTCTCGGCAACCTTCCATCCGCTGATGGCGGAGATGGCCGACGCCGCGCGCCTGCAGGGGCTGCCCATCTTCATCACCCACGGCAAGCTCGACTGGATGTTTCCGGTGCAGACCGCGCGCCAGACCCAGGCCGCGCTCGCAGCGGCCGGCGCTGATGTCACCTATCGCGAGATCGACGACCTCAGCCACACCTATCCGCGCGAGATCAACGCGGAGCTGGTGCAGTGGCTGAACGCGAGGTGAACAACCCGTCCTTATCCGCGCCGCACTGCCGCGGAACCATCGCTCCGGGCCGACGTTATTGCTGGCCCACCGGAGGTTCGCAAATGCAGACTTTTTTCGGAATGATCCTTGGCGCGCTGCTGCTTGCCGGCGGCGTGTATGTCTATGACTCCATGCAGACCTCGTCCGTCGCCAATGGCGAGGTCGCGACCACCAATCGCACCATCGTGAACTGGGATGTCGCGAAGGCGGATTGGGATGCGCTGCGCGACCGCGCGCACAAGGACTGGGTCCGGATCTCGTCGAAGTAACAACGCCCATCATGAACGAGGCGCCGTCGCGAGCTCCGCGGCGGCGCCTTTGCGTTGGCTACCGACCGATGCGCCTCAGTTCATCTTGGCCTTGCGCGCATCGGCGATGACCTGCTCGAACTCGGTCATGCTGAGCACGCCGGGGACGCGGTACTTGCCGACGATGAAAGACGGGGTGCCGCTGAAACCGAAGGCTTCGGCCTGCTCGTTGTTGCGCTTGAGCAGGGCGTCGATATCGCTGCCATGGCCGGCGAGATCGCGCTTCAGGCGATCCATGTCGAGGCCAGCGGCGGCAAGCAGCTCGTTGATGCGCGGCTCGGTCAGGCGCGAGCTGACGCCCATCAAGGCATCATGGGCCTGATGGTATTTGTCCTGAAATTTTGCCGCAAGAGCGGTCCGCGCCGCGGTGACGGAGACCGGCCCGAGGATCGGCCAATCCTTCATCACCAGCCGCACCTTGCCGTCGTCCTGGACGACCTGGCGCAGCTCGGGCTCGAGCTTGCGGCAATAGGGGCAATTGTAGTCGGACCATTCGACGATGGTGACGTTACCGTTGGGATTGCCGGCGACGGGCGTGTCGGGATCGCGCAGCACCTTGGCTTCGGTCAGCACCTCGTTGTCGTCGGTCGCCGCGCGCGCCGAGGCGCCCGTCAGTGCGAGGGCGCCCGCCCCGATCAACGTCAACGCCGCGCGCCGCGTCGGCGCAAGGCCCTTAGTCCCAAATCCAGCCATATCTCGTCCCGTTTCGGTCCCATTTCCCTGAATACGGTCGGGACCGGGAATTGTTACTCGTCATATAGATAGAGTGTCGCGACGGCGATGTCATCGCACCAGCAGCGTGACCGCCAGGCTATGCGCCGGACGCACTCGCCGCGGGCGGCGCTGCAATGCGCGGCAGCATCGCCATCAACGTGCCGGTCATCGTTGCGATCAGCGTGGTCTTGCCCTCGTGCTCGGCAAACGCCCTGGCCTCGCAGAACGTCAGCGTGCGGCCGGGCTTGACGACCTCGGCCTTGAAGACGAAGCGCTCGCCTTTAGCCGGAGCCAGCAGCGTGGTCTTGAACTCGACGGTAAGGATATCAGCCTCGCGCGGCATCAGGGTGAAGGCGGCAACGCCGCAGGCGTTGTCCAGCCCGGCGGTGATGATGCCGGCATGGACAAACCCGTTCTGCTGAGTGAAGGCCGCGGAATGCAGCATCGCCAGCTCGGCCTCGCCCGGTGCAAGGCGGACGATCACGATGCCGAGCGTGTGCGTCGCCGGCTGGCCGTCGAACATGGCGATCGCAGCCGCGCGATAGCCCGGGTTCTTCGGCTCGAACGCAGCCATGGCTCAGGCCTCGGCCGGCTCGGCGAGATGCCGAAGAGCGATCTCGCGGACGGCATCCGTGAACGGCGCCGATTTGCGCTGGCTCCGATCCATGTGCACGCCGGTGATCTCGCAAATCGCCGCGATCTCGCCGGTCTCGGCATTCGTCATGTCGTGCCGGAAGCGGATCGACTTGTCACGCACCTCGAGCAGATGGCTACGGATCTCGACGATGTCGCCGGCGAGCAGCTCGCGCCTGTAGGCGATGTTCTGCTGCACGGCGGCCATGCCGCGGCCGGAGGAGCGCAAATAGCTCGGCGTGAGGCCGAGGCGGGCGAATAGATTCCAGTTGGCTTCGTCGAATTTGCCGACATACCACATGATGTTCATGTGGCCGACATGGTCGCATTGCCACGGATAGACCGTGCCGCGATAGGTCGCCTCCTGCTCCATCGCCATTTTCCGCCCTCGTTGTTTATTGATTGATACGGTAGCGTATCAGCCACGAGACGCGTTAGCAATACGGCACCGTATCAAGAGTTCGAGAGGCTTCATTCATGAGCGACGGCAAGGGCGATGTCTGGGTCGAGGCGGGGTTTGCCGAGCTCGCCCGCTCGGGGGTCGAGGGTGTCAGGGTCGAGGTGCTTGCCAAGAATCTCGGCGTCACCAAGGGCGGCTTCTACCGCCGCTTCGCCGACCGCGCCGCGCTGCTCGACGCCATGCTGCAGCGCTGGCGCGAGGGCCGGGCCGCGTCGATCGCGCAGCAGACGCGCCTCGATGGCCAACAGCCCCGCGAACGGCTGAAGGCGGTGATCCAGCTCTACTCCGAGCGGCTCAATCCGGAAGCCATGGCGATCGAGCTCGCGATCCGGCAATGGGCCCGCTCCGACGAGCGCGCCGCGGCCGCCGTGGCGAGCGTGGACGCAGCGCGGCTCAAGCACGTGGCCGAGCTCTATCGCGCGACCGGGCTTGCACCCGAGGAGGCCGAGGCGCAGGCCTTCCTGTTCTACTGCTTCATCTTCGGCCAGAGCCTGTTGTTCGTCGAGCGCGGCCCGCGCAAGCGATCGCAACTGGTGGCGAAATCGGCCGAGAAGCTGCTCGCCTAGAGCATGATCCGGACCCGAAGGGCCGCGTGAGCGCAAAGTGTGCAGCGGTTTTCCGAAAGATAATGCTCCAACTCAAAATCAAGTGAAAAGGCCGG
Source organism: Bradyrhizobium sp. ERR14 (assembly GCF_014198235.1). NCBI lineage: Bacteria > Pseudomonadati > Pseudomonadota > Alphaproteobacteria > Hyphomicrobiales > Nitrobacteraceae > Bradyrhizobium > Bradyrhizobium sp. ERR14. Next base: position 238,075 of record NZ_JACIHD010000005.1, on the reverse strand, counting down.
AGCGGTGCTCCGGCCTTCGTATCGATTCGAAGCTCAGGCAGCGCCCTTCAGCTTCTTGTTGCATTCGCTGTAGTAGCCGCCGCCCTTCTGGATCCACTTCATGCCGCCGTTGCCGTTGGTGGTCTTGTTGGCGTTGTACTGGTCGACGCAGGTGTGCAGGCGCCCCTTGCCCGGGGTCTCCTTGGCATATTTCGGATCGATCGCGTTCGGATAGATCGCAGGTCCCGCCGGCAGGGTCGGCGCGGCGGCGGGGGCCGCCTCCTTCTTGGCCTGCTTCGGCTCGGCGGGCGCAGCCGCGGTCGGTGCAGGAGCAGCCGGCGCGGCGGCGGCCGGCGTTGCATCCGCACCGCACTGGGCCTTGCGGAAGTCATTCCACTTCATGGTGCCGAGCGAGCCGTCCTTCTTGGCCGCCTGGTATTTGGCGCTGCACTCCTGCGACGTCAGCGCCTGCGCCGGCGCCGATACCGAGAGCGCAGCAAATCCCGACAACGCAATCGCGCACAGCATTTTTGATTGAATGGTCATCCTTAGGTCTCCTCCTTGGTCTTCCCCCGAGGGGAAGTGAAACAAGAATTGCTATCCTAGCGTGCCGGCCATTTGCGACAAGGAAGCGATGGCTCCCGGCCGCCAAAATATAGTAACGGCGCCGTTCAGATTATTCATGTCGCGTTCAGCAATGCGAGCCGACGTTCGCAGCCCTTCGCAATTCTCGCAAGATGAGTGCAACACCATGACCCTCGCCTCTCGCCTCGCCGCCGTCGCCCTCGCCTCCCTGCTCGCCGGCGGCACTGCCTTCGCGCAGACCGCCGCGCCGACTGCCAAGACCGAACCTGCCGCCACGGCCGACAAGAAAGCCCCGAAGGAGCGCTCGGCGGAGTCGCTCGAATGCTCCAAGCAGGCCGACGCCAAGGGCCTGCACGGCAAGGAGCGCAAGAAATTCCGCTCCGAATGCATCAAGACCGCCAAGGCGGGCACCGCCGCGCCGGCTGCGGACAAGAAGTAGCCTCCGACACGATCTTCGGCGAGCTTCTCGCGAGAGGCGCGCGCATTGCGGCATGACGAGCCTGCAATTGTGCGCCTCTCGCTGATTTGCGATAAGGTGGCGTGAAGCAAATCGCCGCCTCCCTGTCGTTTGAATGGCCGAGCCGTGCCAAGATCTTGAGCACGGCGGAGACGCTCGTCATCGGCACCGCCGGCGGCCTTGTGTTTCTCCTCGCCGGCCTTCCCGGCGGGCTGATCTCCGGCTCGATGATCGCGGTCGGGATCGCCGCGATCGCCGGGCGCCAGCTCGCGCTGCCGCCGCTCCTGACCCAGACCGTGCTGGTGCTGCTCGGCATTTCGCTGGGCTCGGTGGTCTCGCGCCATCTGCTTCAGCAGGTCGGCGCATATCCCCTCACCATCGGGCTGCTTGCTCTCGCGACCTTCTGCTCGACCTTCGGCTCGAGCTATTACCTCCAGCGCATCCATGGCTGGGACCGCACCTCGGCCTTCCTGGCCGGCAGCCCCGGCGCGTTGTCGCAGATCACGATCCTGGCGGTCGAGCGCGGCGCCGACCTGCCGGGCATCGCGGTGGTGCAGACCATGCGCGTCATCATCCTCACCGCGGCCCTGCCGATGGTGCTCGCGTTTGCAGGCGTCGCCCCCTCGGCCGCGCCGTCGCTGGCGACGACGATCGCTTCGCCGCTCGATCTCGTCGAGCTGGTCGCGGCCTCGCTGGCCATGGCGCTGGTCCTGCGCCTGATCAGGTTTCCGGCGAGCTGGATGTTCGGCGCCATGATCGCCTCCAGCGTGCTGCATGGCGCCGGCTGGGTCGAGGGCGGCTTGCCGGACTGGGTGCGCGGCGTGGCACTGGTCGGCATCGGCGCGCTGATCGGCAGCCGTTTCGCGCGGATGCGGATCAAGACACTGGCCGGCCACCTCAACGCGGCGCTGGGCTCGTTCACGGTCGCAATCGCCGTCTCCGCCATCTTCGTCGGCATCGTGGCGCTGACCACTCAGGTCAGATTCTCCGACGCCGTGGTCGCCTTCGCACCGGGCGCGATGGATGCCATGCTGGCCTTAGCGCTGACGCTGCACATCGACCCGATCTTCGTCGGGGCCCACCATTTGTCGCGTTTCGTGTTCGTGACGATCGCAACACCGGGCATCGTGCATCTGTTCGGACGCACGCAGGACGATGTGGATGATTGACGGCGCGCGGTGCGCCTCGCGAACTCCGCTCTCGTAGGGCGAGCAAAGGCGCATAGCGCCGTGCCCACGTTCTCTTTCGACCTTATCACTACGAGATGGTGGGCACGGCGCGCGAAGGGCGCGCCTTTGCCCACCCTACGGCAGCTGACCTAGCCTCTCGCCGTCTTCGCAAATCCCCACGCGGCAATCGCGGCCATGAGCAGCGAGATCAGCACGTTGTAGCCGGCGAGCGAGAGGCCGAGGAAGCGCCACTGCACCTCGTCGCAACGCACCACCTTCACGGTGTCGAGCTTTGAGAACAGATCGCCGGCATTGCCGAGATTGACGACGGGACCGGAGCAATCGGTCGGCCCTTTCCAGAAACCCCATTCGACACCGGAATGGTAGGTGCCGAGACCGGTATTGGCGAGCGTTGCCAGCGCGAGGATCGCCAGCCCCGCCAGCAGCAGCGGCCGCGGCGCGCCGCTCCGCGCCGCCAGCGCCGTGAGCGCACCGAGCGGAATCGCGAGATAATAGGCGTAGCGCTGCTCCAGGCAGAGCGGACAGGGCAGGATCTCCAGCACGAGCTGGAAGAACCAGGCGCCCGCGATGGTCGCCGCGGCAATCAGCGTGACGAGCAGCGAGGCCGTCAGCGCAGCGCCGCTCGCAGCCGGCTTGAACGCAGGTATGGCGGCACTCTGGGTCGTCACGGCAGCCTCTTTCCGGTAGGTCGCTCCTAAGCCTCTAGACCCGCTCCATGCGGCTGTCGAGAACGGCTGACATCACTTTGGCGCGGGTTGACCCCGCTTTGTCCATGGCTATAGTCCGCCGGCTTCGCGACGCTCCCTGCAAGGGCCGACCGAGGGCCCCTGTGGCGGAACTGGTAGACGCGCTCGACTCAAAATCGAGTTCCGCAAGGAGTGCTGGTTCGATTCCGGCCAGGGGCACCAGCCTTCGCTGCTTCGCAGCTACGGCTCGGCAAGCCGGGCGCAGCCATATCCATGCGAAGCGGCGAAGGCTGTCGCGCCGAAGCCTTGGCGAAGGCGGACTGGCTCAACACACTCGCTCTCCCCCCTCCCTAGCCATCCCCTCATCTCCACTGTATAAACCGGTAGCTTCTTCCGTAACTCGAAGGAGCTCATATGAACGACCTGCACGCGTGGCTTTCAGAGCAGCACCACGGCCTGCGCACCTTCCGGACATTTCAGCAGAAGCTCGAGACGCTCGGCCGGGACGATCCCGCCCAGCGCGGCCTGTGCCGCCTGCTCAGCGATGTCGTCGGCAGCTATGTCGAGGCCTTTGACGAGGCCCCGCTGCCGGTCGACATTGCCGAGGACGCCTATCGGCGCCTGCTGACGCTGGTCGAAAGCCTCGATCTGCACGGAAATGCCGCTCGCCGGCTCGCCGACATCAACCGCGTGGCGACCTGCGAGTTGTGGCGGTGATCGTCAGGACCAGCGTGCCCACTTCAATTTCTAGGTAACAGGACACGCCTCTTCGGCCTCGCGACGCATGACGCCCGAGTCTTGAGCTTCTCTTGACGCCCCTTCCTTGGAAAGGGCGCAGGGAAGGCCGGGCGCCGGCTGGCACCCGCGGTCCGCTGCGCGCAAATTGCGAAGACAAATGCACAGCGGCATACAGGGCAGCCCAGGACATCCCGGCCTTTCCCTGCGCAATGGTTTTACGGCTTATGGCGCGCTCTCCCCGGGGAGCGATGCACTATTGCCCCCGTCGCCTTGCGGATGACTGGCGCGCGTGCCCGGTCGGGCCGCTTGACGCACAGACCCCGGGCGTCAGGACGACACGCTTTTGCCGTACGCGGACCGCACCGGTCGTGTGCGCGCTGCTCAACCGCTCACAGGCCAAACCCGCCCTGCGATTGCTGGCGCGCCGATGCACTCCACGTCCACCGCGACCCGGCCCGCGCATCGTGACGATCGCGAAACGCCCCTTATCCTTGGGCCGGGATGAGCGACACATACGATATTTCCGAATTTCGGTCAACCAGAATCTTGTATGACCAAGCGGCGAGTGTCCAGACAGACCTTGTTCCGGCCGAGAATCATCTCCTGCAGCTCAATAGCTTCGTTTCTCCCATGTGAATCCGCATCGTCATTGCGAGCGCAGCGAAGCAATCCCGGAATGCATCAGCGGAAACAGTCTGGATTGCTTCGTCGCAAGAGCTCCTCGCAATGACGAGGAGGAGAGATTACGCGTCTTGAGGCCCTTCGACTTCGCCGCGCCAATCCCTATATCCTGTGGCAACCGATGTGATGCAGCGGACAGTTTGATGGCCAGGACACGCAGGACGGACGCCGACGACCTCCCCCGCTATTTCGTCTGGGTCCGGGGCCTCGAAGGCCCCGAGCCGCAGAAATGGATGGCGATGGATTTCGGCGTCGGCGACTGGAAGCGGCCGCTGGTGCTGGCCTATCTGGAGCTGCCGGCGGACGAGCGCGATCTGTCGCTGTCGATGCTGGCGCGCCGGTATCCGCCGCCGCGGGTGGATCTTTCGTAACGGCGTCAGCCCATCCCAGCACAAGTCTGTCGCCACGGAGACAACGACCGCTGGAAACAGCCCTGCCGGATCGCCGCTGCCAGCCAGCGACGACCCGACACGGCGACGCCGCACGATCCCGCTTGCTACCTGAACGCGACTGTGCGCAGAATGCACCTGTATTTTCATGAGTCAGAGATTTCAACCACTGATTGATTCCGGGAAATGATGCCCGGTTTGGCCTGACGCTTTCCTTGTCGAATTTGCCGGAGGGGCCCATGACGCATCATGATGTCGGGGGGAACGCCGATTCTCCGAGGCCGGAACGCGCGCCCAGCGACAGGGATGGGAATGCCGGCGGGGGCGCGGGCGCGGCCCTGCCAAGACGCAAGCTGGTGCTGTTCGCCGACGGCACCGGCAATGCGTTCACCAAGCAGGAATCCAGCGTCTGGCGTCTGTATGAGGCCTTGGACCATACCCAGCCGGACCAGATCTCGCATTACATCAAGGGTGTCGGCACCGCCGGCTGGGCACCGCTTGCCGCGCTCGACGGCGCCACCGGCATCGGCGTCCCCGGCAACGTCCGCAAGCTCTATCGCTTCCTGTGCTGGAATTGGCGACCCGGCGACGAGATCTACATCTTCGGCTTCAGCCGCGGCGCCTTCACCGCGCGCACGCTGGCGGCGCTGATCGCGAGCCAGGGCCTGGTGCCGGCGGAGATCGACGACACGCCGGTGTCGCACGCGGAGATGGGGCGCAACGTCAAAGCCGCCTGGCGCGAGTATCGGCGCGAGACCGTGCCCTGGACCAAGAGCTTGCCGACGATCTGGGTCACGCGCTGGATCCGCGACTTCCTGCTGTTCGTCTATCACTGGCTTTGCGGGCACCGTAGCTATGCCGAGGTGCGGAGCAAAATGAACGGGCGCAGCGAGGTCGAGATCGCATTCCTCGGCCTGTTCGACACCGTCGAGGCCTTCGGCGTGCCGGTCGAGGAGCTCCGTCTCGCCATCGACTGGGCGATCTGGCCGATCTCGTTCCGCAATCACCGGCTGTCGCACAAGGTCAGGCACGCCTGTCACGCGCTCGCGCTCGACGACGAACGCACCACCTTCCATCCGCTGCGGATCGACCAGAGCCATCTGGCGGAAGGGCAGATCGTCAAGGAAGTGTGGTTCACGGGCGTCCATTCCGATATCGGCGGCGGCTATCCTGAATCCACGCTGTCCTTCGTGCCGCTAGTCTGGATGGTCGAGCAGCTCGGCGACCGGTTGCGCTTCCAGGACGGCGAGATCGAGCATTTCAGGGAATATCAATCGGCGCTCGGGCCGCGGCATGATTCACGCAGCGGCGCAGCGGTGCTGTACCGCTACGGGCCGCGTCCGATCCTCGGCGGCGACGTGAATGGCGGGCTGCCGGTCGTGCACTTCGCCGTCATCGAGCGCATGCTGCTCGGCTGCGATGATTACGCGCCTATCATGCTTCCGGCGAACTGCCTGGTGCTGCTGCCGGACGGAACGAGGTTGCCGCTGCGTTCTGAGGGAGAGACCAAGAATCTCGACGAGCAGCATGCGCGCGAGGTCATGAAGGCCGCCTATCTGCAAAAGGCGACGGGACCGCGTCGTACCGAGGAGGCCAGGGCCTTCACCACGATGAGCACGCCCGACGCCACCATGTCGAGCCTCACGCGCGACACCGTGTGGTGGCGGCGCGTCGCCTATTTCTCGCTTTTGTTCATGGCCGGCGTGATCGCCGCCTGGCCGTGGATCGCGCACGCGCTGGTGCAGTGGTCCGAAGACCGCGCCCTGGAGGGCACCGGCACACTGTCTTTCATCACCAATATCGACTGGGTGATGGGCGCGATGGTGGCGCCGCTGACCAATCTGCTGCGAGACGTGCTGCCGTCCTATGCGGCCCCCTGGCTCAACATCGCGACCTACTATCCCTTCCTGACCTCGATCGTGGTGATCGTCACCTGGTGGATCTGGCACAAGAACGGAACGTTGCGTGACGACATCGAGGAGCGGGCACGTCTTGCCTGGAACACGTCGCGCCGCAGGGCGAGCATGGAGCACATCGACAAGCCGGGGCCGTTGATGCGGCTCGGACACTGGATGCGCCTGAACGCCAGCCCGGCGCAGCACGTCATCACCAGGGGACTGGTGCCTGCGGTCTTCCTGATCGCGATCTTCGGCTCGGCCGCGCTAATCGTGTCGAGCAGCCTGTTCACCGCACGTCTCGCCTTCGGATCGGTCTGCTCGCCGCCTGCGGCCAAGGGCTCTGCCGCGTTCCAGACCGGCGCGCCGGTGACGGACGAGCCGCTCGACGCGCGCGCGTTGTTCGACATCAGGGACTTTTGCTGGTGGAGCGGGCTCGCCGTCGAGAAGGGCCGCAAATACCGTGTCTTTCTCGAGATCAAAGAGCCATGGTTCGACCGTACCATCATGAGCGGCGTGAACGGATTTGCGACCTACGAGCCGCACCACTACGTGGCGCTGCCGGAGCGTCGTCTGTTCGCCGCGGACTGGTTCCAGCCCGTGGTGCGCGTCGGCAGCAAAGGCATCAACGACCTGCCGCTCAAGGCAGTCAATGTGATGCCGGCCGACGAATTTCCCCGCCGCATGAAGCCCACCCTGCCCGCGGAGGACGACATCAGCAGGAGCCGCAACAGGTACCCCGTGCGGCTCGACGACACGGCCGAATTCAAGGGCAGGCTCGACGGACTCGGCAAATTCGAACCGATTCCGCCGGCCACGCTCGCCGAGGCAGGCCAGGTCTGGACCAAGCAGCTGTTGACCGGCCGCGTCGTCGCCGAATTCGTGGCGCCCGAGTCCGGCGAGCTGTTCTTCTACGTCAATGACGCCGTCCAGATATTCCCGCGGCTGCTTCCGGAGTCGTGGGTCCCGTCCTGGCTCGATGCGATCCAGGGACCGCACGATCTGTTCTACCGAAACAATAGCGGCACTGCGAAGATCAAGGTCCAGCGCCTGCCGGCCCCACCGATGCCGCCGGACAAGCCGTCATTACCGCTGGCGAGCAACTGAGACCCAGCGGGCCCCCGCCTCGGAGCGCTCCGCGCCGCGACTTGGACACGGGGCATTCCCGCCCCCATGATTATGGGTGTCGCTGCCTGCGTCCGGTGGTTAAACTTGCCCTTGCGCCGCGGGGGACACGCGGGTCGCGGGACCATGATCATGACCGAACAGGGCGAGACGGGTGAAGCCATCACCATCCTCCTCGTCGAGGACGACGCGCCGACCTGCTGGCGGCTGCAGGATGCGCTGGTCAAGGCCGGCTACGAGGTGCGCAGCGCCGGCACGCTCGGCGAAGCCCGTTCCGCGCTTGCCGGCGGCGCGCCCCGCGTGCTGCTGACCGATCTGCGCCTGCCCGACGGCCACGGCATCGAGCTGATCCGCGAGATGAGGCAGCGCTTCCCCGACACCGAGATCATGGTGATCTCGGCCCTCGGGGACGAGGAAAGCGTGATCTCGGCGATCACGGTCGGAGCCACCGGCTATCTGCTCAAGGACGCCTTTCCCACCGACATCGCCACCACGGTGCGCGATCTGGTCGCCGGCCATTCGCCGATCTCGGCCTCCATCGCGCGCTTCATCGTGCGCAGAACCCAAGGTGCCGCGCCAAATTCGGCGGAGCCGCCGCCCGGCCCGGCGCTCAACACGGCGAGGCTGACACCGCGCGAGATCGACATTCTCTGGGGCATCGCAAAAGGCTTCAGCTATGCCGAGATCGCCAGCCATCTCGGCCTGTCCAAGCAGACCGTGCCCGGCCATATCAAGAACATCTATCGCAAGCTCGAGGTGCACACGCGCAGCGAAGCGGTCTTCGAGGCGGTGCAGCAGGGCCTGATCAAGCTGTGAGCGAGATCGCGGCCAAAGCATCTATCAAGGCAGCTACGAAGGCGCCTACGCGGCCGCGGCGCCGGCTGATCGCCTCGCGCCTCGTGCCCTATCTGCTGCTGCAGGCCCTGATCGTGATCGCCACCATTCTCGGGCTGCGGCTGCTGCAGCCGAGCGACCCCGACGATTTTGCGCTGAACGGGTTTTCGCTGCGGCAGGACGGCGCGACGCTGCCCGTGAACCTCCCGCATTTCACGGCGTCGCGCTATTCCCTGGACGACCCACCGCTCTACACCGGCAGCTTCACGTTCCGGCGCGGCGAAGCGGCATCGGGATGGTCGGTCTATCTGCCGCGCTTCAGCAACGCGGTGGAGGTCGCCGTCGACGGCGTCGTCGTGCTCGATTCCCGGCGCGACGCCAATGCCAACCGGCCCGACCGCAACACGCCGCAGATCGCAGCGATACCCGCCTCACTGCTGCGCGAGGGCGCCAACGAGATCACGGTGCGCCTGTTCGTGTGGGGGCCGTTGAAGGGTTTTCTCGACACTGTCTATGTCGGGCCGGATGCCGCCTTGCGGCCAGCCTATGAGACGCGCACGCTGCTGTTCGTCACCCTCCCCGTGGTGTTTTCGGCCTGGCAGTCGATCCTCGCCGTCATCCTCGCGATCATGTGGCTGATGCGGCGCCGCGAGCCGGTCTACGGCGTGCTGGCGGCTGCGATGGTGCTCGGCGTGGTGCAGGCGTACGTACCGCCGCCGGTTCCTCCGGCCGCCACGTCGCGGCTTGCCGCGGTGCTGCTGGCGTCCGCGCCGATCGAGAGCGCGTTGGTCGTCATGTTCGGCGTGCTGTTCTTCGGCTGGCGCTGGCCGCGCTACGGCATGCTGCTGTTCGTGCCGGGCCTCGTCGTGTTCGTGGTCGGGCTGATCGGGGGCCCGCCGCTGCCGCGCATCCTCTTTCTGGTGCTCGGCATCCCCACCGTCGGGATTTGCCTGTTTCTGATGGCCTGCGTGACCGCGACCGCGGTCGTCCGGCGGCAGGACGCGGCAAGCTTCACGATCGGCTGCGCCGTCACCATCGTGCTGGTCTGCTGGGTCCAGGACATGCTCACGGTGTTCGAGATCGTCGCCAACGAACGCATCTTCGTCTCGCGCTTGTCCTATTCGGCGATGCTGGTCGCGATCGGGGCCGGGTTGACCTGGCGCTTCGCTCGCGCCTTGAACCAGGTCGACAGCTTCGCCGGCCAGCTGGTGACGCGCGTGCGCGAGGCCGAGGAGCGGCTGAAGGCGAGCTTCGTCCGCGAAGAGGAGCGCGCGCGCGCCGCCGCGCTCGCCAATGAGCGCACGCGGCTGATGCGTGACCTGCACGACGGCCTCGGCGGCCAGCTCGTCAGCATCGTCGCGCTCTCCGAGCGCGGCCATGAGGGCGCGACCATCACCGACGCTGCCCGTGCCGCGCTGAAGGATCTGCGTCTCGTCATCGATTCCATGGACGACATCGGCGGCGACCTGATGCTCGCGCTCGGCTCCTGGCGCGAGCGCGCGAGCGCGCAATTGCGGCCGCACGACATTACGCTCGACTGGCGCGTGGCGACCCCGCAGGGCCTGCCGCTGCACCCTGAACTCAGGCCATGGCACGTCATCCAGATCGTGCGCATCCTCGACGAGGCCGTGACCAATGCGGTCAAGCACGCACAGGCACACCGCATCGCGGTCACCATCGAGACGCTCGATGCGAGCGAGGGGCCGTACGGCCTGATCAGTGTGACCGACGACGGCCATGGCTTTGCACTGGCCGGCAATGGCGAAGCCGGGCGCACCGGCCAGACCGCGCGCGGCTTGCGCAACATGAGAAGCCGCGCCGCGCGCTGCGGCGCCGTGCTAGACCTGAGTTCCGATGCTTCCGGCACGCGGGTGCGGCTGCAATTGCCGCAGCGTTTTCCCGACAGCGACGCGGCTGCGGGCTGAAAAGCCCCCTCTCCGAACGTGTGGGACGCGCGGAGAGAGGGAACGGGCCGGGTGATTTGCCGGCGGAGGACGGGGGTTCGTCCGCAGGGCGCCCTGGGCCCGAGGCGATGCAATCAATTCAATCGAATGGAAATATCAGCGCACGCCGACGCGATTGACCGGGCCGCCGCGATTCATCGGCGTTCCCGCGCGCACGCCGACCCCGGGCGCGCCGACGCCGGGCGTTGCGACCGCGGCCCTTGCGACCGGCGCTCCCGGCGCGACCACCACCGCCGCCGTCGGCCGCACCACGCAGCCCTTGGGCACGCCGACCGTCTTGCAATAGACCACCGCCTGTGCCGGGCTCGTGCCCAGCGACACCATCGCCGCGCCCGCCAGCGCCATGACCGTCAGCCCCGCACTCAGCGCTCCAGCTCTCTTCGACATCCTTTGCTCTCCTGCTTCCCGTTCGGCGTCCCGATGCAATCACCGGGTTTCGCAGCCGAGGTGCAGCCTGAATGACAAAAGACGGCGCGCGGATACATGCCATGAAGATGGGGGTTGCTGCGGCCGGACACCGGGCCGACGCCATGAACATGGCATGGACCCGTGCACGGCCTTCGCGAGATGGTCCGGCCCGATTGATCCCGGTCGGGACCAACGTCGATTCCAAAGAGGTGCTTTATGAAGATTTCAGCTGTTGCCGCGCTGCTGCTCGCCGCTTCCGCCGTGCCCGCTGCTGCACAATCCGGTCCATCGGTCCAGGAGCAAATGGCCTGCCGTGGCGATGCCAGCAAATTCTGCGCTGAGCATATCGGCAAGCCCCCTCAGATGAATGCCTGCCTGCGCGAGAACAAGTCGAAACTCTCGGACAGCTGCCGCAAGGTCGTCGAATCGCGCGGCGGCTGATCTGCCAACGCTCTCGCGAAGAAGAGAGGAGCGGCGTGCTGCCGCCCTCTCAACACCCGGCGCCGCTACTCCTGCATCATCTCGCCGCTGCCGCCGAACTCGGCCGGAAAATCCTTCAGCTTGGGCAGGCCGTCGCGCATCGGCAGCACGGTCTCGGCATAGTTGACGTGAACGCCGGGCGCGAAGGCGAGCGTCGGGATGGTTGCGGTGAAGACGTCGACCAGTCCGAGCGGCGGATGATTGGTCATGAGATGGCCGCCGCACTTCTTGCAATATTGGCGCTGGCTGAGCGGCGTCTTGGCAAACGTCTCGACATTCTGGGCGCCTTCGGTGACGCGCACGGCCTCGGGCTTCCACAGGCTGAAGGCGTTGACCGGACCGCCCGACCAGGAGCGGCAGGAGCGGCAATGGCAATAGCCCATCGCCTCCGGTGCGCCCGTGACCTCGATCGTGACCGCGCCACAGAAGCAATTTCCGACATGTTTCATTTGGTCGTCTCCGTTTGATGAAGAGGAAGAAATCCTCTCCCCGCTCCTCGTCCACAATATGTCGGGACCGATGGGAATGCGGGGAGAGGTGTCGGGGTGAAGGGGGACATCACCCCGGGGGACGTTGAGGGGACGGGTATGTGAGATGCTCGCATACCTCAGCCGGCGCGGCCAAGCGTCCTCCGTTCGGCGGACGCGCGCGATGCCGCGACGAGGCTAGAGTGACCGGCGCCAGGGAATAAGCATCGACACCCGTTGTTTGTACTGCCGGTACTCGTCGCCGAAGAGAGCGACGAGGTCGTGCTCCTCCAGCGCGATGCCGACGAAGATGTAGAGCGTGGTGACGACCGCAAACAGCAGATGCCCCGCGGTCATGGTCGGCGCCGCCCAGAACGCAATGATGAAACCGAGATAGATCGGATGGCGGACGAAATTGTAGAGCAGCGGCGTCCTGAAGCGCGGCGGCGTCATCTCCTTGCCGACCAGATGGTTGGTCACCTGATGCAATCCGAACAATTCGAAATGATTGATCAGGTAGGTGCTGGTGAACACCAGGATCCACCCAGCGAAGGACAGCGTGACCAACGTCACGGCGAGATCCGGGTTCTCGACATTCCATACGATCTCAGGCAGCGGGCGCCACTGCCAGAACAGGAGCAGCAATGACAGGCTCGCGAACAGCACATAGGTCGAGCGCTCGACGGGCTTGGGGACGAACTGCGTCCACCACGCCTTGAACTGCTTGCGTGCCATCACGCTGTGCTGAAGGGCGAACAGCGACATCAGGAGGAGATCGACGATGACGGCTTCGGCCGTCGGCGTGTCGGTTCCGGTATCGATGGTCTTGGGCACCACCAGCCCCATGACGAAGCCGATGGCGTAGAGAATGGTGACGAAAAACACGAGATATGCCGCAATTCCGTACAGAAAGGCGATGAACTTGAAAATGCGTGAGCCCGCAACCTCCGGGCTGATGGAATGAACCTGGTGATCAAGTTGGGTCATAGAACGCTCCGTTGTGCCGAGGCATCGACACTGTTTGGTCTTCGCACCATGCCGGATCGGACGCCTCCAGACTTTCGCGACCGGTTGATTTTCGCCTGAGACGACTTTGATTTTTGCTTGAGACGACAGAAACGTGCGATTTCGCTTTGAAAACAACGTGCTCGACGGCGACCTGCGGGAACTGACCTGCGGCGGGGCAGCCGTGCCGTTGCAGCCGCAGGTGTTCGATCTCTTGCTCTATCTCGTCGCGCAACGCGCGCGTGTGGTCAGCAAGGATGACCTGATCAGCCAGATCTGGAGCGACCGGATCATCTCGGATTCGGCGCTAAACAGCCGGATCAACGCCGCGCGCAAGGCGCTCGGCGACGACGGCGCGACGCAGCGGCTGATCAAGACCATTCCGCGCAAGGGTTTTCGTTTCGTCGGCGAGGTCCGGGAAGATGTGGCAGCGTCAATCGTGCCGGCCGAAGCCAGGCCCGCCCCCTCGCGCGTGGGGGACCGCCCGGCGATCGCGGTGCTCGCCTTCGAGAACATGAGCGGCGATCCCGCGCAGGACTATTTTGGCGACGGGATCAGCGAGGACATCCTCACGGCGCTGTCGAAGCAGCGCTGGTTCATGGTGATCGCCCGCAACTCGTCCTTCACCTACAAGGGGCGCGCAGTCCACCTCAGGCAGATCGCGGAGGAGCTCGGCGTCCGCTACGTCGTCGAAGGCAGCGTGCGCAAGGCGGGCAATCGGCTGCGCATCACCGCGCAGCTGAACGATGCCACGTCAGGCAGCCATCTGTGGGCCGAGCGCTACGACCGCGAGCTGGTCGACGTCTTCGCCGTCCAGGACGAGATCACCAACGCGATCGCCGCGGCGATCGAACCGCAGATTCACGCGGCCGAGAGCTTTCGCGCCCAACGCAAGGGACCTGCGAGCCTGGACGCATGGGATCTGCTGATGCGGGCGCTGTCGCATTATTGGCGCGTGACCCGGCACGATCACGAGACCGCACGGACGCTGCTGGAACGCGCGATCGGGATCGATCCGAATTACGGTCAGGCGCTGTCGGTGCAGGCGGCGAATTACATGTTGGGCGTGCACCTCGGCTGGGCCGAGCTCGCCACCGTGGCGCCGGTGGCGGAGGCCGCCGCGCTGGCCGCGGTGCGCTGCGACCATGAGGATGCCTGGGCGCATGTCGCGCTCGGCAGCGTCTGCTTCTCGACACGCAGGCTCGGGGACGCGCTGTCCGAGTTCGAGCAGGCGCTCGCGCTCAATCCGAACTTCTCGCTGGCGCAGGGCTATTACGCGCTGGCGCTGTCCTATGCCGGACGTCCCAAGGATTCGTTCGAGGCCGCGCAAAGGGCGATCCGGCTGTCACCGCGCGATCCGTCGCTGGCGATCTATCACGGCATCGCCGGCTATGCGCGCTTCACCGAACGCCGTTATGACGAGGCCATCGCACAGGCGCGCGAGGCGATCCGCCATCGTGGCGATCTCACCGGCGCCTACCGCGTGCTCGCGGTCTCCGCCGGCATGACCGGCGACGGAACGCTTGCGGAGACGGCGCTGGGCGAGCTCCGCCGCACCCAGCCCGACATCTCGCTGCACTGGATCGCGACGCAACTGCCGTGGGCCAATGACGGGGATCGCGAGCACTATCTGGAAGGATTCCGGCGCGCGGGACTGCGCTAGGCGGCTGCTCTTACCCCGGCGCTACGCGCGCTTGCGGCGCAAATGGACGATGACGTCGAGCCGCGCGATCTCGTGGCCGGGAAGCGCCTCCGGAATCCTGGTGAAGGCGAGGCCTTCGGCAACGTCGACCAGCACATCCTCGCCCTCGAGATAGAAGTGCGGATGCACCGAGGTGTCGGTGTCGAAGAACGACTTGATGCCGTCGGCGGCGATCCGGCGCAAGAGGCCCGCCTCGGTGAACTGGTTCAGCGTGTTGTAGACGGTCGCGAGCGACAGATAGGCGTTCGCCGCCATTGCCTCTTCGAACAAGCCCTCTGCGGTGACATGACGATGACCGCGCAGGAACAGCAACTGGCCGAGCGCCAGGCGCTGGCGCGTCGGGCGCAAGCCGGCATCGCTGAGCAATTGCAGACAGTGCTGCACCCCTGCATCGGGCTGCAACTCGAGGCCGGCGACATCAGGATCGCTATCGTCACGCGCAGGGAAATTCGTGGCCTGGATGTCCATCGATCGTCTCACGGCTCAGGGGGAGCAGGACGCACAGCGCCGGGTCCTGCCAGTTGCTATTAGATCGCAAAAGCGGCGGCCTGGCTTTGATCCGGATCAAATCCGGAGCGGGGCCGCCTCTGACCTATCGCAAGGCGGTCCGGTTTATTCCTGGCCCGTTGGGCGGCGACGGGCTCAGCGCATCATGACGGCCTGATGCTTTTGGTCGCAGGCGCAGGCTTGTGCAACGCCTTCGCGGACTCTCGACAGGAGTAAGGCCGCTTGATCGCCCGGAGCGGGCCGATCCGCCGTGCGCGAAGGTATGCGGAAAACAGGACGCGCTGTACATTTTTTGTGCGAGCACTGTCGCGACTTTCATCTTGCGGCGCCGAACGGGACTGTGTGAGCCTCGATATCGGATGGGGACTGGGATGGAGCGGCCGTAGTTTCGCGCGCCATGGCGTGCGAAGCGTTGACGGCTGGTCTCGCTTGAGAAAGATACGACATGCCGAAACGAGTGTTGCTTGGTCTCCTCCTGGCGTGCGGCCTCACGGCCCCGACACTGGCGCAAGAGCCGAAGACCGGAGGTGTGATCAATGCGGTGATCCAGCCCGAGCCGCCCGGCCTGATGCTGGCGATGGTCCAGAACGGCCCCGTGCAGATGGTCTCGGGCAACATCTTCGAGGGCCTGCTGCGCTACAGCCCGAAGCTCGAACCGCAGCCGGAGCTCGCCGAGAGCTGGAGCGTCAGCGAGGACGCCAAGACCTACACGTTCAAGCTCCGGAAGGGCGTCACCTGGCATGACGGCAAGCCCTTCACCGCCGCGGACGTCTTGTTCTCGATCGAGATGCTGAAGCAGACCCACGCGCGCGCCCGCAACAACCTCGCGCAGGTCGACAAGGTCGAGGCGCCCGACGATTACACCGTCGTCTTCACGCTGAAGCAGCCGTTCGGCCCGTTCCTCGGCATCTTCGAGGTCGGCTCGATGCCGATGGTGCCGAAGCATCTCTATGAAGGCACCGACTGGAAGACCAATCCCTACAACAACGCCCCCGTCGGCACCGGCCCCTTCATGTTCAGGGAATGGCAGAAGGGCTCGTTCATCCGCCTGGTCAAGAACCCGAATTATCACGAGAAGGGCAAGCCCTATCTCGACGAGATCTACTGGCAGATCATTCCCGACGCCGCGGCGCGCTCGGTGGCGTATGAGACCGGCAAGGTCGACGTGCTGCCCGGTGGCTCGGTGGAGAATTTCGACGTGCCGCGGCTGTCCAAGCTGAAGGACACCTGCGTCACCGGCGCCGGCTGGGAGTTCTTCTCGCCGCTGGCCTGGCTGTGGCTGAACAACCGCCAGGGTCCGCTCGCGGACAAGCGGGTACGGCAGGCGGTCATGTATGCGATCGATCGCGACTTCGCCAAGGACGTGATCTGGAACGGGCTCGGCAAGGTCGCGACCGGCCCGTCCGCCTCGACCATCAAATATTACACCGACGACGTGAAGAAATATCCGTACGATCCGGCCAAGGCCAAGGCCCTCTTGAAGGAGGCCGGCTACAAGGGCGAGAAGATCCGGCTGTTGCCGCTCGCTTATGGCGAGACCTGGCAGCGCTGGGGGGAAGCGGTGAAGCAGAACCTCCAGGACGTCGGCATCAACATCGAGACCATCGCCACCGACGTCGCCGGCGGCAACCAGAAGATCGGCGACTGGGACTACGACATCGCCTTCACCTATCTCTACCAGTATGGCGATCCCGCGCTCGGGGTCGGCCGCAACTACGTCTCCAGCGCCATCGCCAAGGGCCAGATGTTCAACAACGTCGAGGGCTATTCCAATCCCGAGATCGACAAGCTGTTCGCCGACGGCGCGGTCGCGACCCCCGACTCCAAGCGCAAGGAGATCTACGAGAAGGCGCAGAAGATCCTGGTCGAGGACGTGCCGGTGGCCTGGATGCTCGAGCTGCAGTTCCCGACCATCACCCGTTGCAAGGTCAAGAACCTGATCACCACGGGAATCGGGGTCAATGACGGCTTCAAGGACGCATGGCTCGACAAGTGACGGGCGCTTCGCGTCTGATCTCTCGTGCTGTAGCTTTCGCCGAATGATTGCCGTCCGAGCCACGGAAAAGGTTCACCTCTCCCGCTTGCGGGGGAGGTCGACGCGCGCCGGGCGATGCGAAGCATCGTCCCAAGCGCGTCGGGTGGGGGCTCTCTCCACTCGGGGACCTTCTCTGCGGAAATACCCCCACCCCTGCCCTCCCCCGCAAGCGGGAGAGGGAGCGCACCGTCGCTGCGGCGACCCTCTCGTCAAACAAGCGTCGCTCTAAGTATGCTCTCCTTTATCGCTCAGCGTGTCCTGAAGGGCGTGATCGTCCTGCTTGCGATCGTCGTCCTCAATTTCTTCCTGATCCGGCTTGCGCCCGGCGATCCCGCGGTGGTGATGGCGGGCGAGGCCGGGGCCAGTGATCAGATCTTCGTCAATCAGCTCAGGGAGAAATTCGGGCTCGACAAGCCGTTGCCGGAGCAGCTCTTCATCTACGTCAAGGGTGTCGTGACCCTCGACCTCGGCTTCTCCTTCCGCCAGCAGGCGCCGGTCGCAAAGCTGATCGGCGAACGGCTGCCGGCGACGCTGCTGCTGACGCTGACCGCATTCGCGATCTCGCTCGCGCTCGGCATTCTCTTCGGCACCTTCGCCGCGCGCTTTGCCGGAACCTTCCTCGACACCGCCATCACCGTATTCGCACTGATCTTCTACGCCATGCCGATCTTCTGGGTGGCGTTGATGGGCATCCTGCTGTTCTCGGTCACCATGGATTGGCTGCCGAGTTTTGGTTACGAGACGGTCGGCGCCAATCTGACCGGCTTCGCCCACGCGGTCGACGTCGCAAAACACCTGATCATGCCGGCGATGACGCTCGGCCTGTTCTTCATGGCGACCTATACCCGCATGACGCGCGCCTCGATGCTGGAGGTGAAGCGGCTCGATTTCGTCAAGACCGCGCGCGCCAAGGGCCTCTCCGACGCCGTGATCCAGCGCCGCCACGTGCTGCGCAACGCGCTGCTGCCCGTCGTGACGCTGGCCGGCGTGCATTCGGGAACGCTGATCGGCGGCGCCGTCATCACCGAGACCGTGTTCGCCTGGCCCGGGATCGGGCGCCTGATGTACGACGCGCTGTTGCAGCGGGACTATAATCTGCTGCTCGGCGTCTTCGTGATCTGCTCCGCCATGGTCCTGATCTTCAACCTCATCACCGACCTGGTCTATCGCTTGGTCGACCCGCGCATCGAATTCGCCTCATGAAACAGTTCTGGAAATCGATGCTGCGCAGCCCGAGCGGCGTCATCGGGCTCATCATCCTGGTTCTCGCGATCTCGGTCGCGTTGTTCGGACCGATGCTGTTCCCAAACTCGCCATGGCGCATGGTGCAGCGGCCGTTCCTGCCGCCGTTTACGCTCTCCGCCGTGCCGCTCGGCACCGACGCGCTCGGCCGCGACGTGTTCGCCGGTATGATTTTTGGCGCGCGCGTCTCGCTGCTTGTCGGCCTCGTCTCCACGCTGGTCGCGCTGATCGTCGGCGTTCCCATCGGCGCCATGGCCGGCTATTTCGGCGGCAGGGTCGATGACGCCCTGATGCGCTTCACCGAGTTCTTCCAGACCATTCCGAGCTTCGCGCTCGCGATCGTGCTGGTCGCGATCCTGCAGCCCTCGATCTACTCGATCGTGACCTCGATCGCGCTGGTGAGCTGGCCGCCGGTCGCCCGCCTCGTGCGCGGCGAGGTGCTGTCGCTGCGCACGCGGGAATACGTCCAGGCGGCCGTGGTCACCGGCCAAAGCAACAGCTGGATCATTATGCGCGAAATCCTGCCGAACGCACTGTCGCCCGTGATCGTGCTGGCCTCGCTGATGGTGGCGACCGCGATCCTCCTGGAATCCTCGCTGTCCTTCCTCGGCCTCGGCGATCCCAATCTGATCTCCTGGGGCTACATGGTCGGCGCCGGCCGCACCGTGATCCGCCAGGCCTGGTGGATCACCGTGTTTCCCGGCGTCGCCATTCTGATCTCCGTGCTCGGGCTCAATTTGATCGGCGAAGGCCTCAACGACGCGCTCAATCCGCGCCTGTCGCGGGAGGGACGCTGACAATGACCGCCCCGCCCGCCGTCTCCATCAAGAACCTGCGAATTGCCCTGCCCAAAGGCGCCGAGCGTCCCTTCGCCGTCGACGGCGTCTCGCTCGATTTGCGGCCCGGCAAGATCGTCTGCGTCGTCGGCGAGTCCGGCTCCGGCAAGTCGATGTGCGCACATGCGCTGATGGGCCTGTTACCCGACACGGTCTCGGTGGCCTCCGGCGAGATCCAGTTCGAGGGACGCGACCTGCTCAAGCTCGACGACGACGGCTGGCGCGATCTGCGCGGCCGCCGTCTGGCGATGATCTTTCAGGAGCCGATGACCGCGCTCAATCCGTTGATGCGGATCGGCGACCAGATGGCGGAGATGTTCGAGGCGCACGGCCTGCTGACGCCGAGAGAGCGGCGCGCGCGAGCGCTCGCTTTGGCGCGGGAAGTCGGCCTGCCCGACCCTGAAAGAATCGTGCGCGCCTATCCGCACCAGCTCTCCGGCGGTCAGCGCCAGCGTGCCATGATCGCGATGGCGCTCGCGCTCGAGCCGGCCGTGCTGGTCGCGGACGAGCCGACCACCGCGCTCGACGTCACCACCCAGGCGCAGATCCTCAAGCTGATCCGCAACCTCCAGCGCAACCGCAACATGGCGGTGATGTTCATCACCCACGATTTCGGCGTCGTCGCCGATATCGCCGACCAGGTCGTCGTGCTCCGGCACGGCAAGGTCGTCGAGGAAGGTCCGGCCGCGACGATCTTCAACGCGCCGCAGCACGACTACACCAAGGCGCTGCTCGCCGCGGTGCCCTCGATGGACCCGCCGGCGCGCGAGCCGCTCGACGATCAGGCCAGGGCGGTCGAGGTAATCGGGCTCGACAAGACCTATATCACCTCGGGCGGCTGGTTTCGCGAGGACCGCCGCGTCGATGCCGCGCGCGCGGTCAATTTCAACATCCTCAAGGGCGAGACGCTCGGCCTTGTCGGCGAATCCGGCTCCGGCAAATCGTCGGTGGCGCGCCTGGTGATGCGGCTGATCGAGGCCGACCGCGGCACGGTGCGGATCGGTGAGACCGATCTTACTTCTCTTTCCGGCAAGGCGCTGCGTGCCGAGCGCCATCGCATCCAGATGATCTTTCAGGATCCGTTCGCTTCGCTCAATCCGCGCCGCAAGATCGGCCACATCATCGCCGACGGCCCGATCGCGGCCGGCCTTGATGCCAAGGTCGCGTTCGACCGTGCCCGCGACCTCCTCAAGATGGTGGGCCTGGATGCCGGCGCACTCGAGCGCTATCCGCATGAATTCTCTGGCGGCCAGCGTCAGCGCATCGGCATTGCGCGCGCGCTCGCACTCGAGCCTGAGATCATCGTCGCAGATGAGGCCGTCTCCGCACTCGACGTCTCCGTGCAGGCGCAGGTCTTGCGGCTGCTCGAAGACCTCAAGACCCGTCTCGGTCTCTCGATGCTGTTCATCACTCACGACTTGCGCGTCGCCGCCCAGATATGCGACCGCATCGCGGTGATGCAGCGCGGCGCCATCGTCGAGCTGAAGCCGACCGCGCAGCTGTTCGCCGCGCCGGAGCATGCCTATACGCGCGAGCTGCTGGCGGCGGTGCCGGGACGTAAAGAGCGCGCGCCGGCGGCGTGACGATCGATCGCATCGAGTCGCCGAATTCCGGGATTGTTCCAAAAACTTGCACGCGGCCTGAGGTGAAACATATTCGGTCCAGAAGAATTTTCTTGACGAGAATATCCTTGCCGATGAGCGCAAGGAGCAAGTCGACACCAGCATTCGCGCGCGCGGCTCCAGAAAGCCGCGCGACGGATGTGAGCTGGTGAGCGGTCTCTCAACCCGGCGCATCAAAGGCACGGGAGACGTTGGGATTCCGGAGTGCGCTCACGCGCTTTTTACTCACTCGTGATCGGCGACACCGCTTCAAAGCCGAAGACGGCGTCATAGATGACGATGAAATGATAGCCGTCATCTGATGACGGGATTTGCCAACTGATATTCGGAGCCAACATGGGCGAAGTCATTCGATTTGTCTCCAAGTCCGAGCGCGAGCGAGCACGTCTCATCCAGGAGGCGCGCGCCATCTACGACAGTATCTTCCCGCCGACCGACCCGGCCAGCGAAGGCCAGGATAAGGCCGCGATGGGCCGTGCATATATCGGCCGCGACGGGGGTAACCTATCGTGATCAAGATCATCGCCGTGCTTTGCAGCCTTGCCTCCCCGACCAATTGTCACGAGCAGGTCGTCACCACCTCGGATTTCGCGCAGGTTTCGGTGCAGTCCTGCCTGATGGGCGCGCCGCAGCTCGCCGACTGGATGAACCAGCATCCAGCCGAGCGGCTGGCTGCGTGGCGCTGCGTGATCGGTCAACAGGCCGGCCGGGGCATCTAGCGTCTGACGGCCGCGTTCGATCGGCGCGCCGCCCCGGCCATGACGGTCTCGACTAAAGGGACCTCTTGAGCCAGGGCCGCGGCTCGACCAAAGCAGTGACGACACTCCATTGCCGGGGTAAACTCTCGTTGCGGCCATTGGCAGCAAGGGGGGAATCCGCATGGAAGTCGCGAGCCTCGTTCTTCCCGTATTCGCGATCATCGTCACCGGCTGGCTGGCCGGCGAGCTCGGCTATCTCTCCCGCTCACTCGCCGACGCGCTGGTGCATTTCGCCTACAACGTGGCAATGCCTGCGCTATTGATCGTCACCATCGCGCAGGAGCCCGCGGGCAATCTGCTGGAATGGCGTTTCCTGCTCGCGTTCGGCGGCGGCTCACTCGTCTGCTTTGCGCTGGTCTTCCTGGTGGTCCGCGCCGGCGGAAGGCATGATCTCGCCAGCAGCACGATTCATGGCATGGCGGCGGCGATGACCAATACCGGCTTCGTGGCGCTGCCGATCCTGCACGCGATCTACGGCCAGCCCGCCGTCCTGCCTGCTGCGGTAGCGACAGTATTCGTCGCGGCCGTGATGTTTCCGATCACGGTCATCCTGCTGGAAAGGGACGCACGCGGATCGTCCGCGCAGTCCGCCGGCCTCGCGAAGCAGATCCTGCTCAATCCGATGGTGCTGTCGACGCTTGGCGGTCTCGTCTGGGCGATCACGGGCCTGCCGATACCGGCGCCGGTCGCGGCCTATCTCAACATGATCGCCGCCGCGCTCACGCCCTGCGCACTGTTTGCCATCGGGCTCGGCCTGTCGGTCGAGGGCCTGCGCTCCAACCTGATGGCAACCTTCGCGCTCGCGCTCGTGAAGCTCGTGATCATGCCGCTGATCGTCTACGGACTTTGTGTGGTCACCGGCCTCAATGCGCTCTACACCGTCGCCGCCGTGATATGCGCCGCCGTGCCCACGGCGAAGACGGTGTACGTGCTGGCGCACGAGCACAAGGTCGAGGAGAAACTGGTCGCGGCCACGGTCTCGGTCACGACGATGCTGTCGGTAGCGACATTGCTGGTCGCGCTATACCTTCTCTCGGGTCTGGCGACCGGCACGCGCTAACCCGCACTTATCTCGTGGTGTTGCTCCAGGTGGGCGCCGAGTTGGTCACGCCGACCGAGGGCCAATTGTAAGATCCGACCGACGGTGCCGTGACCGTTCCGACCGTCTGGCCGGACGAGCCGTAGGACGCCCGCGGCTGCACGGCAGTGGGCGCTCCGGCGCCGCCATAGGTTGGGGCCACCACGCCCGTGCTGTAATGTCGGCTCGACCGCGCCTTCTTCGCTTCAGCCGCAAAGGGCGCGGCAAGCAGCCCGGTCGTGATGAGCGCGGCAATGGCGAGTTTGATGCTTGTCATGGCTGATCCCTCGATCGCTGGGGCCCTTGTGCCATGTGTTCATTGATCGCACGATGTCCATAGGCACAAGTTCATAACTCCGTGTGCTGGCGAATGTGCCGAAGCAATGCGTTCGTCATCTCCGCTTCGGACGGATCATGCCCGCCTTCGGATGGACCCGAATCAGCGCTAGTGCATTGCCCTCAGCGACTTCGCGTATTGAGGCGACATGACCGGGCCCGAACTGAAGCAACTCCGCGCCGACCTCTCCGATGTCCTCGAGAGGAAGCTCACGGCGGCCGACATGGCAAAGCTCTGCGGATTGCCGGAGAAAGGCGGCGGCGACACCATCCGGCGCTGGGAGGTGAGCGGCCCGACGCCGGAGGCGACCAAGGTGCTGCGCGTGCTTGCGATGGCGAGCGAGCGCTACCCGATCCTGGAGAAGTTCGACATCTTCGATCGACATGACGTGCGCGAGGAAGACCGCCCCGCGAAGCGCGCGGCGTTCCGCGCGCAGATGCGCGATGAGGCGCGACGGCGTCTCGGTTAACGAAGGACGCGCAGAAGTTACCGAAGGGCCGCGAGGTTAAGCCTTCCTTCACCACTTCTTAAGCCGGCATTAAGCACGAAATTCATTTGCAGCCCAATAAGTTAGGTTGGGTCTCGCTGTGCCATGCATGTGACAGCATTTTCGTCAAAAGCGAGCTATCTGCAAAACCAACGCGGCGCGGAAAGCGCGCCTGCCGGGGACCTTAAGTGTCGGAGTTCAAGACGATGAAGAAGATTCTGTTTGCGACCGTTGCGCTGCTCGTGATGGGCGCTGCTGCACCGGCCGTCGGCGCCGATCTCGGCAACCGCAACTATTACAAGACGCCCGCGCCGGCCTATGCCGCGCCGATCTACAACTGGACCGGCTTCTACATCGGCGGCCATATCGGCGGCGCGTTCTCCAGCGACAACAATTTCAACGGCCTTTCCACCGGCAACAACGGCAATGGCCGTTTCCTCGGCGGCGTGCAGGTTGGTGGGGACTGGCAGTTCCACCCGAACTTCGTGGTCGGCGTCGAGGGCCAGTATTCCTGGCTCTCCGGCAGCGTCGGTGCCGTGTTTCCGGGCGGCATCGCCTATACCAACGACCAGCGTGGCCTCGGCTCGATCACCGGCCGCGTCGGCTACACCTGGGGCCCCGGCCTCGTCTATGTGAAGGGCGGCTACGCTTATTCGGACAACAACGAGAAGGTGACGGTCGGCGGCGTGCCGACCGCGTTCGTCATCACCGGCGATCACCGCAACGGCTACACGGTCGGCGCCGGCCTCGAATACATGTTCGCCCCGAACTGGTCGGCCAAGGCCGAGTACCAGTACTACAATTTCGGCGACTCGAGCTTCACCGGCGGCCCGCTCGCGGGTACCGGCAGCTTCACCACCGACGACCACACCATCAAGGCGGGCGTCAACTACCGCTTCAACTGGGCAAGCCCGGCCGTCGCGCGCTACTGATCGGTTACCACAACCTTACCAGGACGGAAGGGCCGGCGATTTCGCCGGCCCTTCTTTTTTCGCCCTGCGGAACACGCGCAACCGTTTGCGGAGATTGCGAATTTTTAACCGGCGGTGCGGATACTGCCGGCCGCAAACAGAAGCAAGAACGTTGGGGGAATTTCGATGGCGATCCGTTTCAGCCTTGGCGGCTCACTTGGCCGGATGCGGCCTCGTTTCAAAATGCCGACCTGGGGCGTGCGCGGCAGCCTGTTCGCGGCCTTTGCAGTGATCGCGGGCATGGGCCTCGTGATCGCAGCCGGCGCCGGCCTGGCGCTGCAGAATCTCGGCGGACGGATGACCGAGCTGAGCGGGCGGGACATTCCGCGCCTCACTGCCAGCCTGCAATTGTCGGCCCTCAGCGCCAGCCTGGCGGCACAGGGACCTGCCCTGCTCGCGGCTCAAACCGAGGAAGCCCTGAATGAGCGCACCAAGAAGCTCAAGGAGCTGCAGGAGCAGACGCAGCAGAAGCTCACCGAGATCATCGGGCTCGGCGGCGACAAGACCGTCGTCTCCGGACTCAGCGAGACGATGAAGAGCATCAACGAGGCGGCGCAGAGCCTCGCCAAGGCCGCCCGCGAGCGACTCGATATCGCCGCCCTCCATGACAAGCAATATGACGCGCTGCGCAGCGCGCAGGGCGCCTTCGTCGGCGCGGCCAGTCCGGCGATGCTCGACGCGCAGACCCGGGTCAACGCCATTCTCGGCTCGGCCGACCTGTCCGCCGCAGATGCCAACGATGCCGCGCAGACCGTCGGCCAGCTTGGCAACGTCGTCGCCAGCGGCAATCTCGCGGCCGCCAATATGAGTGCGGCACTGTCGGCGAACACCAGCGACAAGCTCGACGACATCCAGAAGGAATTCAAGACGGCACAGGGACGCCTGCGGTCGAACCTCGATCTGTTGCCGGACAATCAGGGCAACAAGATGCTGCGCGAGACGGCGGAGAAGCTGATGGCGCTCGGCACCGGCAAAACCGGCGTGTTCAATCTGCGTGAGAAGGAGCTCGACTCCGTCGACTACGGCCAGACCATCCTGGACGAGACCCGCAAGCTCAATGTCGGCCTCGGCATCAGCGTGCAGCAGCTCGTCGACGGCGTGCAAAAGGAGACCAACGCCTCGACCTCGCAGGCGCAGCAGGAGACCTCGCTCGCGACGACCGTGATGCTGGCCCTTGGTGCCTTGATGCTGGTCGGCTCGGCGCTGTTCGTCTGGCTCTATGTCGGTCGCAACATCCTGCGCCGCATCCGCGAGCTTCAGCGCGCCATGCAGCTGCTGTCCGCCGGCGACCTCGACACCGAGATCGTCCGCTCCCGGCAGAACGACGAGATCGGCGTGATGAAGGAAACGCTGACCGTGTTCCGCGACAGCATGATCGAAGCCCGGGCGCTCGCCGCCGAGCAGGACAAGGACCGTGTCGCCAAGGCCGAGCGGGCCGCGCGCATGGAAGCGAAGATCGCCGAATTCGAAAGCACGGTGCGCTCCGCGCTCGACAATCTGGCGCAGTCGGCCAATTCGATGCAATCGACCGCGCAGAGCATGTCGACCACCGCCGACCAGTCCAACGCGCTGGTCAACGCGGTCGCCTCCGCCGCCGAGGAGACCTCGGTCAACGTGCAGACCGTGTCGTCAGGCACCGAGCAGCTGTCGTCCTCGATCGAGGAGATCAGCAAGCAGGTCGTGACCTCGGCCGCAATCGCCAAGAAGGCGGTCGACGAGGCCGGCGCCACCGACACCACGGTGCAGAGCCTTGCCGACAGCGCGAGCCGCATCAGCGTCGTGGTCGACCTGATCCAGACCATCGCCTCGCAGACCAATCTGCTCGCGCTCAACGCCACCATCGAGGCGGCGCGTGCGGGCGAGGCCGGCCGCGGCTTCGCCGTGGTTGCCTCCGAAGTGAAAAGCCTCGCGAGCCAGACCGCCAAGGCCACGGAGGAAATCCGCACCCAGATCGCCAGCATGCAGGAGATCACGACATCGGCGGTGGGCGCCATCCAGGGCATCGGCCGGATCATCGGCGAGATCGACAACGTGACCACGACGATCGCAGCCGCGGTCGAGGAGCAGGGCGCCGCCACCCGCGAGATCGCGCGCAACATCCAGCATGCGGCCGGCGGCACCAGCGAAGTCTCCAGCAACATCGTCGGCGTCTCCACCGCCTCGGCCGAAGCCGGCGCCGCGGCAAACGAAGTGCTGGGCGCCTCCGACGCGCTCCGGCGCGAAGCCGACATGCTGCGCGGAGAGATCGACGCATTCCTCAACAACATGCGGGCGGCGTAAGACGGGACCGCCACGGGGACTCCACTCCCTCTCCCGCTTGCGGGGGAGGGCTGGGGTGGGGGGTGCCTCCGCATTGGGAGTGTCTGAGACGCCTCGAAATTGTCCCCGAGTGGAGCGAGCCGCCACCCGGCGCTCCGCCGTAGCCGAGGCTTCGCCTCGGCGTCTCTAAGAGACGGCCGCCTTAGGCGGCCTAAGCCTCCCCCGCAAGCGGGAGAGGTGACCGAGTTCGGAGCACGAGCGTCCCACATCACGGAAAAACGCCGCCCGGTATGACCGCCATGCGGAGACCACGGACGGTCTTTTTTCAGCTGGCGTCCCGCCGTATGTGCGGGTACCGATAATGCATGAACGCAAAAACCGACACCGCACAGTCCTCGGCCGAAGCCCTGCGCTACCCCTGGGACCAGCATCCCGGCCACGACGAGGTCGTGGAGGTTAGGCCCGGCGTGTTGTGGGTGCGGCTGAAGCTGCCGTTCCGCCTCAACCACGTGAACATCTACCTGCTCGCCGACTGCGACGGTTATGCGATGGTGGATACCGGTTTCGGCAACGAGGAGACGATCGAGGCCTGGACCAAGCTATTCGACGGGCCGCTGAAGGGCGTCCACATCACGCGCCTGATCGTCACGCACTCCCACCCTGACCATGTCGGCCTTGCCGGCTGGGTCGTCGAGCGGTTCAACTGCCCGCTGGTGATGTCGCAGGTCGAATATCTGCAATCGGTCTATCACCAGAACCGCGGCACCGCGGAGCGACAGGAAGCGCAGCGGCTGTTCTTCCGCCGCCACGGCATGGACGAGTCGCTCACCGAAAAGCTGCTGGGCCGCGGCCAGGATTATCTCAAGCGCGTTTCGGTGCTGCCGCCCTCCTACCGCCGCATCTCCCATGGCGAGGACGTCGTGATCGGCACGCGCCGCTTCAAGGTGATCACCGGCGGCGGCCACGCGCTCGACCAGGTGATGCTGTATTGCGCCGACGACAAGCTGTTCCTCTCCGCCGACCAGGTGCTGAGCAAGATCTCGCCCAATGTCAGCGTCTGGGCGGTCGAGCCCGACCAGAACTCGCTCGGCGAATATCTGGCTTCGCTCGCCAGCCTCACCACGACGCTGCCCTATGACGTCCTGGTGCTGCCCGGCCACGGCGTCCCGTTCTACGGATTGAAGACCCGCATCAAGCAGCTCGCCGACCACCATGAAGAGCGCTGCCGCCTGATCGCGGAAGCCTGCCGCGAGGTGCCGCAGACCTCGCGCGCCCTGGTGCCCGTCGTGTTCAACAAGCACGTGCTCGATGAACACCAGATGGGCTTTGCCGCCGGCGAGCTGGTCGCCCACGTCAATTACATGATCGTCGAGGGGCGGTTGACGGCCGAGACGAAGGACGGCGTGCTGCAGTTCAGGACGACGTGAGTCACTTCGTCATGGCCGGGCTTGTGGCGGCATCTCACTTCATATTCGCGATCGCGTGCAGCGCCGCGATGTAGCCGAACGGGCCCAAGCCGCAGATCACCCCGGTCGCCACGAACGAGATCTTGGAGTGGCGGTGATATTCATCGCGGGCGTGGATGTTGGAGATGTGGACTTCCAGCACCGGCCCTTCGAACGTCTTGATCGCGTCCATGATCGCGACCGAGGTGAAGGAAAAGCCGGCGGGATTGATGATGATTGCATCGGCGTCCTGCCGCGCCGACTGGATCAGGTCGACCAGCACGCCTTCATGGTTGGATTGGTGGAAGGCGAGCTTGAGCCCGAGCGTTGCGGCAGCCGCCTCGCAGCTCGCGTTGACCTCTGCGAGCGTCGTCGTGCCGTAGATGTGCGGCTCGCGGATGCCGAGCATATTGAGGTTGGGACCGTTCAGGATCATGACTCGCTTCATCGGGCGTCCTTTCGCATGAGCTGCTGGCGAGCCGATCCGCGCCTCGCCAAGGCAAAGGCTACGACATCGGCGCGACCAGCTCAGCAACCATGGACGGAGCGCGCCCCATGGACAAAATGTCCAAGCCGGCGGCAACGGTCCCCGGCTTTCCCGGAGCCTCGGCCCGCGCGGACGGGCCAGCGTTAGGCGTTTGATCCACATCAACTATCGCCGGCGAGACGCCGCTATCAATGGACCCGCGCGCCTCGTCACAAATGTGTGCGGGCGCATGGACATTGGAGCTGGAAAAGCTCTAAAAATGAGCGGCCGCCGTGGCCGGGTTCCGTTGCAGGTTTTGCCGATGGATTACAACCAGTTCTTCGATACCGCCCTCGATCGTCTCCATTCCGAGCGGCGCTACCGCGTGTTCGCCGACCTGGAGCGCACGGCCGGCCGATTCCCCCACGCGGTCTGGCACTCGCCCAAGGGCAAGCGCGACGTCGTGATCTGGTGCTCGAACGATTATCTCGGCATGGGCCAGCATCCGAAAGTGGTCGGCGCCATGGTCGAGACTGCGACGCGCGTCGGCACCGGCGCCGGCGGCACCCGCAACATCGCCGGCACGCATCACCCGCTGGTGCAGCTCGAGGCCGAGCTCGCCGATCTCCACGGCAAGGAAGCCGCGCTGCTGTTCACCTCGGGCTATGTCTCGAACCAGACCGGCATCCCGACCATCGCCAAGCTCATTCCGAACTGCCTGATCCTGTCGGACGAGCTCAACCACAATTCGATGATCGAGGGCATCCGCCAGTCCGGCTGCGAGCGGGTCGTGTTCCGCCACAACGATCTTGCGCATCTCGAGGAGCTGTTGAAAGCGGCCGGCCCGAATAGGCCGAAGCTGATCGTCTGCGAGAGCCTCTATTCCATGGACGGCGACGTCGCCCCGCTCGCCAAGATCTGCGATCTCGCCGAGAAGTACGACGCGATGACCTATGTCGACGAAGTCCACGCGGTCGGCATGTACGGCCCGCGCGGCGGCGGCATCGCCGAGCGTGACGGCGTCATGCACCGCATCGACATCCTCGAAGGCACGCTGGCGAAAGCCTTCGGCTGCCTCGGCGGCTACATCGCCGCCAACGGCCAGATCATCGACGCCGTGCGCTCCTATGCACCGGGCTTCATCTTCACCACCGCGCTGCCGCCGGCGATCTGCTCGGCTGCGACCGCCGCGATCAAGCACCTGAAGACCTCGAACTGGGAGCGCGAGCGCCACCAGGACCGTGCCGCCCGCGTCAAGGCGATCCTCAACGCCGCCGGCCTGCCGGTGATGTCGAGCGACACCCACATCGTGCCGCTGTTCGTCGGCGATCCCGAGAAGTGCAAGCAGGCGTCCGACCTGCTGCTCGAGGAGCACGGCATCTACATCCAGCCCATCAACTATCCGACGGTCGCCAAGGGCAGCGAGCGGCTGCGCATCACGCCTTCGCCCTATCACGACGATGGCCTGATCGATCAACTCGCCGAGTCCCTGCTGCAAGTGTGGGAGCGCCTGGGTCTGCCGCTGCGCCAGAAGTCGCTCGCGGCGGAGTAGGCCTGTCTTACCCTCCCCTGGAGGGGGAGGGTCGGCTCACATTGAGCGCAGCGAAATGTGGGCCGGGGTGGGGTGACGGTGTCTCCTCATCCAACCGTACCCGAGTGGATAGATCACCCACCCCGCTCGCGCTTCGCGCGATCGACCCTCCCCCTGCAGGGGAGGGTGAGAGCAGGCAGCTCGCCCTACGACTTAACGACAACCCCAGTTCCCACCGCCGCGCGGCATTTCGCTGTCGCCTCGCCCCGTCCAACGCGCTAGAATTACTGGGAAAATGAGCTCGGGCGCCGCCGGCGCCCTTTCGAGAAGCGCGCTCGCCATGCTGCACGATTGGGGCGTGATCGCCGCCGCCTTCGGCTATATCGGCTTCCTGTTCCTGGTGGCGAGCCATGGCGACCGCCGCTCGCCGGCCGGGCGCGGCCGTGCCTCCGGGCTGATCTATCCGCTCTCGCTGGCGATCTACTGCACCTCCTGGACCTTCTTCGGCTCGGTCGGCTTCGCCACCCGCGCCTCGACCGACTTCCTTGCCATCTATGTCGGCCCGATCCTGATGATCGGGTTAGGCGCCGGCGTATTGCGCCGCGTGATCCAGCTCGCGAAAGCCCACAACATCACGTCGATCGCCGACTTCATCGGGGCCCGCTATGGCAAGAGCCAGGCGGTGGCGGCCACCGTCGCGCTGATCGCGATCATCGGCTCGGTGCCCTACATCGCGCTCCAGCTCAAGGCGGTCGCCTCCTCGCTCGAAACCATCCTGAGCGAAGACCAGGCCTTCTCCCACATCCCGATCGTCGGCGACGTCGCGCTGATGGTGACGCTGGCGATGGCGGCCTTCGCCGTGCTGTTCGGCACGCGTCAGACCGATGCGACCGAGCATCAGCACGGCCTGATGCTGGCGATCGCGACCGAATCCATCATCAAGCTGGTCGCCTTCCTCGCCGCCGGCATCTTCGTCACATTCTGGATGTTCTCGCCGCACGAACTGATCGAGCGCGCCATGAAGACGCCGGAGGCGGTGCGCGCCATCAACTATTCGCCGTCGATCGGCAACTTCCTCACCATGACGCTGCTGTCGCTCTGCGCCATCATGCTGCTGCCGCGCCAGTTCCACGTCAGTGTGGTCGAGAACTCCTCGGATGCCGAGGTCGGCCGCGCGCGCTGGCTGTTCCCGCTCTACCTCGTCGCCATCAATCTGTTCGTGATCCCGATCGCGCTCGCCGGCCTTGTCACCTTCCCGTTCGGCGCGGCCGACCCTGACATGTACGTGCTGGCGCTGCCGATGGAGGGCGGTGCGGGGCTTCTCAGCGTCGCCATTTTCGTCGGCGGCCTGTCGGCGGCGACCGCAATGGTGATCGTCGAATGCGTCGCACTCTCCATCATGGTCTCGAACGACCTCGTGGTTCCGCTGGTGCTGCAACGGCGGCCGGAAGGACGCGCCGGCGGCGCGGATTTCAGCGACTTCCTGCTGCGCTCGCGGCGGCTTGCGATCTTCGCCATCATGGTGATGGCCTATTTCTACTATCGCGCGCTCGGCAATACCCAGCTCGTGGCGATCGGCCTGCTCTCCTTTGCCGCCATCGCGCAGCTTGCGCCGAGCTTCTTCGGCGGGCTGCTGTGGCGGCGCGCGACCGCGCGCGGAGCCATCGGCGGCATGCTGGTCGGCTTCGTGGTGTGGCTCTACACACTGTTCATCCCGAGCTTCATGGATACCTCGACATCAGGCATCCTGCTGCTCCAGCATGGCCCCTTCGGCATCGAGGCGCTGCGGCCGCAGGCGCTGTTCGGCGCCGATCTGCCTTCCTTGATGCACGGCGTGATCTGGTCCCTGTCGCTCAACATCCTGACCTATGTGCTGCTGTCGCTGGCACGAAGGCCCTCGTCGATCGAGCTGCTGCAGGCCGATCTGTTCGTGCCCAATACGCTCGCGCCGATCTCACCGAGCTTCCGCCGCTGGCGCACCACCGTCACCGTGCAGGACATCCAGACCACTGTGGCGCAATATCTCGGACCCGACCGCGCCCGGCATTCCTTCGAGGCGTTCTCCGCGCGGCGCAACGTTCGTCTGGAGACGGGAGCACCCGCTGATTTCGAGCTTTTGCAGCACGCCGAGCACCTGATCGCCTCCTCGATTGGAGCGGCCTCCTCGCGCCTCGTGATGTCGCTGCTGCTGCGCAAGCGCACGGTCTCGGCCAAGGCTGCACTCAAGCTGCTCGACGACTCCCACGCGGCCCTGCATTTCAACCGCGAGATCCTCCAGACCGCGCTCAACCACGTGCGCCAGGGCATCGCCGTGTTCGATGCCGATCTGCAGCTGATCTGCTCCAACCGGCAGTTCGGTGATCTCCTCAACGTGCCCCCGCATATCGTCCAGTTCGGCGAGCCGCTGCGCGATATCCTGGAATTCATCGGCGTGAGCGATCCGGACGACCCGGTCGAGCGCGAGGCCATGCTGGAGCGGCGCCTCGCCGCCTACACCACCGACAGCGAGCCATATCTCGAACGCCTGCCGGAACGCCACATGGTGATCGAGGTGCTCACCAATCGCATGCCCGGCGGCGGCTTCGTCATCACCTTCACCGATGTCACGCCCACCTTCGAGGCGGCGGAAGCGCTGGAGCGCGCCAACGCGACACTGGAAAAACGCGTGCGCGACCGCACTGAGGAGTTGACGCGGCTGAACTCCGAGCTGGCGTTGGCCAAGAGCGCGGCGGAAGACGCCAGCATCTCCAAGACGCGCTTCCTCGCCGCCGCCAGCCACGACATTCTCCAGCCGCTGAACGCGGCGCGGCTCTATGTCACGAGCCTGGTCGAGCGCCAGCACAGCGGCGAGGAGACGCGGCTGGTCGAGAACATCGACGAATCGCTGCAGGCGATCGAGGAGATCCTCGGCGCGCTGCTCGACATCTCGCGGCTGGACGCCGGCGCGATGACGACCTCGACCTCAAGCTTCAAGATGGCCGATCTGATGCGCTCGCTGGAGATCGAGTTCGCGCCGATCGCGCGTGCCAAGAACCTGGAGCTCACCTTCGTGCCGTGCTCGCTGCCGGTCGAATCGGACCGGCTCCTGCTGCGGCGCCTGCTGCAGAATTTGATCTCGAACGCGATCAAATACACCCCGCGCGGCCGCGTCCTGGTCGGCTGTCGCCGGCAAGGTCCTTCGCTCAAGATCTGCGTCTACGACACCGGCGTCGGCATCCCGCCGGTCAAGCGCGGCGAGATCTTCAAGGAATTCCACCGCCTCGAGCAGGGCGCGCGGATCGCGCGCGGGCTGGGGCTCGGCCTGTCGATCGTCGAACGCCTGGCGCGCGTGCTCAAGCACGGCATCGCCATCGACGGCAACAGGAGCGGCGGCTCGGTCTTCTCCGTGACGGTGCCGACGGCGAAAGCGATCACCCACACCGCCGCGGTGACCAGCGCGACGCCGCTGGCGCGCACGCCGATTTCAGGCGCCCTGATCGTCTGTATCGAGAATGACGCGGCGATCCTCGATGGCATGCGCACGTTGCTGAAGGCCTGGGACGCCGAAGTGATCGCGGTCGCCGATCCCGAAGGCGCGATCGCCGCCATCGAGACGGCGGGACAGCGCGTCACCGGCCTCCTGGTCGACTATCATCTCGACCGCGGCAACGGCATTGCCGCGATCCGCGAGATCCGCCGCCGCTTCGGCGACGGCATCCCCGCAATCCTGATCACCGCGGACCGCAGCCCCGCCGTGCAGGTGGCTGCGCGCGACGAGAAGGTCGCGGTACTGAACAAGCCGGTCAAGCCGGCCTCGCTCCGCGCCCTGCTCGGTCAGTGGCGCACGCAGCAGATGGTGGCGGCGGAGTGAAGCGGCTTGCTGGCGACGGCCGGCACGTTTGCACAATTCAGGGCGCCAGCCGCGTGAAGACGTAGTCCCGGCTCTTGGCGCGAGCTTCGTGACAGCCCCAGCAAGTGCGGTGCTGGGCCTCGTCGACCGGTTTGCCGTTGATGAAACGGCCGAAGCCCCAGCCGCCCGTCGCCGCGTATTTTTTGGAATCCTTGACCATCACCTGGACCGTGGTGGCGGCACCAGGAATTGTCGCGGACGCAAACTCCGGCGATTGCTTCCGCTGCCAGGCGCGCTTGACCAGGATGGTGCCGTCAGGGAACGGAAGCTTGCCGGCCTGATACGCATCGATTGCGGTCTGGTTGCCGACAACGGCGCGAAGCTCGTCGAGCGGCGCGGCTTCTTCGGCCGGCGCGATCAGCTTCCACTGCTTGTAACCGGGCGGAATCGTGACGCCGAAGATCGGCGAGGCGTCTGCCGTGTTTTGCGCAGGCCCCTCGGCAAGAGCGATCGAGACCAGATAGGGCACGCAAGTCAGCAGAACGACCAGAAGAAGCACGGCCAGCGTGATCACCGTGACGTAGGATCGCTCATTCTTTTCAGGTTCGATAGATGGCATGACGTTTCTTCAAGCTGGGATCGCGGTACATCCCCGGCCCAGCCACGCTGGACCGAGGCACGCATGAATGATCACGCGCCGTCGGCGTCGATGACGGCCTTGGCAAAGGCTTGCGGCGCTTCCTGCGGCAGATTGTGGCCGATGCCGCCGGTGATCAGGCGAAACTCGTATCGGCCCGAGAACTTCTTGGCATAGGCGCTCGGGTCGGGATGCGGCGCGCCATTGGCGTCGCCCTCCATCGTGATCGTCGGCACCTCGATGACGGGAGCCGCCGCCAGCTTCTTTTCGAGATGCTCGTATTTCGCTTCGCCCTGGGCGAGCCCGAGTCGCCAGCGGTAGTTGTGGATCGTGATCGCGACATGATCCTTGTTGTCCAGCGCCGCCGCACTTCGATTGAAGGTGGCGTCGTCGAACTTCCATTGCGGTGAGGCGAGCTTCCAGATCAGCTTGGCGAAATCATGCGTGTACTTCTCGTATCCGGCACGGCCGCGCTCGGTCGCGAAATAGAACTGGTACCACCATTGCAGCTCGGCAGATGGCGGCAACGGCGCGTTGCCGGCGGCCTGGCTGGAGATCAGATAGCCGCTGACCGATACCAGCGCGCGGCAGCGCTCCGGCCACAGCGCGGCGATGATGTCGGCGGTGCGCGCGCCCCAATCGAAGCCGGCGATAACAGCCTTCTTGATCTCGAGCTTGTCCATCAGCGCGATGACGTCGGCCGCCATCGCGGCAGGCTCGCCGTTGCGCGGCGTCTCGCTGGAGAGGAAATGCGTCGTGCCGTAGCCGCGCAAGTGGGGGATGATCACGCGATAACCGGCCTTGGCCAGGATCGGCGCGACGTCGACGAAGGCGTGAATGTCGTAGGGCCAGCCATGCAGCAGGATCGCCACGGGACCGTTCGAAGGACCCGCCTCCGCATACCCGACATTGAGGACGCCGGCATCGATCTGCTTGATCGCCCCGAAGGACGCAGTCGATGCGGACGATTTCGGCGCTTCGGTCTCAGCGCGCGCGAGGTCGATCACGCCGAGGCCGACGGCGACGGTTCCGGCGGCGACGCCAAAGAACTGGCGGCGATGCTGGTCGATGATCTGCTTCATGGTGGTGCTGCCTTTCTTGATGGTTGGTGATGGCGCGTCAGATCAGCGCGACCGTGACGTCGACGTTGCCGCGAACGGCCTTGGAATAGGGGCAGGTCTGATGCGCATCATCGATGATGCCGCGTGCGATCTCGGGGTCGAGGCCCGGCAGGCTGACATTGAGGCGCGCCCGGAGCGAATAGGCGCCCTCGTCGAGCACGAGATCGATTTCCGCATCAACAGCGCATTTCCTGGGAAGCTCGATCTTCCGCTTGCGCGCCGCGATCTCCATCGCGCCTTCGAAGCAGGCCGACCAGCCGGCGGCGAACAATTGCTCAGGATTGGTGCCGATGCCTGCGGCGCCCGGCGGCGACAGCTTGACATCGAGGCGGCCATCGGAGCTGCGCGATATGCCGTCGCCTCGGCCGCCGCTGGTGTGGGTCTTGGCCGTGTAGAGTATTTTTGCCGCCTGCGTCATGAAGCTGTCCTTTCCGTTGCGCAACTGACTAGCAGTGGCTGGTGCAGGACACCCGTTGGGAGTTGTGAGAAGTTGTGAGGTCAGACCTGGCGCGCTTAACAAGGCCTGCACCCGCGGCCTGATGCCGATGCAGTGGCGGCCTTGCCGGATCGCGATCATCTGGCTATCGGGTCCTGTCGAAGGGACCCGAGATTTGCCATGACAGAGCCGGCCGGCACCGCAACGGGAACTTTATCGTTCGGGCCATTCTCCGTGACGCCGCATGAAAGGCTCGTGATGCGCGACGGCGTCGCGTTGCCGCTGGGCGCGAAAGCGTTCGACACGCTGATGGCGCTGATGTCGCGACCGAACCAGGTCGTCGGCAAATGGGACCTGATGGCGCTGGTGTGGCCCGGCGTCACCGTCGAAGAGGCCAATTTGCGCTTTCACGTCGCAGCGTTGCGCAAGGCGCTCGGCGACGGCAAGGACGGCGCCCGCTACATCACGACGCTGTCCGGCCGCGGCTATTGCTTCGTGGCACCGATCTCGCAACTCGCAGCGCCGGTTTCGCAAACAGGCATTGCGGCAGCCCAGCGCCCCGCGCCACGGCTGGAATTGCCGCCGGTGAAACTGCCGAACCGGCTACAGCGGATGGTCGGGCGCGACGATGCGATCGCCACCGTTTCCGACAAGCTCATCGCCTCGCGCTTTGTCACGATCGCCGGTCCCGGCGGCGTCGGCAAGACGGCGGTCGCAGTGGCGATCGCCCACGACCTGCTCGAGACTTTCTCCGACGCCGCGCACTTTGTTGATCTCGCCGCGCTCAGTGATCCCGATCTCGTGATCACCTCGATCCTGCTGATGCTGGGCTTGCCGGCCGAGACCGACGATCCCCTGCCCGCGCTGCTCGCGCATGTCAGGGACAAGCGGATGCTGCTGGTTCTCGACAATTGCGAGCACGTCATCGCGACCGCCGCGCCGCTGGCGGCGGACATCTTCCAGGCAGCGCCACATATCCATATCCTCGCGACCAGCCGCGAGGCCCTGCGCGTCGAGGGCGAGCAGGTCTATCGATTGGCGCCGCTTGCCGTTCCGCCCGACGGCTCCGGACTGACGGTCGCTGCAGCGCAGACCTATCCGGCGCTGCAGCTGTTCCTCGAACGTGCCACGGCCAGCGGCGCGCAGATCAGTCTCGATGACGCCAATGCCGCGATCATCGCGAGGATCTGCCGCAAGCTCGACGGCATGGCGCTGGCGATCGAACTCGCCGCCGGCCGGGTCGAAGCCTACGGCCTGGAGCAGACGGCCGCATTGCTCGACGAGCGCCTCAATCTGCTCTGGCAGGGCCAGCGAACGGCGCCGCCCCGGCAGAAGACATTGCAGGCCACGCTCGACTGGAGCTACGGACTGCTGTCGGATCTCGAACGCCTCGTGCTGCGCAGGCTTGCGGTCTTCGCCGGGCATTTCACCATCGACGCGGCGCTCGAGGTCGTGCCGGACGAGCGCGTCGACCAGGCCCGCCTGTTCGACGCCGTCGACAGTCTCGTGGCCAAATCGATGGTCGCGCCGCGCCCCATCGGCGCCATGATGCGCTACCGCCTGCTCGACACGACGCGCGCTTATCTGCTCGAGATCGAGCCCGATGACGCGGCTCTCGCCGCCCGCCACGCGACGTACTACCGGCGATGGCTGGAACAGGCCGGCATGACATGGGCCGCCGTGCCGAGCGCGGACGAGCGAGCTGCTCACTTCTCCGCGCTTCACAATGTGCGCGCCGCGCTCGACTGGTGCTTCGGGGCGGGCGGTGATCTCGGCATCGGCATTGCGCTCGCCGCCGCCGCGGCGCCGATCTTCCTGGCGATGTCCTTGTTGATCGAATGCCGGCGCTGGTCGGAACGGGCGCTGCTGGCGATGGACCCCTCCTCGCGCGGCAGCGCCGAGGAAATGCACATCCAGGCCGCTCTCGGACTGACCTTGATGTTCACCCGCGGCGGCAGCGAAGCGGCGCGCAGCGCCTTGAGCCGGAGCCTTGCGATCGCCGAAGCGCGCGGCGACGAAATCAACCAGCTCCAGCTGCTCGGCCGGATGCATATCTTTCACGAGCGGATGGGAGAGTTCGACGCCGCGCTCGGCTATGCGCAGCAGAGCCTCGGGGTCGCGAGGTCGCTGGGCGATTCCGCCTCGATCGCCCTCGCCCATTCCCTCCTCGGCGTCTCCTTGCATCTGGCAGGCCGGCATCGCGACGCGCTCGAGATGCTGGAGGTCACATGGCGGGGACCGGGCACGGA
This sequence comes from Bradyrhizobium sp. ERR14, assembly GCF_014198235.1. Lineage (NCBI taxonomy): Bacteria > Pseudomonadati > Pseudomonadota > Alphaproteobacteria > Hyphomicrobiales > Nitrobacteraceae > Bradyrhizobium > Bradyrhizobium sp. ERR14. Next base: position 199,644 of record NZ_JACIHD010000005.1, on the reverse strand, counting down.
GCGAATCAGCACCGTCCACGGCTTCGATCATCGCAATCGGGCCGGCATCACGCTGGCTCGCAAGCTCTGGTTGCAGGGCCGCCCCGCGGATGCGCTGCAACTGGCGCGACAGACGGTCACCGAGGCGGCGCAGATGGATCACCCGATCACGCTCTGCATTGCGCTGATCTGGACGGTCGCAATTGATCTCTGGAGCGGAGACCTCGATGGTGCGGACGCGAACATCGACCGCTTCATCGCGCATGCGACGTCGCGCTCGATGGGGCCTTATCTCGCCGTCGGCCGCGGCGTCAAAGGCGAGCTGGCGATCCGGCGCGGCGATGCCGCAGTTGGCGTCGAGACGATCAGGACTTGCCTGCGTGAGCTCCACGATGCCCGCTACGAGCTGCTCACCACCACCTTCAACATCGCGCTGGTTCAGGGTTTGTTGGCGCTCGGGCAGATCGAGCAGGGCACACAGCTGATCGACGACGCGATCCGGCTCGTCGCGCAGAGCGGCGATCACCTCTATATGCCCGAGCTGCTGCGCATGAAGGGCACGGTCCTGTCGCACCTGCCGGAGCCGCAAATCGAGGAAGCCGAGGCCTGCCTAGTGCAGGCGCTGAAACTCAGCCGCGCGAAGGGCGCCAAAGCGTGGGAACTGCGCGCGGCAATCGATCTGGCGCAACTTCTTGCCCACCGGCGCCGCGGCAAGGAAGCCAGGCGCTTACTTCAATCGGCACGCGAGGGTTTCGCTGCAGGTTCCGAGACTGAAGATATCAGGGCCGCCGATGCGCTCCTGAAGACGCTGTAGCGGGCTCACCCCGTCGGCGTGCCCTGCTTCCACTGGCCGCCGGCGATCTTGGCGGCGGCGATCACCGCCTGGGTGCGGCTTTCGACACCGAGCTTTTGCAGGATCGCCGAGACATGTGCCTTGATGGTGGCCTCGGAGACCCCGAGCTCATAGGCGATCTGCTTGTTGAGGAGGCCCTCCGACAGCATCATCAGGACCCGGACCTGCTGCGGCGTCAGCGTCACCAGACGGTCGCGCAGGCGCGTCATATCGGGATCGGCCGCAGCCGACAGATCGGTATCGGCGGGAACCCAGACGTCGCCCTCCATCACCTTGAGGATGGCGTCGCGCAGGGTCTCGACGCCGAATCGCTTGGGAATGAAGCCGGAGGCGCCGAAATCGAGCGAGCGGCGGATCGTGGCGCTGTCGTCGGACGCCGAGACGATCACCACCGGGATCGCCGGATATTGCGCACGCAGATAGATCAGGCCGGAAAAGCCTGAGATCCCGGGCATCGAGAGGTCGAGCAGGATCAGGTCGACATCCGAGGTCTGTTCCAGGAGCTTGGTCAGATCCTCGAACGATCCGGCCTCGTCGATCCTGGCCGAGGTCAGGACGCCGGCCACCGCCTGTCGCAGCGCGTCGCGGAAAAGAGGATGGTCATCGGCGATGACGAGATGGGTCGAGGGAGCGTTCATCGTTCTCTTGCTGTCGTTCGCGGGCCGGCGGACAGATCCCGGGTATGTCAATTCTTCCCCGAGCGGCCGTGGCATGCAAGTGCACATTATCCCTTTGCTGCAAAGGGGTTAATCCGGAAGCCTACGTGGCGGCGCGCCGGTGCCCGATACCGGCGTCAGCTACGCGTCAGTGCGCAAGGCCGAAAGTCGTATTGGGGCGGGTTTCACGCCGATGTTACCTTGCAGCCAAGACCTGGGTTGATCCGGCATGTCCGGACGTCTGGGGTGCGAGGAAACGCAATTCGGGGAGCGACTCAATATGTCGACAATGGCTGTGTCTCAAGCAGGCGCGGGAGGGATGACGAAGGACGAACGGTTCGTCATTCTCGCCTCCTCGCTCGGTACCGTCTTCGAGTGGTACGATTTCTACCTCTACGGCTCGCTGGCTTCGATCATCGGCGTGCAGTTCTTCTCGGATTACCCGCCAGCCACCCGCGACATCTTCGCGCTGCTGGCCTTCGCCGCCGGCTTCCTGGTGCGTCCGTTCGGCGCGATCGTATTCGGCCGCGTCGGCGACATCGTCGGCCGCAAATACACCTTCCTCGTCACCATCCTGATCATGGGTCTGTCGACCTTCATCGTCGGCCTGCTGCCGAACGCGGCGACCATCGGCATCGCGGCTCCGATCATCCTGATCGCGCTCCGCCTCGCCCAGGGCCTGGCGCTCGGCGGTGAGTATGGCGGCGCGGCCACTTATGTCGCGGAGCATGCTCCGAACGGCAAGCGCGGCTACTACACCTCCTTCATTCAGACCACCGCGACGCTCGGCCTGTTCCTGTCGCTACTAGTGATCCTGTTCACCCGTAGCGCCCTTGGCGAGGCCGATTTCGCGAAGTGGGGCTGGCGCATCCCGTTCCTGGTCTCGGTGCTGCTGCTCGGCATCTCGGTCTGGATCCGGCTTCGCCTCAATGAATCCCCGATCTTCCAGAAGATGAAGGACGAGGGCAAGAGCTCGAAGGCGCCGCTGACCGAAGCCTTCGGCAACTGGCAGAACGGCAAGCTGGTGCTGCTCGCGCTGCTTGGCGGCGTGATGGGCCAGGGCGTCGTCTGGTACACCGGTCAGTTCTACGCGCTGTTCTTCCTGCAATCGATCCTGAAGGTCGACGGCTACACCGCCAACCTGCTGATCGCCTGGTCGCTGCTGCTCGGCACCGGCTTCTTCATCGTGTTCGGCATGCTGTCCGACAAGATCGGCCGCAAGCCGATCATCCTCGGCGGCTGTCTGATCGCGGCGCTGACCTTCTTCCCGATTTTCAAGATGATCACCACCAATGCCAACCCGGCGCTGGAAAAGGCGATCGAATCGGTCAAGGTCGACGTGGTGGCGGATCCCGCGGGTTGCGGCGACCTGTTCAACCCGGTCGGCACCCGTGTCTTCACCGCACCTTGCGACACCGCACGTGCCTACCTGTCGCAGTCGTCGGTCAAGTACTCGACCACGTCTGGCGCAGCCGGCTCGGGTGTGAAGGTCGTCGTCAATGGTAAGGAAGTGCCCTACACGAGCGCCAAGGACAGCAACCCGGCAGTGCTCGCCGCGGTGCAGGCGGCCGGCTATCCGAAGGCCGGCGATGCGGGCATCGTGAAGATGTCCCATCCGTTCGACATCTTCCGTCCGCAGGTGGCGGCGATCATCGGCCTGCTGTTCATCCTGGTGCTGTTCGTCACCATGGTGTACGGCCCGATCGCGGCGATGCTGGTCGAACTGTTCCCGACCCGTATCCGCTACACCTCGATGTCGCTGCCCTACCACATCGGCAACGGCTGGTTCGGCGGCCTCTTGCCGGCGACCGCCTTTGCCATCGTGGCCTCGACGGGCGACATCTATGCCGGCCTCTGGTACCCGATCATCTTCGCCTCGATTACCGTCGTGATCGGCTTCTTCTTCCTGCCCGAGACCAAGGACGTCGACATCAAGGCGACCTGATCGAAAGCAGCGATAAGTACAACGAACCGGCCGCGGAGCGATCCGCGGCCGGTTTTGTTTGAGCACTAAAATTGCTTTATTGATTGCTGCCGACGAATTGCAGCACCACCTCGCGCCGGTGCGGGCGCTTGCGGTGCTCGATCAAATAGATCGCCTGCCAGGTGCCGAGGGCAAGCCTGCCGCTCAGGACCGGGACCTGAAGCGAGGCCCCGGTCAGCATCGTCTTGATATGTGCCGGCATGTCGTCCGGTCCTTCGGTGTCGTGGGTCCACCCGGCATTCTCCGGCGCCAGCCGGGACAGCGCCGTGGTGAGATCGACCAGCACGGACGGATCGGCGTTCTCCTGGATCGTCAGCGAGGCCGAGGTATGGCGGATGAACAGCGTCAGCGCGCCGTCGCGCGCGTGAACCTCGGCGATGAATTTTGCAGCCTCGCTCGTCAGATCGGTGAAGCCGTGACCCGATGTCTGCACGGTCAGCAATGACGATGCGATGGTGTCGGCTTGCACCGACGATGGCGCCGAGCGGGTGACTGATCTGGTTGATGTCATGAAGGGTCTCGACTAATCGAATACTGCCGTAGGGTGGGCAAAGGCGCAAAGCGCCGTGCCCACGTCTTTCTTCATTGTCTAGAAGCATGGTGGGCACGGCGTAAGAACGCCTTTGCCCACCCTACGGCACCTCAACGCACGGATGGCGCGAAGGGGTCCTCAAATCTTCCCCGACACGTCCTTCTGGACGCGGTTGGCCATGTCGATCAGCCGCCGCCAGGCCTTTTCCAGAAACGACATCACGCGGTCGACGTCCTGGTCGCTCGGCAGCGGGATCTCGATCTTGCGCTCGCCCTCGGCGGCCTTGGGCTCCGCTTTCTTCAGCGGGTCGGATTTCGGCAGCGCCTCGTCGATCTTGCCCGACACCGTCGGCCCGGCCGCGAGCTGTCCCTGCAGCCTTTCGACCTCGGCCTGGAGCCGGCCGATCTCGGCGTCGAGCGCGGTCCGTTCGTCGGGCACCGCGTAACAGGCCCAGCCGGCGCCGTTCTTGGTGCAGGTCGATACCGTCCCGGTGCGCGTGTCGAGCCGCAACACGCCCTCGGGGATGGGCGTCATGCTGTAGCGGCCGTTCTCGCTGTCGGGCGCGGATTGCGCGGCCTCGAGGTCGCCGCCGATCGCCACCGCGGCGGCGAACGCCGCCAGCGCAAGCCATGATGTTGTGGATGACGTCACTGGTCTCATCGCGATCTCCGCCACGACGTGCAGGTGGCCCTCTCGCAAATTCTACACCCCGGTGAGGCGATCCGCCGCCCAAAACACGCACCCTTATCAACGATCGCGGCGGCGTGTTCGATCCCGGCAGCGTGGCGAAAGGGCGGCCGCCTTCGCCGATCCTGAGGCTTGCTGCTGCGGTGCGGCGTCACGCTGTGTGCAGCGCTGCCGTGCGCGCCAATATCATCAAATAAATCAGCTACATAACCGAAAGCGACGCAATCGTGACTTGGCTTGACTTGATTATGGGCCATCAGTATGGTCCGCGCGGCTTTTGAGGGTGGCGGGCGCAATTTCCATTCAGCCGCGGCGTTTCGGGTCTTCGTTGCATGACACAGGGCACGGGACACGGCGAGAATGGGGATCGCGATAGATCGTCCGAGGAAGCTGCGCTTTCCGAACGGCTCGGAAATCTTGATCAGCGGTTGTCCGAATTCCGGGACCGACGAATCAAGACCGAGCAACCCGCAGGTGACGGTGAAGACAGAGCGGCCAGAGCTTCGGCGATGGCGCTTGGTTTCCGGTTATCCTCCGAGTTGATCGCCGGGGTCGTTGTCGGAGCGGGGATTGGCTGGGGTTTCGACCGCTTGCTGTCGACGTCGCCTTTCGGATTTATCGTGTTCCTGTTGCTGGGCTTCGTCGCCGGCGTGGTGAATGTGGTGAGAACGGCGGGTGCGGGTCAAAACAGGCGCGGTGGGTCTTAGCCGATCCGCACCAGGACAGGAATGATCGTGCCGGCCTTGCCGGTACGGGCCGGCCCGGCCGGCAGACCGAGACCCGCCGGCATTGCCCGGCAGACCAAGAGATGCCGCGCTGATGAAAATCGACCCGATCCACCAGTTCAACATCGAGCCTCTCTTCACCCTGGGCCATATCGGCAATCACACGATCGCCTTCACCAATTCGTCGCTCTACATGCTGGTGGCGGTGGCGGTGATCTCGATCCTGATGCTCGCCAGCGGCACGCAGCTGGTTCCCGGGCGCCTGCAATCGGTCGCCGAAATCTCCTACGAATTCGTCGCCTCGACCATCCGTTCGACGGCCGGCGCGGAAGGCATGAAGTTCTTCCCGCTGATCTTCTCGCTGTTCATGTTCATCTGCGTCTCGAACCTGGTCGGCATCATCCCCTATACCTTCACGGTGTCGAGCCATCTGATCGTCACCGCGGCGCTCGCGCTTCTGGTCTTCTTCACCGTCCTGATCTACGGCGTCGCCAAGAACGGCCTGAAGTTCTTCTCGATCTTCGTACCCCACGGCGTCCCCGGCTACATCCTGCCGCTGGTGATGTTCATCGAGATCCTGTCGTTCTTCCTGCGGCCGGTCTCCCACAGCGTCCGTCTGTTCGCCAACATGCTGGCCGGCCACATCGCGCTGAAGGTGTTCGCGGGCTTCGTCGCCATGCTCGGCTTCTCGCTCGGGGCGCTGGGCTGGGTCGGCGGCGTGCTGCCGCTGGCTCTCACGGTCGCGCTGTACGCGCTCGAGATTCTGGTCGCGTTCCTGCAAGCCTATGTGTTTGCGATCCTGACCTGCATCTACCTCAACGACGCCATTCATCCGGGACACTGAGCGGTCCGGGGAATTTCCACCCACAACCCAATCTTTCTTCCAAGGAGTCTAAAATGGATCCGGCAGCAGCAAAACTTATCGGCGCGGGCATCGCATGCATCGGCATGGGCGGCGCGGGCGTCGGCGTCGGCGTGATCTTCGGCAACTACCTTGCCGCAGCCGTTCGCAACCCCTCGGCCGCTCAGGGCCAATTCGGCAACCTGATCTTCGGCTTCGCCGTGACCGAAGCGCTCGGCATTTTCTCGCTGCTGATCGCGCTGCTGCTGCTGTTCGTTCCGCTCTGAGGACGACGTTTTTCGCGCCGTTCCATCCATTGGGACGGCGCGTGTGACTGCAACAGGAGAACTCCGTGGCTGAAAGTCATGGCGGCGCAAAAGGTCCGGCGGCGGGCGCTCACACCGAGGCTGACGGTGGTCACCACGGTGGCGGTTTTCCGCCGTTCGAGAGCAGCAACTACGCTTCACAGCTGGTGTCGCTCGCGATCTTCTTCGTCCTGCTTTACGTGATCGTGTCCAAGCTCGCTCTGCCGAAGGTCGGCGGTGCGATCGAGGCGCGTCAGAACAAGATCGAGGGTGACCTCGCCGAGGCGCAGAAGCTGAAGGACCAGTCCGAGGCGGCGCTCAAGGCCTATGAAACCGAGCTCGCTTCGGCGCGCACGCGGGCACAGGCCATCGGCAACGAATCCCGCGACAAGGCGAATGCGCAGGCGGAAGCCGAGCGCAAGACGCTGGAAGAACAATTGGCGGCCAAGCTCGCCGGGGCGGAGAAGACCATCGCCTCGACCCGCGCCACCGCCATGAGCAACGTCCGCGGCATCGCGGCCGATGCAGCAGGCCAGATCGTGCAGCAGCTTGCCGGCGTCGTTCCCGACGCTGCGTCGGTCAATGCCGCGGTCGATGCGTCCCTGAAAGGTTAGTCGAGATGTTCTTCGATCCTGAAACCTGGGTCGCCATCGCCTTCGTGATCCTGATGGTCGTGTTCGCCTATCTCGGGGTCTTCAAGTCGGCGATGATGGCGCTGGATCATCGTGCCGCCCGCATCAAGGCCGAGCTCGACGACGCGACGCGCCTCAAGCAGGAAGCGGCCAAGGTGCTCGCCGACTACAAGGCGCGCAGCGCCACCGCCGAGCGCGAAGCTGCCGACATCATCGCCAACGCCAAGGCCGAAGCCGAGCGCATCGCGGCCGACGCCAAGGCGAAGATGGAAGACTTCGTCGCCCGCCGGACCAAGACCGCGGAGAGCAAGATTGCGCTCGCCGAGGCCCAGGCGCTCGCCGATGTCCGCGCCGCAGCCGCGGAAGCCGCCGTTCAGGCCGCCTCCACGATCCTGTCGCAGTCGGTCAAGGGCCAGGTCGCCGACGATCTGCTCGCCAAGGGCATCACCGAGGTTCGCCAGAAGCTGAACTGAGGGTTTTGCCTTCAGTAATCAAAAAGCCGGCGCGATGAGCGCCGGCTTTTTTGTTTGCGACACCGCAATCCACAAATACCGTGTCATCACCCGCGAAAGCGGGTGATCCAATATTCCAGAGACAGCAATGAGATACGGAGAAGCCGCGGCGTACTGGATGCCCCGCCTGCGCGGAGCATGACAGCGTTCTTCGTGACGACTTGCTTACCTACTTCTTCTTCCGTCCCTTCGGCTCGGGCGACAGCGCCTGCGGGTCGAAGCCGACATAGAAGACATAGGAATCGGCGACCGCGGCCGAGGGCGTCGGATAAGCCAGATCCTCGACGATGAAGGTGAAGGGCACGCTGCCGCCCTCCGACATCTCGACCGTGGTCCGGTAAGCCTTCGAGGCGATCACTTTCTCGCCGACGCCGCCCTGCACCACCGCGACACGCAAGGGCACCTCGACGGTGGCGGGCGCGCCGGCGGGCCCGGCGATCACGCGGCCCTGGATTCCGATCCGAGCCGTGATGCCGACACTGCTGCGGGAACATTCGCGCGCCATCTTGGTGATCGAGGCCTGGAAGCGGATCTCGTTGCCGACGGCCGGCTTGCCGGCCGCCCCGACCGCGTAGGTTGATGCGCCCGCGCGCACCGTCACCTGCGGGCAATCGACCTCGTCTTCCGCCGGCTGGCCAGGCGCGGGCGCGGGCTTGGGCGGGGCCGGCTCATCCGACTTGCCGCCGAACAGGCTCTTGAAGCGGTCAGTCAAGGACTGGGCGGCCACCGGCGAAACCGCCGCGAACGACATCGACAAGACAAGCGCGATCGCCGTCCCCCGCCGCAGCACATTCCGCGATGACCGAAGCTGCTTCACCATCAAAGCCCGTACTCCAATGACAATTGTCCGGCCGATCGTGGGCCGGGGCATGCGGGTTATATCGTCAAAATCGGCGAACCCAAGGCAGCAAAAAGGGGGACTTGGCAGGGGACTTGGCAAGGGACTTGGCCAAAGGACTTGGGCAAGGGATTTGGCCACATGATCGAGCGGCTCAGCCGCGGAAATCCTCATGCAGCAGGCCGAACAGCAAATGGTCCTGCCAGACCCCATTGATGCAGAGATAGCGGCGCGCCAGGCCCTCACGGGAGAAACCGCACTTCTCCAGCACCCGGATCGACGGCGCATTGGTGGGGATGCAGGCAGCCTCGACCCGGTGCAGATTGAGCTCGCCGAACAGCGTCGGCAGGAGGACCCGCAGTGCAGCCGTCATGTAGCCGCGATGGGCATGGGGTTGGCCGACCCAATAGCCGATGGTGCCGGCCTGCACGATGCCGCGCCGGACATTGGCCAGCGTGATGCCGCCGACCATGGCGCCATCAAGCTCGCGGAAGATCAGAAAGGGATAGGAACGGTCCGCGGCAATGTCCTCGGAATAGCGGCGCAGGCGGCGGCGGAAGCCGGATCGGGTGAGATCGTCAGACGGCCAGATCGGCTCCCAGGGCGTCAGATAATCGCGGCTGGTTTCGCGCAAATGCGCCCATTGCAGGAAGTCCGACATCTGCGGCGCGCGCAGCAACAGCCCGTTACCGCGCGGCGCGAGGGCGGCGGGTCCACTGGACGGCAGGCGAAAGAGGGCCATGGTGATGCTTCCCGGGGCAGCTCAGCCCGCGCGCGGCTCCTAATGCAGCCGCGCCTTGGCACGTGCCCGCGTCAATCCTTCCGCAAAAGACACCGCCGTGTCCAGACCCCTGCCACTGCCTAATGCGACAACGGCAGGCCGGCTCCGCGACAGCAGCGCACGCGCCGCGTCCCGGGTCGATTCGACGCTGACGGCGTCGATCCGGCCCACCAGCTCCTCGACCGTCTGCGGCCGGCCATAGGCCAGCACGTGACGCGCCAGCTGCTCGGCACGCGACGAGCAGCTCTCCAGCGCCATCAGGAGCCCTGCCTTCATCTGCGCCTTGGCCCGCGCGATCTCGGCCTCGGTCAGCGTCTCCACCGACTCATTCATGATGTCGACCACGACCTCCATCATCTCCGGCGCGTCGGCCGGATCGGTGCCGGTGTAGAGGCCGAAGAAGCCGGTGTCGGTATAGGGCGCGTGGAACGAATAGATCGAGTAGCAGAGGCCGCGCTTCTCGCGCACCTCCTGGAACAGGCGCGACGACATTCCGCCGCCGAGGATGTTGGTGAAGACCTGGAGCGAGAACAGCGACAGATCGCTCTGCGGCACGCCTTCCAGCGCCAGCGTCAGATGCGCCTGCTCCAGCTCGCGATGCACCACCTTGGCGCCGCCCTTGCCGAACTGAGCGGTTTGCGGCTTCGGGCCCGGCGTTCCCTCGAAACTCGCAAAGCGCTTCTCGACCTCGGCAACGACTTGGCTGTGATCGACCGCCCCTGCGGCCGCCACCACCATGTCGGGCCCGCGATAATGCGTCGAGAGGTAGCCGCGCAGCATGTCACGGTTGAAGGCGCGCAGCGTCTTGGCCGTGCCGAGCAGCGAGCGGCCCATCGGCTGATCGGGATAGCAGAGCTCGTTGAGATGCTCGAACACGACGTCATCGGGCGTATCCTGCGCGGCACCGATCTCCTGCACGATGACGTTCTTCTCGCGCTCCAGCTCGTCGGGCTCGAAGGAGGGATTGGCGAGGATGTCGGCGAGCACGTCGAGCGCGAGCGGCACGTCGGCCTTGAGCACCCGCGCGTAATAGGACGTGGTCTCGGTCGAGGTGCCGGCATTGAGGTCGCCGCCGACCGCCTCGATCTCCTCGACGATCTCGCGCGAGGAGCGCTTCGTCGTGCCCTTGAACGCCATGTGCTCGAGCAGATGCGAGATGCCGTGCTCGTTCGGCTTCTCGTCGCGTCCGCCGACGCCGGCCCAGACGCCGAGCGCCGCGGTCTCGAGATGGGGCATCTTGTCGGTGACGACGGTCAGGCCGGAGGCAAGCTTGGAAATCTCGACGCTCATCCGGCAACTCCCTGCTTTGCGGCGCGGCTGACTGACAGCACGAACCGCTCGACCTCGGCCTGATCGTTCTTCATCACCTTCATGTGTTCGGATTTGGTCATCAATCCGTCGAGCCAGGCCGGCAGTTGCGGCCGCTGGCCGCAGGCCGCTTCGACAGCGTCGGGGAATTTGGCCGGATGCGCGGTGGAGAGCACGATGCTTGGCACCCTCGTGTCGGTGGTGTCGCGATCGGCGACGGCGAGCGCCACCGCCGTATGGGGATCGACCAGCTCGCCTGCCTCACGCCAGCCGGCGCGGATCGCAGCCGCGGTCTCGGTCTCGTCAGCGCGGCCGGCGTCGAACTCCTCGCGGATCGCGGCCAGCGTTGCGTCCGGCAGCACGAAACGTCCTGACTGCTTCAGCGAATCCATCAGACGGCGCACGCCGGCTGCATCGCGCTTGCCGGCCTCGAACAGCAGCCGTTCGAAATTCGAGGAGATCTGGATGTCCATCGACGGCGACGCCGTCGCGTGCACCTCGCGCACCTCATAGATTCCCGTCTTCAGGGTGCGCGCCAGGATGTCGTTGACGTTGGCGGCGATGCGCAGGGTCCGCACCGGCAGCCCCATGCGCTTGGCGACGTAGCCGGCGAAGATGTCGCCGAAATTTCCGGTCGGCACGACGAAATCCACCGCGCGCGCCGGCGCACCGACGGCGACGGCGGAGGTGAAATAGTAGACCACCTGGGCGACGATGCGTGCCCAGTTGATGGAGTTGACGCCGGAGAGCGAGGTCGCATCGCGGAAGCGGTGGTTGTTGAACATCCCCTTCACGAGCGCCTGGCAGTCGTCGAAATTGCCCTCGATGGCGAGCGCATGGACATTGGCCGCGCCCGTCGACGTCATCATCCGCCGCTGCACCTCGGAGATGCGGCCGTGCGGGAACAGCACGATGAGATCCACGTTCTCGAGGCCGGCGAAGGCTTCGACCGCAGCGCCGCCGGTATCGCCTGAGGTGGCGACCACGATGGTGGTGCGCTGGCCGCGCTTGGCGAGCACATGGTCCATCAGCCGCGAGATCAGCTGCATCGCCACGTCCTTGAAGGCGAGCGTCGGGCCGTGAAACAGCTCCAGCACGAACTGGTGCGGCGACATCTGGCGCAGCGGCACCACCGCCGGATGGCGGAAGGTGGCATAGGCCTCGTTCGCCATGCGGCCAAGTTCGGCGTCCGAAATCTCGCCGCCGGCGAACGGACGGATCACGTCGACCGCGACCTCCCAATAGGGGCGGCCGAAGAAGCCGGCGATGGTTTCAGTGGAGAGCCGGGGCCAAATGGTCGGCACATACAGGCCGCCGTCGCGCGCAAGCCCGGTCAGCATCACGTCGCAGAAGCCGAGTTCGGGGGCCTCGCCCCGGGTCGAGATATAACGAGTCAAACTGCCCTCCAAAGGCCGACCGGGCTTACGCCCGTTCGTTAAGCCTTTGATTTTACGAAATTACTTGTTAACAGCCAGAGGCTTTGCGCCACCATAAAGTGTTTTGCGGCATCAGGAAACCGCTTCCCGCCGGCACCCCTGCCCAGCAAAAAGGGCTGCGGCGATGCCGCAGCCCTCTCTTGGAAGGTCTGTCGTTGATATGTGCAGACCGGTTTGCCTCTGGGGTCGCCGCCCCCGCTGAAACTTGTCCGGCAACCTTTCGCCGTCAGTCACGAAATCGTCAAGGGCGAAAACGACCAGCGCGGGAAGATGTTCCTATTTTTCCCGACATGCCCAAGCTTTTGCGAGCGCGCTCCAGCCAACCGTCGTCAAGAATTGCCATTTTATCCCGACAATTGCGGGGATCCGGAACGAATGCCACCTCGACCCATTGTGTCCGCGGATGGGTGTCGGCGGTGTCCATGCATTGCCCGGCTGCACGCCGGCACCAATCCGTCTCGCCGAACCGGCTGCATCCTGGAGCAGCCGGTTCGGTGCCGGGCCCCCGGGCCGTCAATTCATCCCGATTTCAACCGCGATCCTGATCAGGTCGGAATGATTCTTGGCTCCCAGCTTCTGCTTGAGCAGGGACGTGGTGTTGGCGACGGTCTTGTAGGAGATGCCGAGCGCCTCGGCGACTTCCACGATCTTGTCGCCGCGTCCGAGCAGGCGGAGAATTTCGAGCTCCCGCGGCGTCATCTGCGAAGCCGGGTTGGCCTTGATCGCCGCGCCGGAAAACGTCACGGCTTCCGCGAGTTGCGGTGAGATGTAATTGTCGCCCGCGATCACCTTGCGCACCGCTTTCAGCAGGATCCTGGGATCATCGCCCTTGGAGACATAGCCCTGCGCCCCAAGCTCGACCGCCCGCACCACGAAGGCCGGATCGTCGTTCATGCTGAACATGATGATCTTGGCGTCGGGATCGTCCTTGCGGATGCGTCGCATCAGCTCGAAGCCGGAGACATCGGGCAGGCTAATGTCGATCACGGTGACGTCGGGCCGCTTGCTGACATAGGCGCGATGGCCGGATTTGGCGTCGGTCGCCTCGTCGATACGGATCGAATGGTCCGAAGCGAACAGGGTGCGGCAACCGGACAGCACCACGGGGTGGTCATCGACAATCAGGACCCTGGTCGCCGGCTTGGCGGTATCTTGCATCGCGCACTCTCTTGTTTTTCGACTCATAGACCGGCGGGAACAAATGGAAAGAGTAAATCCCGCCGATGCGCGTTAGAATTGACCTAATGTGGCAACGACTCTCGTTCAGAACGCAACTGTTTCTTCCACTTGGGGCGAGCTTTCTCGCAGCGCTGATCCTTGGCGGCGTGCTGCTCCAGATCTTCGCGGCCGGTCAGCTCGCCGACGAGAACGAGCCCGCACGACGTTCGACCCGGACGATCGCGGCCGCACTCAACAACACTCTGCGCGCGTCGGACGACCCGCGGAAGACGCTTGACGCCTTTGTCCAATCCTTGACCACCTCCTCAGACATCCAATTCCGTTCCGCGGAAGCCACTCCTGCGGAGCCACCAAAGGACGGCCTTCACAACCTGCAGGGGGTTCCGCAGTGGTTTGTCAACCTGCTCATGGTACCGGACATGGACGCCGCAACCCCGGTGCTGATCGATGGCAGACGTGTCGGCGATATCGTGTTCCTGCCGGACCTGTCGGCCGACCTGTTCGAGAAGTGGATCGGCTTCCTGGCGCTGACCGGCCTCGTCGCCGTGCTGACCGTGCTCACCGGAATCATCGCTTACGTCTTCGCGGGATCGGCACTGCGTCCCCTGCAGCATCTCGGCGAAGGCCTCACACGGATGCGGCGCGGCGACTACGCAAAGCCGATCCCGGTCGGAGGGCCGCCGGAGATCCGGCAGAGCTGTGCGGAAGCAAATGCGCTGGCTGCGACGCTGGCGCAATTGAGCCAGGACAATCGCGATCTGATGCACCGCCTGGTGTCGCTCCAGGACGACGAGCGTCGTGACCTCGCCCGCGAGTTGCACGACGAGCTCGGACCGCTGCTGTTCAGCATCCGCGCCGGCACGATCGCGCTGGTCGACGCTTCGCCGCAGGTGGGAAATCTCGGCAAATCAGCCCAGGATGTGCTGCAATCGGTCGAGGCGCTCCAGCAGACCAACCGCCGCATCCTCGATCGGTTGCGGCCGCTCTACATTCAGGAGCTTGGCCTTTCGACCAGCGTGCAGACGCTGCTCCAGAACTTTCGCAAGCAGGCACCGCATATCGTCCTGACGGAGACGATCGATCCGGGTCTCAACGGCATCGCCGGGCCGCTAGCCCAGACCGTCTATCGCGTGATCCAGGAGGCGCTGACCAACGTGCTGCGCCACGCCAAGGCCGGCAACGCCCATGTCCAGGCGACCGTCACCGGCGAGGCGCTCATCATCGAGATCTCCGACGACGGCGACGGCTTTCCCGAGGGCAACGTTTTCGGCCGCGGCCTGACCGGCATGCATGAACGCGTGCGCGCGCTCAGCGGATCGCTGTCACTGTTGCGCGTGGATGGGCGAACTTATGTACGCTGCCGGCTTCCGACCGAGCCGGCACGCCAGGCGCCGGTCCAGCCAATTGGATGAGCTGACCTTGTCAGAGACCCACTGCGCACTTTGCGCCAACGCGGCCCTTCGGGTCCGCATTGTGCCCTAACAGGCGCAGCCATGATGCGCGTCCTGTTGCGCCGGCTCGCACAGCGTGCTGCGGATCTTGCCTTCCGGGCTGAAGCGAAACGAGGCGTGAATGCGTAGCGCGCCGGCGACGGAATATTCGACATCGACGCCATGGGGCGCGGGATGGATCTCTTCCAGCCCGAAACCCGCCAACGAGAAGGCACTGAGGCGCGGCTGCCAATAGGCCTCGAGCTCGCTGCGGCCGCGATAGCACTGCGCGCCGTTGCACGTGCATTCGACCTGGGCGTCGTCCGCATAGAGGTCGAGCAACGTCGAGAGGTCGCCCTTCCGGCAGGCGTCCACCCAATCGACGACAATTCCCATCTGGTCGAAATCGCTCACGCCGCAATCCCTGTCTGCCGCGGAAACTCACCGGCGGCTTAGGACCACACTCGTGAATGTGCGCTGAATAATAAACCCCGGACGATACCGGGTTCCCTCAGAGTATCTACCGTCGAGCTCAGCTCTGCCGCCGGCCTCTTGCCCACACCGCGAAGGCGATCAGCACGGCGCCTGCGAGCAGGAACCAGGTGATGGCGTATTGCAGGTGATCGTCCTTCAGATGCACGTCGAGCGGCCCCGGGCGGGGGATGCCGTTCTCGGGCACCGGTTGCTCGAGGTCGACATAGAACGGCGCAACCGCGCCCCAGCCGAGCGCGCTTGCGATGGCCGGATGATCGCGCACGAACCAGAGCCGCTTGTCGCGGTTCTCCGCCGGCGTCAGCCTGCCTGGCGGCTCGGGAAAGCGCAGGTAACCGGTGAGCGCGACCGGCTGCCCGGTGACGAGCTTCTTCACCGCGCGATCCTCGACGCTGCGGTCCTGCATCGTATTCTCGACGAAGCCCGCATCGATCACGACCATCTCGCCGCTGGGAAGCCGCGCCGGCAGGAACGCCCAGGTGCCGGGGCCGGAGGCGTCCCTGCGCACCGCCGAGCCCGAGGAATAGATCATCGCATCCGGCAGGGCTGCGTAGGTCGCGGTGAAGCTGACGCGGCGGAATTCGTCGCGCGCGGGATTGAGCGCAGCCCATTGCGAAGGCGGCGGCAGCGCGATGGGCGCCTCTGCAAGGCGCTCGGTGAGCGCCGCGACCAGCGCGTGCTTGGCGGTCCGGCGCTGCAATTGCCAGAGGCCGAGCGCGATGAAGACGGCCGTCAGGAACAGCGTGAACAGCGCGAAGCCGGCCACGCGAGGCTTGCGCGCAGGTTGATTCATTTCGCGCGGTCGACCAACCGGCCCGGCGCCGCCTTGTGGTGGAATTGCAGCGCGATCAGCAGCGACTTCATCGCACGCAGCGGCAACAATGTGGTGGCCAGGATCAGCGGCAACCACAGCGCCGCATGCAGCCAGTATGGCGGCTGGTATTTGACCTCGACGATGAGCGCAGCCGCCACCACGATCCCGCCGGCCAGCATGATGATGAAGATCGCCGGCCCGTCGCCGGTATCGATGAAGGCATAGTCGAGACCGCAGCGGTCGCAGGCGGGCGCGAGCGTCAGGAATCCCGCATAGAGCTTGCCTTGACCGCAGCGCGGGCATCGGCAGGCAAGCCCGCGCAGCGCGCTTTGCAGAACGGTGGTTTCAGGCACGGACGGGCCGGTGCTGTCATTCATGATGGCGGACTCTATCACAGTTTTCGCGGGAGCTTCCGGCGGCCCAAAAGCGAAAGGGCGGCCCAGCGGCCGCCCTTTCTGATCTCGTTGTCGCGGCTCAGTGCGCGCCGTGGGCCATGGTCTCGGCGCCGTGTCCCCAGACATAGATGCAGAGGAACAGGAACAGCCAGACCACGTCGACGAAGTGCCAGTACCAGGCGGCGAACTCGAACCCGAGGTGCTGCGTCGGCGTGAAGTGGCCGGCATAGGCGCGGAACAGGCACACCAGCAGGAAGATGGTGCCGACCAGCACGTGGAAGCCGTGGAAGCCGGTCGCCATGAAGAAGGTCGCGCCATAAACGTTGCCGCCGAACGAGAACGCCGCATGGCTGTACTCATAGGCCTGCACGCAGGTGAAGAGCGCACCGAGCACGACGGTGAGGATCAGGCCGTATTTCAGGCCCTGGCGGTCGTTCTCGAGCAGCGCATGGTGCGCCCAGGTCACGGTGGTGCCCGACGTCAGCAGGATCAGCGTGTTGAGGAGCGGCAGGTGCCAGGGATCGAAGGTCTCGATGCCCTTCGGCGGCCAGGTGCCGGGGACGGCGCAGGCGCCGGCCTGGGTGCCGAGGCCGCATCCGAACACGGCATCGCGGGTGGCATGGACGGCGTCGGCCGGAAACAGCGCGGCGTTGAAATAGGCCCAGAACCAGGCCACGAAGAACATCACCTCGGAGGCGATGAACAGGATCATGCCGTAGCGGTGATGCAGCTGCACGACGCGGGTGTGGTCGCCCTTGTACTGGGCTTCCTTGATCACGTCGCCCCACCAGCTCGCCATGGTGTAGAGCACGCCCACGGTGCCGACGCCGAACACGATCGGCGCGGCCGAGAACATGTGATGCATCCAGGCGATCGCGCCGACCGCCATGATGAAGGCCGAGAGCGAACCGACGGCCGGCCAGGGCGAGGGATCGACCAGGTGATAGTCGTGATGCTTGGTGTGCGCCGTAGCCATTTCGGTCTCTCTCCTCAATCCCGTGCCTGTCAGGCACTTATCCCCTTGTTTCCAACCGCCCGAGCGTGAGCCCGGCGATCAAAGATTTCCCTTGCGCTTGTCGCCTTCGCCCGATGCCAGCGGCTTCACTACGGGATCCTTCACCGGATAGAAGGTGTAGGACAGCGTGATCGTATTCAGCCCGTCGTTCTCGTGATCGTCAGCGATCGACGGATCGACGTAGAAGACAACAGGCATCTCGCGCTTCTCGCCGGGCGCCATGGTCTGCTCGGTGAAGCAGAAGCAGTTGATCTTCTGGAAGTACGACCCGACCGTCAGCGGCGCGACATTGTAGGCGGCCTGCGCGGCGGTGGTGCGCGCAGCCTGGTTGGTCACGGTGTAGAAGACGGTCACGACCTGGCCGATATTGACCTCGATCTCGCTCTGCTCCGGCTCGAACTTCCAGGGCAGGCCGGGCGCGACGTTGGAATCGAAGCGCACCGAGATTTTCCGCGCGATCGGGCCGGTGGCCGGCGCGGAGGTCGCGACCTGGGTCGTGCCGTTGAAGCCGGTGGCGCGGCAGAACCAGTTGTAGAACGGCACCGCCGCGTAGGAGGCACCGACCATCAGCGCGACCACGCCGCCGCAGATAGAAGCAACCACCACATCGCGGCCCAGCCCGCGGCCCTTGGTCGGCTCACGCTTGGCCGGCTTGGCGCTGACATCCTGCGATATGGTGGGATCGTGATCCATGTTTCCTACATCGGCCGCACGAGGACTGCCGGCCCCTTGACCATGGTGACGGCGAAGAACAGCACCACGAGCACGCCAAGCGCGAGCGCGATCGCAATCGAACGCTGACGACGGCTCTTCTTCTGCGCCTCGGTGAGGACGATTCCATCTGGCTCGGGTTTGTCGACCATCCCTGCGATCATGCGCCCCCTACCAGCGGAGCAACTGCCCGGAACACGACCTCGGCCAGCAGGGTCGCGAACAGCACGAACAGATAGAGGATCGAGAAGGCGAACAGCTTGCGGGTCGCGCGCAGCGACTGGCTGCGCTCGCGGCGCAGATAGACGTTGATCGCGAGCACCAGCATGCCGGCGCCGAGGATCAGCGAGACGATGCCGTAGATGGCGTCGAAATAGCCGAGCGCCCAGGGCGCGGCGGCGACCGCGATCAGCACGATGGTGTAGAGCAGGATCTGGAGCCGCGTCGCGTCGGGGCCGGCGACATTGGGCAGCATCGGAATGCCGGCGCGCGCGTAATCGTCGGAGCGGAACAGCGCCAGCGCCCAGAAGTGCGGCGGGGTCCAGAAAAAGATGATGGCGAACAGCAGCAGCGGCTCGACGTCGACCGTGCCGGTCACCGCAGCCCAGGCCACCACCGGCGGCAGCGCGCCGGCGGCGCCGCCGATCACGATGTTCTGCGCGGTCCAGCGCTTCAGCCACATCGTGTAGATGACGACGTAGAAGAAGATGGTGAAGGCGAGCAGCGCGCCCGCGATCCAGTTGACGAGGATGCCGAGCGTCATCACCGAGAAGAAGGACAGCGTCAGGCCGAACGCCATGGCTTCAGGGCGGGTGATGCGGCCGCGCGGAATCGGCCGGTTCGCCGTGCGCGACATCTTGGAGTCGATATCGCCTTCCAGCGCCATGTTGAGCGCGCCGGAGGCGCCGGCGCCGACGGCGATGCAGAGCAGCGAGGTGATGGCCAGCACCCAGTGGAAATGCCCGGGCGCCATCGCCATCCCGACCAGCGCGGTGAAGATCACCAGCGACATCACCCGCGGCTTCAAGAGCGCGATGTAGTCGCCGACCTCCGCCTCGGAGATGCGGGGATTGATGTCGATGGCGTTGTGGTCGAGGACGGACACTTAATTCAACTCGCTTCGTTATAGAGCCGCGGCGCCCGTCACGGGCGCCGCGGGAGATCGATCACTGCACGCGGGGCAGCACTTCGAACTGGTGGAAGGGCGGCGGCGAGGGCAAGGTCCACTCCAGCGTGGTCGCACCTGCACCCCACGGATTGTCGCCAGCCGGCACCTTCTTCATGAAGGCGTCGAGCACGCAGTAGAGGAAGATCAGCACGCCGAAGCCGGAGATGTAGGAGCCGACCGACGAGACCAGGTTCCAGCCCGCGAACGCGTCGGGATAGTCGACGTAGCGGCGCGGCATGCCCGACAGGCCGAGGAAGTGCTGCGGGAAGAACACCAGGTTGACGCCAATGAAGGTGACCCAGAAGTGCGCCTTCGCGAGCGTCTCGCTGTACATGTAGCCCGACATCTTCGGGAACCAGTAGTACCAGCCGGCGAAGATTCCGAACACCGCGCCGAGCGACAGCACGTAGTGGAAGTGGGCGACAACGTAATAGGTCTCCTGCAGCACGCGGTCGACGCCGGCATTCGCCAGCACGACGCCGGTGACGCCGCCGACCGTGAACAGGAAGATGAAGCCCACCGCCCAGATCATCGGGGCCCGGAATTCAATCGAGCCGCCCCACATCGTGGCGATCCACGAGAAGATCTTCACGCCGGTCGGAACCGCGATCACCATCGTCGCGGCGACGAAATAGGCCTGCGTCGCGCTGGACATGCCGACCGTGTACATGTGGTGCGCCCACACCACGAAGCCGATGCCGCCGATCGCGACCATGGCGTAGGCCATGCCGAGATAGCCGAACACGGGCTTGCGCGAGAAGGTGGAGATGATCTGGCTGACCATGCCGAAAGCCGGCAGGATCAGGATGTACACTTCGGGGTGGCCGAAGAACCAGAACAGATGCTGGAACAGCACGGGGTCGCCGCCGCCTTCGGGGTTGAAGAACGTCGTGTGGAAGTTGCGGTCGGTGAGCAGCATGGTGATCGCACCGGCAAGCACCGGCAGCGACAACAGCAGCAGGAACACCGTCACCAGGATCGACCACACGAACAGCGGCATCTTGTGCAGGGTCATGCCCGGCGCGCGCATGTTGAAGATCGTGGTGATGAAGTTGATGGCGCCGAGGATCGAGGAGGCGCCCGCCAGATGCAGCGACAGGATCGCGAAGTCGACGGCCGGGCCCGGATGGCCCGAGCTCGACAGCGGCACGTACATGGTCCAGCCGGCGCCGACGCCGTTGGCACCCGGCTCGCCCTCGACGAAGGTCGACATCAGGAGCAGGGCGAAGGAGGCCGGCAGCAGCCAGAACGAGATGTTGTTCATGCGCGGGAACGCCATGTCGGGCGCGCCGATCATCAGCGGCACGAACCAGTTGCCGAAGCCGCCGATCATCGCGGGCATGACCATGAAGAAGATCATGATCAGGCCGTGAGAGGTCACGAACACGTTATAGGTGTGCGTCTCGTGGAAGATCTGCACGCCCGGATACATCAGCTCGGCACGGATCGCGATCGACATCGCGGCGCCGATGACGCCGGCGATGACCGCGAAGATCAGGTACATCGTGCCGATGTCCTTGTGGTTGGTCGAATAGACGTAGCGGCGCCATCCGGTCGGATGGGCATGCTCGTCATGTCCGTGGGCGTGATCGCCGTGTGCCGCTGCGCTCGTTGCCATTTTCAAATCCTGCCTTGCGTCCCAATCGGACCTCTGGAGGTCCCGCCCTTATGTCGCTTTCAGTCCCTTAGAGCCGTCACCCGACGCTTACTGCGTCGGGCCGGCCGCGGAGGCGTAGGTGCTGGTGCCGCCGCTCGCAAATTTCTTCTTTGCCGTCTCGACCCAGGAGGCGAACTCCTGGTCATTCACGACGCGAATCGCGATCGGCATGAAGGCGTGGTCCTTGCCGCAGAGCTCCGAGCACTGGCCGTAGAACATGCCGGTCTTGGTCGCCTTGAACCAGGTTTCGTTCAGTCGGCCCGGAATGGCGTCGATCTTGACGCCGAAAGCCGGCAGCGCGAAGGCGTGGATGACGTCGGCGCCGGTGACCTGGACACGAATCACCTTGTTGACGGGCACCACCATCTCGTTGTCGACGCCGAGCAGGCGGGGCTGCTTGTCCTGCGCCATCAGCGAGTCGAACTCGAACTTGCCGTTGTCCGGGTAGGCATAGGACCAGTACCACTGCTTGCCGGTCGCCTTGATGGTGATATCCGCCTTCGGCACGTCGAGCTCGAGGAACAGAAGCCGGAACGACGGCACCGAGATGCCGACGAGGATCAGCACCGGAACCAGCGTCCAGGCCACCTCAATCAGCGTGTTGTGGGTGGTCCGCGACGGCACCGGATTGGCCCGCGCGTTGAACTTGACGACCACGACCACGAGCAGCGCCAGGACGAACAGCGTGATCAGCGTGATCAGCACGAACAGGAAGTTGTGGAACCAGACGATGTTGTCCATCACCGGCGAGCCGGACTCCTGAAGCGTCCATTCCCAGGGCTTCGGCTGCCCGAGCTCGGCAAATGCCGCACCGCCCGTCGCCAGCGTCAGACCCGCCACGGCCAATCCCAGCAAGTGCCGGCCCACCGGGCCCATCGACATCCTCATGCCGTTCGCGCTCCCCTTACGAAATCACCCCAAGTGCGCTCCCCCTGTTTGCGGGAAACGCTTATTCGATCCGCCCGCCTGACAAACCGCCGCGCAAGAATACCTCTAAGAGGAATTGGGGCCAGATCGCTAGAACGCCGAAATCAAGCCTCTCAAACCATAATTTTTGATCTATCGCAATGCAGTCTTGAGCCCCGTCTGCCAGCGATCACCCGCAAGATATTTCCTAGTAAGATCAGACAAAAATACCGTTTGCCGGGATGCTGCCGCTTGACAGCGGAATTGCCCGCGGTAGGCACTGACAGATGGCCGCGCAGGAACCTGATTCGTGCGGGCGGCGGCGGCGCGAGGCGGCGTGGAATTTGCTTGGGAATCGCCTTCAAGGCGCCGTCATTCCCGTATCAGTCCGCCAGATTAGTCCGCCAAGCGCGAGCGAGGAAGGCGAGCAGAGGGACCGACCCGATGGGGCTTTCGAAATCGATGGCAGGGCTGGCTATGGCAAGGCTGGCTAGAAGGCAGATGACCCGCCTTTCGGCGCTCGCCAGCCTGCTGGCCGCGCTCGTCCTTCTGGCACTCCCCGGCCTCGCCCATGCGCAGGGCGCAGTCCGCTCCGTCCATGGCGACTGGCAGATCCGCTGCGACACCCCACCGGGCGCCCAGACCGAGCAATGCGCCCTGATCCAGAGCGTGGTAGCCGAAGACCGCTCCAATGCCGGCCTGACCGTCATCGTGCTGAAGACCGCCGACCAGAAGAGCCGCCTGATGCGCGTGGTCGCGCCGCTCGGTGTCCTGCTGCCCTCCGGCCTCGGCCTCAAGCTCGACAACCAGGACGTCGGCCGCGCCGGCTTCGTCCGTTGCCTGCCCAATGGCTGCGTCGCCGAGGTCGTCATGGACGACAAGCTGCTCGGCCAGCTCCGCGCCGCCAAGACCGCCACCTTCATCATCTTCGAGACCCCGGAAGAAGGCATCGGCTTCCCGCTCAGCCTGAACGGGCTCGGCGAGGGCTATGACAAGCTGCCGTAGGGAAGCTGGCTGGGTCCCCGATAGTGGGGCACGCGGGTGCATCCTCGCGGCTGTTTCGCCCGAGCTTTGCTTCATCTCCCACCCTCTAAAGCCAAGAGGGCGCAGGGAAGGCCGGGTGCCAGCTGGCACCCGCGGTCCGCTGCGCGAATAATGCGCAAAAGAGACCGCACAGCAGCATACAGGTGTCGCCGATCACTCGGCCTTCCCTGCGCGATGGTCGGACGGCTTATGCCGTGCTCTCCCGGGAGCCGAACTTTCCTTCTGGCCTCCCTCGCCCCGCGAATTGGATGATGCAGTCTGCCCGGTTGGGCTCACTCGCACCTCCGCGGATAGCTTGACCGTAGCAACGACGGCCAGGACCACACGGTTTTGCCGTACGCGCGGCCCGCCATTTCGCCGCAGTTTTTCTAGGCCCCGTCGACGAAGCCGGAAACTTACAGACGAGACGAAGCCTAGCAGCGCCGCTCGTCCGCACGAAGCCTCGGGCTCACAGGGACTACCCGCCCTGCCCGCACCTCTCATGCCGACGCTGCCGCGTCCACCGCATCCCCGGCTCGCGACAGTGACGACACATAGTCGCCCCCCTTGGGTGAGCCGGGATAACGGCGCTTATATGATATTCCGAAATTCTTGTAAAGCGAATTTTTCGTACGTATCACCAAGATTGATGTTAATCATTGAAACGACGCTCAGAACGGAGGCCATCAACAAGCAAACTTACGTCGGACTCCCATTGCCGGATCTGCTCGCGAGGATCACTCTCAGCTGCCACGATAGGCACTGGGACACCGAGATTTTTAAGAGTTTCAAGGGCGGCATCTGCATAGTAACGAGCAGTCACAGCGCCCCATTTTAAGGCCGAACGATACGCCGCTTCTGCATTCTCGATGGCTTTCTTCTTTTCCCCAAGCACCTGCCATAGCTCGGCCATCGCCACAGCGGCCCTTACGGTATTGACCACTATTTCATCCGCTTGACTTCGCCCATCGAACTCCTCGCCAGCGAGTATCTTAGCTAAAATCAGACGCGCTTCACAGTAGGAGCTTCTAAGACCGTTCTGCCTATACATCGCTAAAGCACGAGAAAAATGTTCGATCGCTTGGCCAGGCTCCTTCCGCTCCAGGTACCAGCCTCCTCGAATCTCATGAAGAGCTCTCACCATCCTGCGATTACCTCCTCGCTTTGATATCTCTTCCGCTTTGGAGATCGCCTCTTCCGTGAGCTTTCCTCGATAGAACAGGTCTCGCGCGCGTTCCCCCTCTGCATCACCGGGTCTGTAGTTCCCCGAGGTCCAATCTCTGCCAAGGGACTCTATCTCCGTCCAAAGGTCGTCGGCTAATTGCCAGTCCGACCTAATGACCAAAGAGGTGTACTCCTTGAGCTTGGACATGAAGACCAACTCTGGGTCTTGGGAGGCTTTCGCTAAATTCATGGCAAGCGAGCGGAGTCGCTCGATATCAGCGGCTCCGGTCTCCACATCGAAGGTGCCGCTAAAGCCAACAATGGAGACGTAGAGACAATTTATCATTCGTTTTTGAATACTTAGAGAAATCGCTCTCTCAAATAGTTCTCTCGATCGTTCTTCGGATATGGGTGAGATCGAGGCGGCTGCGAGATTTAGAATGTACCAGCGCTCCTCTGATTCATTTAGTTTAGGATCGCAGTCCCATCCATCAGCAAAGAAACCCTCCGCCAGCGAAAGCAACTCTGCAAAGGCACCCAAGTTGAAATATAGGGCGTTAGCCAATTCTCCCTGAAGAGCGTAGAACGCTTCCGAATATCGACGCATTCTCAAGTACGTGCTCACGACTTGGATGCCGTCAGCCACCGCTTCGAGGGTTTCGGCGTGCTCCCACGGATCATGTTGTTTGCGAGTAAAATGGTCGACTACAGATAATCCAAGCTGATGAGTTTCCCGTTCGTCGATTCGAGCAACCGCAACGCCACGAACCACGGGATGCAGATCATATCTCTTTTCGAGAGAATCATACTGCACCAAACCACGTTTCTCGAGATTTCGAAGAATGCTGGCGACGTCGCGTCGATCGACGCCTCCCTCGACGATTGTCGAGTTATCGCTCTGCCCAGCTAGTATCGCTCCGCCGCCAGACGCGTGAACCAAGGCCTCAATGGTTCGGAAATCGACAGCTCCTTGGAGGATTGAGAGGAGATGCAACAACTGCCGACTCTTTGTGTCCAAAGCGGCCATAGCAGCTAACAAGATGTGATTTTGTCGCTTGACGAGGTCCAGTTCGCTCAGCTTGAGCGCCATCCCTCCATTCTGGTCTCGAACCCAGCGATCGAAATTGCCACGATCGTACGGATAGTCATTAATGAGACCGGCAAGAGCCCCCACCACAAGCGGATGGCAATCACAGTTGTGTTGAAGAAAGGCTCGAATTTCTTCCGAATTGCCTTTGACGCCGCACCTTCTGATCAGCGCCTCCGCGTCGGCCGGACGCAGCCCACGCAATATTTCCCGTCGTACGCCCGGGACGGCCATTTGAGAGGAATTGATCAGAACTCGCGGCGTAAGCCGTGATGACACGAGAATCTTTGAAGGTGAAGCTGCTGCGAGTTGACGTAGGAGTTCGCCGTCCTCAATTCGAATGGCCGCGCAAGGATCGCGGCTCGCAATGTGATCAACTTCCAAGCCCGCAACAGAGTCAATTAGCTGCGCGGCATCATGCCTATGATAAGCAACCAGAACGCGCTCCAAACCATCAAGCACCAAAAGCCACGGACGCTGTTGCAATGTTCTGAGAAGATATTCGACGAGCGCTTCGGGCCCTAACCTCCTGATCTGCTCGACAGGCCTCTGTGTCATGTATCCGAGCGCTTGGCAGCAAAAGTCCGCCATCACAGCGCCTTTCTCATAGAAGGAGTACCAGAACAGCCCCGCCCAATCAGATCTCGCGATCTGTGCATGCTTGGTCGTCCACTCCCACGTAAGCATGCTCTTCCCAGATCCCCCTATGGCTTCTAAGAGAAGCATAGGGTTTGGATCAGCAGCTGCGCACCAGTCTGACAGCGTTTGCAATTCGGATTCTCGCCCGACAAAATCGTGGGAGCCAAGATATCTTGGCAGCGCCGCGAGGAACGGTGGTCTGGGCAGTGGTGCGTGCCCAGCGCTATTGGGCTGGGAGTCCGGCTCGGCGTTTTCTCCACCAGGGAAAGCGT
Source organism: Bradyrhizobium sp. ERR14 (assembly GCF_014198235.1). Lineage (NCBI taxonomy): Bacteria > Pseudomonadati > Pseudomonadota > Alphaproteobacteria > Hyphomicrobiales > Nitrobacteraceae > Bradyrhizobium > Bradyrhizobium sp. ERR14. Next base: position 173,623 of record NZ_JACIHD010000005.1, on the reverse strand, counting down.
GGTGTCGAGCTGGCTCGGCCCCCGGTTCGCTTGGAAACGGGGCTCGTTGGGACGGTCGTGAAGCCGGCTTCAGAAAATCCGAGAGTGCCAAACGCGCCTCTGGCTCTGCCAACCCGTGCAGATCACAGCGCTTCAAGGGGGCAAATAGAGTAGGCGGCTCGCATGGCTCAATAAAAACTGGAATCAAGAAGTTCGGTCGAGTTGTCGTCGCTGCCCACTGGGCCGCACGGCGCTCCCAACTCGAATAGGGAGCCTTAAGGTAGGCTTCGCTCACAACACAAAGGATATGGTTGGCGCTGTTGTGTCGCTCTTCCATCCATTGAGAAATGTCGCCTCCTGCTGATATCTCCCACTCATGGAGTCGAGGATTGTGCCCCAACTGTTCAAGTTCCTGCCCGATCCAAAAAGCCCATTTGCGGTCTTTGGACGTATAACTGACAAAGATGTCGGCCACGTCTTCCCCCGAAATTGATCGTCGCCTACGCCCGCGCAACTTTCTAGTGAAAACAGTATCTTAAAGGCCGCGCTGCACGCAACGGGCGGGCCCGATTTATCCCACAACCGCTCTGTTCGGGGGGAGCGAGCGAATCTCCTCCCGTCAGCCGTGTCCGGATTTATTGCCGCGTCGCTCCTAACCGTCGGAGATGCTAAGATCGCGCGGTTCTAAAAGACGGAATTTGATTGAGGGGCGGGATGGCAACGAAGCCGCGGAAGGCTCGGCTGATGCTGGAGACGGCGCGAGATATGAACGCGAGCGGCCCGCCAACGAAAGTGCTTACAGAAGATCATGAAGCATCACAAAAGATCGAGATTCGGTTCGCTGACATTGCCTTGCGAGCGCCTCCATGCCGGTAGAGTCCCCGGAGCGGTCCGGCACGATCAAGCCAGCCCCAATCCTATCGTTTCCGTAATGTGACGCCCCGCCCCCTCGCGGAACCGGTCCGAAACCATTATCTTGCCCTACATCTTCCGCTAATGGACGGACGCATGACAAATCCTGCCACGACCTCCCTGCTCGACCGCGCCAATCTCGACCGCGACCAGGTTCGCCACGAGGTCGCGCGCGGGCTTTCCGGTGCCGACGATGGTGAGCTGTTCCTGGAGTACAGCCAGACTGAAGCGCTGATGTTCGACAATGGGCGGCTGAAGCAGGCGACCTACGACACCTCGCAAGGGTTTGGCTTACGCGCGGTCAAGGATGATGCGGTCGGCTACGCCCACTCCTCCGACGTCTCGCTGCCGGCGCTAATTCGTGCCGCCGACGCAGTCGCGGCCGTACGCGGCGGCTATTCCGGCAGCTTCGCCGCGCCGCCGGCGCACACCAATGTGCGCCTTTACGGCGATGACAACCCGCTCGATGCCCCGGGCTTCGAGACCAAGGTAAAACTGCTCGCCGAGATCGACGCTTATCTGCGCGACAAGGATCCGCGGGTGCGGCAGGTCAGCGTCAGCCTGGGTGCGACCTGGCAGGTCGTCGAGATTCTGCGGCCCGACGGCGAGAGCTATCGCGACATCCGCCCGCTCGTGCGCGTGAACATTTCCGTCGTTGCCGGCCAGGGCGACCGCCAGGAGAGCGGCAGCAAGGGTTATGGCGGCCGCGCCGGCTATGCCGAATTCATCGAGAGCAAGAACTGGCGCGATGCGGCCGACGGCGCGTTGCGCGAGGCCTTGGTCAATCTGGAATCGATCCCCGCCCCCGCCGGCGAAATGGACGTCGTGTTAGGGGCCGGCTGGCCCGGCGTGATGCTGCATGAAGCGGTCGGCCACGGCCTCGAAGGCGACTTCAACCGCAAGAAGACGTCGGCATTTGCCGGCCTGATGGGCCAGCAGGTCGCGGCCAAGGGCGTCACCGTGGTCGATGACGGTACCATGGCCTCGCGCCGCGGCTCGCTGTCGATCGACGACGAGGGCACGCCGACCAATCGCACCGTGTTGATCGAGGACGGCGTCCTGGTCGGCTACATGCAGGACCGCCAGAACGCGCGGCTGATGAACATGAAGCCGACCGGCAACGGCCGTCGCCAGGGCTATGCCCACGTGCCGATGCCGCGCATGACCAACACCTACATGCTCGCAGGCGACCGCGATCCGGCCGAGATCCTCGCCTCGGTGAAGAACGGCGTCTTCGCTGCGAATTTCGGCGGCGGCCAGGTGGACATCACCTCGGGCAAGTACGTGTTCCAGTGCACCGAGGCCTACAAGATCGAGAACGGCAAGCTGGGCGCGCCGCTGAAGGGCGCCATGCTGATCGGCAACGGGCCGACCGACCTGCATCGCATCCGCATGATCGGCAACGACCTTGCGCTCGATACCGGCATCGGCACCTGCGGCAAGAATGGACAGGGCGTGCCTGTCGGCGTCGGCCAGCCGTCGCTGCTGATGGAGCGCATCACGGTGGGTGGAACGGGCGCATGAGCGTGGAAGAAAAGGTCACCGTCACCCCCAAGCGGAAGAGCAGCGGCTGGGGCGGGCAGATCGTTCAGCTCGCCGGCATCGTCGCAGCCGTCTTCATCGCCAAGGGCGCGCTTGCCGAACCGTTCTACGTGCCGTCGGGCTCGATGGAGCCGACGCTGCTGATCGGCGATGCACTGCTCGCCTCGAAATTCCCCTACGGCTACGGCACCTCTTCGCTACCGATCCAGATCAGCCTGCCCGAGAGCGGCCGTGTCTTCGCGGAGACGCCGAAGCAGGGCGACGTCGTCGTATTCCGCTGGCCTGGCGATCGCTCGCAGGCCTGGGTCAAGCGCGTCGTCGGTCTGCCCGGCGATCGCATCCAGATGCGGCAGGGCCAGCTCTTCATCAACGACCGCCCCGCCGAGCTCAAGCCGGACGGCGTTGGCGCGGCCGAGGACGACAATGGCGGCAGCGAGCCCGCCTATCGCTATGTCGAGACGTTGCCGAATGGCGTCTCGCATTTGATCTTCAAGATGCGCGACAACGGTCCGCTCGACAATTCGCCGGAAGTGACGGTGCCGGCCGGCCACCTCTTCGTGCTCGGCGACAACCGCGACAATTCCGCCGACAGCCGCGTGCCGCTGCGGTCCGGCGGCGTCGGACTGTTGCCGATCGACAATCTGATCGGCCGTGCCGATGCAGTGCTCGGCTCCTGGGATCTCGGCATACGCGGCCAGCCGGTTTACACTTGGCTCTCCGGCTTCCGGCTCGGCCGGTTCTTCACAGCCGTGCATTGAGCCGCCTCATCGCGCGATGAACCGTGACGAATTCCTCGCGCTCGCGCTGAGAAATCCCGTCAACGTCACGATCATCGACGAGCTGGCGCGGCTCGATCTGCCGGATGCATGGCTGGTCTCGGGATGCCTGGTGCAGACCGTATGGAACGTGCTCACCGGCCGCGCCATCGATCACGGCATCGCCGACTACGACGCGTTCTATTTTGATCCTGATACATCGTGGGAAGCGGAGGATTCGGTCATCCGCAAGCTGCATGCGCGGCTCGGCCATCTCGGCGCCAAGGTCGAGATCCGCAACCAGGCGCGTGTTCATCTGTGGTATCCCGACAAGCACGGCCTGCCCTATCCGCCCCTGAGAAGCTCGAGGGAAGGCATCGACCGCTTCCTCACGCAGAACACGCAAGTCGGGGTCAGGCGCACAGACGATGGCTACGAGGTCTACGCGCCGCACGGGTTCGACGATGTCGCAGGGCTGATCGCGCGGCCCAATCCGGGTCCGAATTTTTCCGTTGCGAACTACGTAGTGAAAGCCGCGCGATGGAAGGCGCTGTGGCCCGAGCTCACGGTGATCGTGGCAGAGTAAGATGCCGTAGGGTGGGCAAAGCGGAGCGTGCCCACGCGCCTGCGCCGTATCTCAGAGATCGTGGGCACGGCGCAAGGGCGCCTTTGCCCACCCTACGGCACCTTGCCTACCGCACCACGCCCGACGTGAATCCCGCCTTCCTTCGCGGCGGCTTGATTTCCTTTTTCAGGAAGCAGCGCGCCTCGCGTCCGGTGTAACCGGGGCGGGCATAGGTGAAGGCACGGCATTTGTTATCGGCGGTGCAGGCGGCCTTGCAGGCCTCTTCGCCCTCGCCGTCCTTCAGCTCGAAATTGCGCAGATCACCACCGGGGCGGTCGATCGACGTCTCCACGCCCTCGACCCGCGGCTCGATCACGCCGGCGCCGCGCACACCCGAGATGCAGCAACTTCCCGGCACCCGCGCCGGCACGGTGTTCTTCAGCCAGCACACCGCCGCGCCGCCCTCGACGTCGGGATAGCTGAAGCTCCACGAGCGGCAGCGGCGGTCGCGCTCGCACAGCAGCGCGCAATCCTCGGGATCGCCCGAGGCGACCGGCGTGCTGAAATAGTCGCCGCCGGGCCGGTCGAACGCAGTCTGGGCGCGCGCCGGCACGCTCACGCATGCGAGCGAAAGCAGCGCGGCGCATGCCACAGCGCTTGCCAGGACTTTTGCCAAGACCTTTGCCATGACGGCGCCGGACAGGCGGCCCTTCCCCATCAGAACAGCTTTCGAGTTATTGACGACGTTCAGGTTTTTTCAGCCGGTCATTTGATCGCCGCAAACCTGTATGGGCGATGAACGGCTGAATCCCTGACCGTCCTAGAACGCGTATTCCGCGTAGGCCGGTTCCACCGAGCCCTTCCAGGGACCGTTGAACTTGTCCAACATTTCCTCGGCCGGCGTCCGGCCGGAATCGATGATGCGGTCGAGCGGCTCCAGATGCCGCGTTTCGTCGCGGCCGAGCTGGTCGATCCGGCCGCGCCGGCGCAGGCCGGCATGCGCCAGAACCAGGCATTCCTTGGCGATCTCGAACAGATAACGGTTCTTGATCCGCGCCTTGAAGCCGAAGCGCGTCACGTCGTCGCGCAGGGCCTGACGCTCGGGCGCGCTCCAGTGCTTGACGATCTCCCAGGCCGCATCGAGCGCGACGTCGTCATAGAGCAGCCCGACCCAGAACGCCGGCAGCGCCGGCAACCGGCCCCACGGGCCGCCGTCGGAGCCGCGCATCTCGAGATAGCGCTTGAGCCGCACTTCCGGGAAAATCGTCGAGAGATGGTTGGCCCAGTCCGACAGCGTCGGACGCTCGCCGGGTAGATTGTTGTTGCGGCCGTCGAAGAACGCGCGGAAAGAGGAGCCCGACACGTCGATGTATTCCTCGCCGCGCTTGACGAAATACATGGGCACGTCGAGCGCGTAGTCGACATAGCGCTCGAACCCCATGCCGTCCTCGAACGCCCACGGCATCATGCCGGAACGCGCATTGTCGGTGTCGCGCCAGATCTCGGAGCGGAAGGAGAGGAAGCCGTTCGGCTTGCCTTCGGTGAACGGCGAATTGGCGAACAAAGCGGTCGCGACCGGCTGCAGCGCGAGCGAGACGCGCAGCTTCTTGACCATGTCGGCTTCGGAGGAGAAGTCGAGATTGGTCTGCACGGTGCAGGTCCGGTACATCATGTCGAGGCCGTATTGGCCGACCTTCGGCATGTAGTTGGTCATGATCTTGTAGCGGCCCTTGGGCATCACCGGGATATCGGCGCGCGACCAGGACGGCGTCATGCCGAGACCGAGGAAGCCGATGCCGAGCGGCGTTGCGATCTCGCGCACCTGTGCAAGATGCGCCATCAGCTCGCTCTGGGTCTGGTGCACGTTCTCGACCGGCGCGCCGGAGAGCTCGAACTGTCCGCCGGGCTCGAGCGAGATCGCACCGCCGCCGGTGACGTCGTAGAGGCCGATGATGTTGCCCTTCTCCATGATCGGCTCCCAGCCGAGCAGGAGCTTCATGCCTTCGAGCAACGCACCGATGCCGCGCGCGCCCTCGTAAGGCACCGGACGGTGGCCCTCGAGCGTGAACGGCGTCTTCTCGTGCTCGGTGCCCATGCGGAATTCGGACGGGTCCTTGCAGCCTTCCTCGAACCACGAAACGAGCTCGTCGCGCGACTGCAGCGGCGTCATATCGATCTGGTCTCGCGCCATATCAAACTCTAATCAAAAGGCGCTTCGATCGAACGCGCGCGGGTGACGGGATGGTCCGCGAACCCACCGGGTGCACGGACGAGCTGGTGTGCCGCGCGATCATCGCGACGGCGAGGTTTCGTTGACGTTGGCGACGGGCGGCAGTTTCATCTCGCCGCACGAGCAGCCCAGGCGGTCGAGCAGACCGCTGAGCTTGACGGCATCGGCATCGGACAGTTTCGAACCGACATATTTCTCGATCGCAGCCGAATAGGCGCCCCACATCCGCTTCTGCAGCTCGCGGCCGGCTTCCGTGATCTCGACGAACTGGCCGCGCTTGTCGATCTTGCATTCGCGCCGCGAGGCGAGGCCCTCGTCGACCAGGCGGTCGATCAGGCGCGAGGTGGAATATTGCGGGATCAGCATCTGCCGTTCGAGTTCCACTGGCCTTAGTTCGCCCGAGGGAGCTCGCGACAATTCGAGCAGCGCGTCATACCATGCCAGCGGCGGGAAGCCGGCCTTCTTCAGATCCTGCTCGACGCAATCGAGCACGCGGCTCTGCACCCGCATCAGGCGGATCCAGGCGGAAGTCGCCTCGGTCGATGGTTTACGTTTCATGGTCCCGCTCAAGCTCGTCGCCCGTCTCTTACCCCATTTGATGCAGCTGCATCAATATTGACTGTTACAAGCAGCTGCAAGTAGTCGTTCTTTCCGCCGAACCAAGCGTCAAGAGGAGGAAATTCCATGAAACTGTACTATTCGCCCGGTGCCTGCTCGCTGTCCCCCCACATCGCGCTCCTGGAAGCCGGCCTGCCCTACGAGCTGGTCAAGGTCGATATCCGGGCCAAGAAGCTCGAAAATGGTGAGGATTATCTGAAGCTGAACCCCAAGGGCCAGGTCCCTGCGCTGGGCCTCGACAGCGGCGAGATCGTGACCGAAGGCCCGGTGATTGTCCAGATGATCGCCGATCAGGCATCAAGCAAGGCGCTGGCGCCCGCCCATGGCAGTTCCGAGCGCTACAAGCTGCTGGAGTGGCTGAATTTCCTCACCTCGGAGGTGCACAAGAGCTTTGGTCCGATGTTCGCGCCGGCCCTGAACGACGAGGCCAAGGCTTTCTTCAAAGATCGCGTCATGGGCAAGCTGAAATACATCGACAGCCAGCTCGCCGGCCGCGACTACCTCATGGGCAAGCAGTTCACGGTCGCCGACGGATATTTGTTCACGATGCTGACCTGGGGCGACCGGATGAAGTTCGACCTCTCGGCGATGCCGAACCTTGCCGCCTACAAGGCCCGCGTCGAGGCGCGGCCGCAGGTGCAGGAAGCGCTGAAGAAGGAAGGCCCCGCGCAGGCGAAATAAGACCCGCGCACGACAGTCGGGACGACGAAGAGCCGGATCGATGATCCGGCTCTTTTGCTTGAAGCGGTCGCGGAAGCCCGGACGTTCGCGATGTCCCGGGCATCAATTTTACGAGCATTGTCGGAGTTAACAATAACTCCGCCTTGTGTGTGCGGCAGAGATCACCATCGTTGTGAGAGCAATCCAGTTGGCTCAATTTCAGCCATGTACCGCGATGCGGCCTGAACTGGGAAGCTCTCGTGACAACCGTACTCCTCCTCTTGCTTGCGAGCACGATCACCGGCTTGGCGGCGGGACTCTTCTTCCGAGTCGGGAGTCTGTTGCTGGTCTCGCCGGCGACCGCGATCCTCGTCGCAACGGTCCTTCAGACCTCGGGCTTTGGATTTTGGACGGGCATTCCCATCGTCGCCGGCTGCCTGATTGCCGGCCAGGTCGCCTATTTGGCGGCGACGCTCTACGTGCACCGAGACGAGCTCTCAATGCAGGACGACGTCGACGGCGACCCAGGCCAGCGCGGCCATCGCCATGTCGATGAAGAGAACGAGTAGCGCCACGCCGACCCAGGAGGGGAGCTTTCTGCGCCGCCGGAAGAGCCTGCGCCGCGGCCACGGCTGCCCCAGCCGCAAGAGGGGGGCGTATCTTACGGCAACGCCGGCTGCGCTGTCTTGAGACACCGTGGGGATCATTGCGGGACACCTTCAATGCTGACGAGCCATCCGACGGATCTTCAGCAAGAGCGGTGCCAGGGCGGAGCGAGCGCGGCTGGACGGGTTTGCAGCGGCGTTTTCTAACCGTTCGACGACTGCAAATAGAAAGGCCGGATCGACGATCCGGCCTTTCCTGTTTCTGCGTAGCCCGGATGGAGCGCAAGCGTAATCCGGGGTGCTCTCGCAAGTTGAAAAACTGGTCCCGGATTTCGCTACGCTCCATCCGGGCTACAGGCTGCTCGTCAGGCCGCCGCCTTCTTCGGCGCGAAGCGGCCGTAGAAGGTCTCGCCCTTCGCCGCCATTTCCTCGAGCAGTTTCGGCGGGGTGAAGCGCGAGCCGTACTTCGCTTCCAGCTTGTGGCAAAGCTCGACGAACTTCTTCGGGCCCATGAAGTCGATATAGGACAGCGTGCCGCCGGTGAACGGCGCGAAGCCGAAGCCGAGGATGGAGCCGACATCCGCTTCGCGCGGATCGGTGATGACGTGATCCTCGACCGTGCGCGCGGCTTCCACCGCCTGCACCACCAGGAAGCGCTGCTTCAGCTCCTCGATATCGAGCGTGTCAGGGTCGAGCTGCTTCGGCTGCAGCGCCGACAGACCCGGCCACAGGCTCTTCTGGCCCTTGCCCTTTTCAGGGTAGTCGTAGAAGCCCTTGCTGTTCTTGCGGCCGAGCCGGCCCTGCTTCTCGACCAACTCCACCATCAGCTTCTTCTGATCGGGATTGATGGCGTTGGGGCCGAGATCGGCCTCCGTCGCCTTCATGATCTTGAGGCCGAGGTCGAGCGCGACTTCGTCGGAGAGCGAGAGCGGGCCGACCGGCATGCCGGCCATCTTGGCGCAGTTCTCGATCATTGCCGGTGGCACGCCCTCGAGGAACATCTCGTTGCCCTCGGCGACGTAGCGGCCGACGCAGCGGTTGGCGAAGAAGCCGCGGGAGTCATTCACGACGATCGGCGTCTTGCCGATCTGGCGGACGTAGTCGAGCGCGGTCGCGAGCGCGAGATCGCCGGTGTTCTTGCCCTTGATGATCTCGACCAGCATCATCTTCTCGACCGGTGAGAAGAAGTGGATGCCGACGAACTTGCCCTGATCCTTGAACGATTCAGCCAGCGAGGTGATCGGCAGCGTCGAGGTGTTCGACGCGAAGATCACGTCCGGCTTCATGTGCTCCTGCGCCTTGGCGAAGGTATCGGCCTTGACCTTGCGATCCTCGAACACCGCCTCGATGACCAGGTCGACGTCCTTCAGCGCCGCATAGTCCGCGGTCGGTGTGATGCGCGCGAGCAGGGCTTCAGCATCGCCGGGCTTGGCGCGGCCCTTCTTGATCTGCTCCTCGATCACCTTCTGCGCATGGGCCTTGCCCTTGTCGGCGCTCTCCTGGTCGCGGTCGATCAGGACGACGTCGAGGCCGGCGCGGGCCGAGACGTAGCCGACGCTGGCGCCCATGAAGCCGGCGCCGATCACGGCGATCTTCTTCACCTTGGTTGCGGGCACGTCCTTCGGACGGCGCGCACCCTTGTTGAGCTCCTGCATCGACAGGAACAGGCTGCGGATCATCGCCGCCGCTTCCTTCGAGCGCAGCACCGAGGTGAAGTAACGCGATTCGACCCGAAGCGCGGCGTCGATCGGCAGCTGCAGGCCTTCATAGACGCAGCTCATGATGGCGCGCGCGGCCGGATAATTGTCGTAAGTCTCGCGGCGATAGATCGCATTGCCGGCCGGGAACATCATCATGCCGGCCTTGGAGAACACCGGGCCGCCGGGCAGCTTAAAACCCTTCTCGTCCCAGGGCGCGATCGCCTTGCCGCCGCCCTTAATCCAGTCCTTTGCCGCCTTGACGAGATCGGCAGCCGGTACGATGGCGTGGATCAGGTTCAGCGCCTTGGCCTTGTCGATCGTGACGGGATCGCCCTTGAGCAGGATCGTCATCGCGTCCTGCGGCGGCACCAGGCGCGGCACGCGCTGCGTACCGCCGGCGCCCGGGAACAGGCCGACCTTGACCTCGGGCAGGCCGAGCCTGGTCTTGGGATTCTCCGCGGCGACGCGATGGTGGCAGCACAGCGTGATTTCGAAACCGCCGCCGAGCGCGAGCCCGTTGATCGCGGCCGCCCACGGCTTGCCGGAGGTTTCGATCGAGCGCAGCACCAGCGAGAAGCGTCGGCTCTGGTCGAACAGCATCTGGTTCGCGGCGGTCTCGCCCTGCTCCTTGAAGACCTTGGCGTAGGCCTGGTTCATGCCCTCGAGCATCGACAGGTCGGCGCCGGCGCAGAACGCTTCCTTGGCCGAGGTGATGACGACGCCCTTCACCGCGGCATCCGCAGTGGTCGCCTTGACGATGGCGTCGAGCTCGTTGGTCGAGGTCTCGTCGAGCACGTTCATCGAACGGCCCGGGATGTCCCAGGTGACGAGCGCGATGCCGTCTGCGTCGGTCTCAACCTTGAAATTCTTGTACGACATGTTGGTTGCTCCTCGGTGCCGCAGCCAATCTCAGGCGCGGCGGTTGATGGGGTCTCGTCCTACCCTCTCCCCTTGTGGGAGAGGGTCCGAGCGAAGCGAGGGGGTGAGGGGTCTGCATCCGCGGAGACAGACCCCTCACCCGGCTCGAACCCGCTCCGCGTGTTCGCGCCACCCTCTCCCACAAGGGGAGAGGGGAGGAAGTTACACCCGCTCGATGATGGTCGCGGTGCCCATGCCGCCGCCGATGCACAGCGTCACCAGGGCGGTCGCCTTGTTGGTGCGCTCGAGCTCGTCGAGCACGGTGCCGAGGATCATCGCGCCGGTCGCGCCGAGCGGATGACCGAGCGCGATGGCGCCGCCATTGACGTTGATCTTGGCGTTGTCGATGTCGAAGGCCTGGATGTAGCGCAGCACGACCGAGGCGAAGGCTTCGTTGAGCTCGAACAAATCAATGTCCGACTTCTTCATGCCGGAGCGCGCGAACAGCTTTTCGGTGACGTCGACCGGACCGGTCAGCATCATCGCCGGCTCCGAGCCGATATTGGCGAACGCGCGGATTTTTGCACGCGGCTTCAGGCCGTATTTGCTACCGGCCTCCTTGCTGCCGAGCAGCACGGCGCCGGCGCCGTCGACGATGCCCGACGAATTGCCGGCGTGGTGCACGTAATTGACCCGCTCGATCTCGGGATGCGACTGCACCGCGACGCCGTCGAAGCCGCCCATCTGCGCCATCATCGTGAACGACGGCTGCAGCTGCGCCAGCGACTGCATCGTCGTCGAGGGACGCATGTGCTCGTCCTTGGCCAGGATGGTGAGGCCGTTGATGTCCTTCACCGGGACGATCGACTTGTCGAAGCGGCCTTCCTCCCAGGACTTCGCCGCACGCTGCTGGCTCTGCACGGCATAGGCATCGACGTCGTCGCGCGAGAAACCGTATTTGGTGGCGATCAGATCAGCCGAGACGCCCTGCGGCATGAAGTAAGCGGGGACTGCCATCGAGGGATCCATCGGCCAGGCGCCGCCGGAGGCGCCGATGCCGACGCGGCTCATCGATTCGGCGCCGCCGCCGATCACCAGCTCATGCTGGCCGCTCATCACCTGCGCGGCGGCAAAGTTCACGGCATCGAGGCCGGAGGCGCAAAAGCGGCTGATCTGCACGCCGGGCACGGCTTCGCCGAGACCGGCTTTAAGCGCCGCAAAGCGCGCGATGTCGGAGCCGGCTTCACCGACCGGATCGACCACGCCGAGGATGACGTCGTCGACGGAATCCTCAGGCAGATTGTTGCGGTCCTTCAGCGCCTTCAGCGGCACGGTCGCGAGCGCGAGCGCCGTGACTTCGTGCAGCGCGCCGTCCGCCTTGCCGCGGCCGCGGGGGGTGCGAACGTGGTCGTAGATGAATGCCTCAGGCATGACGCCCTCCTGATGTGATGTTCAATACGATTGGGAGCAGGCAGCGGAAACAGGCTCAGAACGCTTCCGCCGGCAATTCCATGATGGTGGCGCAGCCGGCCTGGATGCGCGCGAGATTGGCGGCGGTCTCCGGCAGCATCCGCTCCATGAAGAAGCGGCCGGTGACGAGCTTGGTGGAGAGATAGGGCGTCGCCCCGCTCTCGGCAATCTTGGCATTGGTCACCTTGGCCATCTTCGCCCACATGTAGCCGAGCGCGACGAAGCCGAAGAGATGCAGGTAATCGGTTGCGGCTGCGCCGGCATTATCGGGCTTCGCCATCGCGTTCTGCATCAGCCAGGTCGTGGCCTGCTGGAGATGGCCGAGCGAGGCCGAGAGCGGCGCGATGAAGGGCTTTAGCGCCTCGTCGCCGCCGTTCTCCTTGGCGAAGGCCATGACCTCGCCGAAGAAGGCCATGATGGCGCGGCCGCCGTCGCGCGGCAGCTTGCGACCGACGAGGTCGAGCGCCTGGATGCCGTTGGCGCCTTCATAGATCATGGCGATGCGCGCATCGCGCACGAACTGCTCCATGCCCTGCTCGGCGATGTAGCCGTGGCCGCCATACATCTGCTGCGCCTGCACCGCATTGGCAAAACCGTAATCGGTGAGGAAGCCCTTCAGCACCGGCGTCATCAGGCCCATGTGGTCGTCGGCCGCCTGGCGGTCCTTTGGGTCTTCCGAGCGATGGGCGACGTCGCTCTTCAGCGCAGTCCACATCACGAAGGCGCGCGCGGCTTCGTTGAAGGCGCGGATCGAGAGCAGCGTGCGGCGCACGTCGGGATGCACGATGATCGGATCGGCCTGCTTGTCCGGCGCCTTGGCGCCGGTGAGCGCGCGGCCCTGGATGCGCTCGCGGGCGTAGGCGACCGCGTTCTGATAGGCGACCTCGGACTGCGCGAGGCCCTGCACGGCGACGCCGAGCCTCGCCTCGTTCATCATCACGAACATGCCCTGCATGCCCTTGTTCTCTTCGCCGATCAGCCAGCCGGTGGCGCTGTCGTAGTTCATCACGCAGGTGGAATTGCCGTGGATGCCCATCTTGTGCTCGATCGAGCCGCAGACGACGCCGTTGCGGGCACCGACTGAACCATCCGGATTCACAAGGAACTTGGGCACCACGAACAGCGACACGCCCTTGATGCCGGCAGGTGCGCCCTCGATGCGGGCGAGCACGAGATGGATGATGTTGTCGGCAAGGTCGTGCTCGCCGGCCGAGATAAAGATCTTGGTGCCCGTGATCTTGAAGCTGCCGTCGGCCTGGCGCACCGCCTTGGTGCGAAGCATGCCGAGATCGGTGCCGCAATGCGGCTCGGTCAGGTTCATGGTGCCGGTCCATTCGCCGGCAACCATCTTCGGCACGTAGGTCTTCTTCTGCTCGGGTGAACCATGAACGATCAGCGCCGCGGTCGCGCCCATGGTGAGGCCGCCATACATCGAGAACGCCATGTTGGCGGAGATCTGGAATTCGTTGACCGCCTGGCTCAGCGTCACCGGCAGGCCCTGCCCGCCAAACTCGGTCGGCGCCGACAGACCAAGCCAGCCGCCTTCGGCAACCTGCTTGAACGCGTCCTTGAAGCCCTTCGGCGTGGTGACGCTGCCGTCATCGGCACGCTTGCAACCTTCGAGATCGCCGACACGATTGAGCGGTTGCAGCACCTCTTCGGCGAGCTTGGCGGCTTCGCCCAGAATGGCTTCGCGCACATCGCTCGACGCATCGGAGAAGCCGGCGAGGTTGTCGTAGCGGTCGATCTGGAAGACGTCGTTGAGCAGGAAGTTCACGTCTTCGACGGGGGCTTTGTAGATCGGCATGGGGGTCTCCCGGCAATGGGCCTTGGTGATGTCTGTGAGTCCAGCGGCGCAGCCTTGCCCGCGAGCTTAGCGGGTTCTGCAACCTCAGGGCAGGGTCATGATTGGGCGGCCAACTGCTCCGCCATCAGGCGGTGCAGCATGTTGATCGCCTTGAGCGGACGCACCATCACCTTGAAATGCGTGATGCGTCCCTCGGCATCGAAGCTGATGATGTCGACGCCGTTGATCTCGATACCGTCGATCATGGTCTTGAATTCGAGCACGGCGCCGCGCTCGCTGGTCCACTCACCGACATAGGTGAAGCCGGGACCGCCGAGCACCTTCTCGGCGCTGGAGAGGTATTTGAAGGTGATGTCGCGCCCGCGCTGCGGCGAATGCACGACGGGACTTTCGAAGACGGCGTCGGGATTATGCAAGTCCCAAAGCGCGGTGCGGGCTTGAGCCCGATCTTGGGACTTCATGTAGCCGTACCAGGAGTCGAGGCCGGTCATTCCAGGATGCCTCCCTAAAGGCCTTGGCAAAAAACGCGAAAACAACCCCATGCACAGTAGCGTGCTGATTGATTCCGCTGGGTTTTTCGGGTCGGATCTTCAGCCCGTCCCTGAACGCCTCATATGCACATTGACGCATATGCGCCAATGCGCATAAAGTCAAGCGGGTTGGTCGAGGTCGCAGAAGAAGGAGGCCGATCATGGCACTGGGCGACGCAATCCTCGCATGCCTGACGGAACGCCCCATGACGGGCTACGAGCTTGCCAAGACGTTCGACTCCTCGATCGGCTTCTTCTGGAAGGCCGACCACCAGCAGATCTACCGCGAGCTCTCCAAGCTGCGCGACCGCGGCCACATCCAGGGCCGCGAGGTCGTGCAATCGGGCAAGCCCAACAAGCTGGTTTATACGCTCACTCCGGAGGGGCGAACAGCGCTGCGGCACTGGGCCGCGCGACCAAGCACGCCAGCCTCCACCAAGGACGATCTGCTGGTCCGCCTCCATGCGCTCGACAGCATCGACATCGAGCCGCTGCGCACCGATCTGATGGCCCGGCTGGAGCACCATCGCGACCGCCACGCCAATTACGAGCGCATCCTGAAGAAGCGCTTTCCGGAGGGCACGGCGGAGGGCCGGCTCGACCTCGGCAATCTGCTCCTGCTCCGCTTAGGGGCCCGCCACGAACAGATGGTGGCCGATTTCTGCGAAGAGGCGCTCGATGCGCTGTCGGCGATGACCGGCAAGGCCACGGTGGTGCCGCTGGAGGAGAGCAAGCGGGAGAAGGGCTGAGGGGTGGCCCGACCCGACAGGAGACTGTCACCACATTTACCGGTGTCATGCTCCGCGAAAGCGGGGCATCCAGTACTCCGAGGCAGCGCGGCTGGAAGCGAGCCGCCGCGGCGTACTGGATCGCCCGCCTTCGCGGGCGATGACAGCGGAGTATGGAGTATATGGCGGCGGCAGGTCGCGAAGGATGCAATGACGCCGCTTCCGGCGTGCCCCAAAGTTTCCCCCCGCCCAACTTTAAGACACCGGGCTCGCGTTCCTTAACCCGTTATTTACCGTAACAGGAAAAAGTCGGTTTTCGAGGCAGACGACCCGCGCCAAATCCGATTGTCTTTGCAACCGGCACGCGAGGGGAGGCTGGAGGCGCCGGGTGGGGCGCCGGAGTCGGAACCGGACAGAGTCATGAATTCGCGCGTATCGTGGAGTGTTGACGGCATCGATCCATCCGTCAGGGAGCGGGCCGAAGCTGCTGCGCGTCGCGCCGGCATGTCCCTCAACGATTGGCTGAACTCGACCCTCGGCGAAACTGCTCCCCCGAACTTTCGCGAACCGTACGACCAGCGTCCGCAAGCCCCGCACGTTCAAACGCGAGGACCGAGTCAGGAAAGCCGCGAAGTCGCCGACATCCACCAGCGGCTCGACGCGATCACCCAGCAGATCGAGCGGATCTCCAAGCCCGCGCAGCGCCAAGATACTTCACGACAGGATTCGTCGCGGCAGGACCCTTCGCGGCCAGACGCCTCGCGCGAGCAGGGCGTCGCGCGCCAGCTCAACGATGCGATCTCGCGTCTCGATGCGCGGCTGTCGCAAATCTCCCGGCCGCAGCCTCAACCGCAGCAGCCCTCGGCTCCGCGTCCCGCGCCGGCCGACACGCGCCAGCGCCAGGCCGATGCGGTCGAGCGCGCGGCGGCGCAGGTCTATCGCAACGCCCCGCCCCTGAGCCCCGCTTCGTTCGACGTCGCCGTCGCCGAGATCACCGCGCGGCAGAGCGAGCTCGACGGCTTCACGCCGCGGCAGATGCCGCCGCGCGCCGCGCCCTCGATCGCGCCCAATGCTGCTCCCTGGGCCGCTCCTTACGCACCTCCGATGGCGCCACCCGCGCCTGCCCATGCTCCGCCGCCACCGCAGCCGGGGCCGGATTTTTCCGCGCTCGAGCGCCATCTGCTCAAGATCACGAGCCAGATCGAGTCGCTGCAGCGCCCCGACAATACCGAGCAGGCGATCAACGCCTTCCGCAGCGAGCTTGCCGAGATCCGCGCCGCCATCACCGAGGCGATGCCGCGGCGCGCGATCGAATCGATCGAGAACGAGATCCGCTCGCTGCATCGCCGGATCGACGAGACGCGTTCCAACGGCACCGACGGCCAGGTCCTGTCGGGCATCGAGCACGCGCTGTCCGACATCAAGCAGGTGCTGCGCACGCTGACGCCGGCCGAGCAGCTCACCGGCTATGACGAGGCGATCCGCAATCTCGGCGCCAAGCTCGACCTGATCCTGCGCGCCAATGACGATCCCTCGACGGTGCGCCAGCTCGAAGGCGCGATCACCGCCCTGCGCGGCATCGTTTCCAACGTCGCCTCCAACGAAGCGCTGGCACGCCTGTCCGAAGACGTGCAGCTGCTGTCGTCCAAGGTCGACCAGGTCACCCGCGCCTCGGGCCAGGGCGACAGCTTCGCGGTGCTGGAGCAGCGCATTGCGGCGCTCACCGCGGCGCTGGAAACGCGCGAGCGGCCCCAGCCGGCCGAGAGCACCGAGCACCTGGAATCCGCGATCCGCGCGCTGTCGGACCGCTTCGACCGCATGCAGGTCGGCAACGATTCGGCCTCGACCTTTGCGCATCTCGAACAGCGCGTCTCGTATTTGCTGGAGCGGATCGAAGCCGCCGCCGATCCGCGCAACGGCAGTTTGAGCCGCGTCGAGGACGGGCTGCACGACATCCTGCGTCACCTCGAGCGGCAGCAGGCGACCTATTCCGCGCTGGCCGAGAGCCGCAGCTCCGCAGCCCCGGCCGATTCCGGCGTGGTCGATCTGGTCAAGCGCGAGCTGTCCGACATCCGCTTCAGCCAGGCCGAGACCAACCGCAGCACCCAGGACTCGCTCGACGCCGTCCATAGCGCGCTCGGCCATGTCGTCGATCGCCTCTCCATGATCGAGGGCGATCTGCGCGCGGTGCGCACCGCGCCGCCGGCCCCTGCGCCGCAGCCGATGCCCATGCCGATGGCCGCTCCCATGGAGCCCGCGCCGCCGATGGCGCGTGAGCCGCGGCCGCAAGCCCAGCAGCAACCGAAATACGATCCGAAGCCGGAGCTGCCGAACCCCGCCGCGCAGCAACAGGCCCACGCGCAGCAACAGGCTCACGGCGCCTTCGCCCAAGCCGCCTTCTCCGCCGCGCCGCGTGAATTCCATGCCGCTACCCCCGCCGCGCCGCCGCCGGTTCCGTCGGCACCACCGGTGCCGCCGCGCGCGATCAGCGAGATCCTGGAGCCGCACACGGTCCCCGCCCGCATCGCGCTCGCGCCGGAATTGCCGCCGGATCATCCGCTCGAGCCGGGCACACGGCCAGGTGGACGCCTCGCCACGCCATCGGAGCGCATCGCCGCCTCCGAGAGCGCGATCAGCGACATTCCCGCCGCGCCGAAAGAGCCGGTGTCGTCGTCGAGCTTCATCGCAGCCGCCCGCCGCGCCGCCCAGGCCGCCGCCGCGCAGCCGGAAAAGCCGGCGCGCGGCGCCAAGGGTGGTGCGAAGGCCGGCGCCGATCGCGGCAAGGACAAGGGCAAGGACGGCAGCTCGACCATCACCTCGAAGATCCGCTCGCTGCTGGTCGGCGCGAGCGTGGTCGTGATCGTGCTCGGCACCTTCAAGATGGCGATGAACCTGCTCGAAGGCAGCGCGCCGCCGGCGCCGCAGGCCATGGACAATACGTTGAGCCAGCCGGCGCCGCAGGCCCCACCGCCACCGCCGGTGATCGAGAACAAGCCCGCCACGCCCGAGCAGGTCACACCATCGATGACCTCGCCGACGCCGATTGGACGGCAGTCCCAGAACAACGCCGCGCCGGCTCCCGCCGTCAATTCGGGCAACTCGGCCTCGGTCGAAATTCCGCCGGCGCCCGCCGCATCCGTGCCGCCGCCTGCCACGAGCAGCGACGTCACCGGCGCGCTGTCGGGCGCGAGCCGCGCCAAGCTCGGCATGATCCAGGTGCCGCCGAGCGAAAAACTGCCTGACGGCATCGGCGGCCCGGTACTGCGCACCGCCGCGATGAAGGGCGATGCGACCGCGGCCTACGAGATCGGCTTGCGCTTTGCCGAAGGCAAGGGCGTTGCCACGAATTACGACGAAGCGGCCAAATGGTACGACCGCGCGGCGCAGGCCGGCGTGGTGCCGGCGACCTTCCGCCTCGGCACGCTCTACGAGAAGGGCCTCGGCGTGAAGAAGGACGCCGACATCGCC
Organism: Bradyrhizobium sp. ERR14; assembly: GCF_014198235.1. Lineage (NCBI taxonomy): Bacteria > Pseudomonadati > Pseudomonadota > Alphaproteobacteria > Hyphomicrobiales > Nitrobacteraceae > Bradyrhizobium > Bradyrhizobium sp. ERR14. The sequence goes on along the minus strand of NZ_JACIHD010000005.1, from coordinate 155,196 downwards.
CGCCGCTACTACACCCAGGCCGCCGAGCGCGGCAACGCCAAGGCGATGCACAATCTCGCGGTGCTCGATGCCGACGGCGGCGGACGCGGCGCCAACTACAAGAGCGCGGCGCAATGGTTCCGCAAGGCCGCCGATCGCGGCGTAGCCGACAGCCAGTTCAACCTCGGCATCCTCTATGCCCGCGGCATCGGCGTCGAACAGAACCTCGCCGAATCCTACAAATGGTTCAGCCTCGCAGCTGCCCAGGGTGATGCGGACGCCTCCGGCAAGCGCGACGACGTCGCCAAGCGTCTCGACCCGCAATCGCTCGCGGCCGCCAAGCTCGCGATCCAGACCTTCAGCGCCGAGCCGCAGCCCGACGACGCCGTCAACGTCACGGCGCCCGCCGGCGGCTGGGACAGCGCGCCGCAGGCGAATGCAAAGCCGGCGCCGAAGCAAGTCGCGACCAAGCGCTCGGCCTCGGCGGCGCATTAAAGGCGAATTGCTTTAGACAGACAGAACGAGCCGCGCGCGCGGTGCACCTCTCCCGCTTGCGGGAGAGGTCGCGGAGCGAAGCGACGCTGGTGAGGGCTCTCGCCTCTTGGGGGTTCTCGCGAGAGGAGACACCCTCTCCCCAACCCTCCCCCGCAAGCGGGGGAGGGAGCGCATCTCGCGTTATCGCAACGATCGGGGCCTCGTTCACGACCCTCGTCAACATTCACCACGCCCGAAATTCCGGGTCCCTCCCGGCTCCGAATTCCGCTATTGAGGGGCGCGGCAATCGTTCCGACCTTCCCGCGAGCATTCCGCGACAATCGATCCGTCTCGCCGGCGTATGGTCCTTCGATGCAGCTCTATCTTCCGATCGCCGATCTTCCCGTCAACGTCTTCCTGGTGCTCGCCATGGGCGCCGCGGTCGGCTTCGTCTCGGGGATGTTCGGAATCGGCGGCGGCTTCCTGATGACGCCGCTGCTGATCTTCATCGGCATCACGCCGGCGGTCGCGGTCGCCTCGGTCACGAGCCATATCGCGGCCTCCTCCTTTTCCGGCGCACTGTCTTATTGGCGGCGGCGCGCGATCGACCCGGCGCTGGCGAGCGTCCTGCTCTGCGGCGGCGTCACCGGCACGGCGCTCGGCGTGTGGACCTTCACGCAGCTTCGTGCGCTCGGCCAGCTCGATCTGATGATCGCGTTCTCCTACGTGGTGCTGCTCGGCACCGTCGGCAGCCTGATGTTCTCGGAAGGGCTGCGCGCACTGATGCGGACCCGGCGCGGCGCGCTGCCGCCACGACGCACGCACAATTGGATCCACGGGCTGCCGCTGAAGATGCGCTTCAAGCGCTCGAAGATCTATCTCTCGGTCATCCCCGTGGTGATCGTCGGCATCATGATCGGCTTCATCGGCGCCATCATGGGCATCGGCGGCGGCTTCATCCTGGTGCCGATCATGATCTATCTGTTGAGGGTGCCGACCTCGACGGTGATCGGGACCTCGATGGTGCTGACGCTCGTGACGATGCTGTTCGCGACCATGCTGCACGCGGTGACCAATCACCTCGTCGATGCCGTGCTGGCGCTGATCCTGATGGTCGGCGGCGTCACCGGCGCGCAGTTCGGCGTCCGCGCCGGGCAGAAGATCCGCGGCGAGCAGCTGCGGCTGCTGCTCGGCCTCCTGATCCTCTCGGTCGGCGTCCGCTTCGCGATCGAGCTGGTGATCCGGCCTGAGGATCTCTTCACCATCCGCGAGCTGGGAGTGAGCGGATGATGCGCGCAGCTCTCGCACTCCTGCTCGTCCTGCTGCTCGGCTCCGCCGCGCGCGCCGAGCGTCTGATCGTGTCGGTGTCCAACCACCGCGTCACGGTGACACCGAACTATTCCGGCGAGGAGCTGGTGCTGTTCGGCTCGGTGGAGAAGGACGCGACGACACCCGCCGATCGCACGGCCTATGACCTCGTCGTCACCGTGATGGGCCCGCGCGCCGACATGGTGACGCGGCGCAAGGAGCGCACCTTCGGCATCTGGATCAACACCGACTACCGGCAGTTCCTGCAGGTGCCGAGCTATCTGGCGCTGTTCGCCAACCGTCCCTTCGAGGCGATCACCTCGCCCGAGATCGCGCGGCGCCAGCAGATCGGGCTGAACAACGTGCTGCTGACGCAACGGGTCGGCGGCGATTATGCCGACGTGGTGCCGAACGACGCGTTCCGCTCGGCCTTCATCCGCCTGCGTACCCAGCGCGGGCTCTATCGCGAGGATCCGAGCGCGGTCACGTTCCTGACGCCGACCCTGTTCCGCACCGGCATTCCGCTGCCGGCGGAGGTGCCGATCGGCACCTACGAGGTCGAGATCAAGCTGTTCGCGAACGGCGCGTTCATCAGCAAGACCGAGACCGCGTTCGAGATCGTCAAGGTCGGCTTCGAGCAATTCGTCGCCACCACCGCCAGGCACAACGGGCTGATCTATGGCCTCGTCACCGCCGCGATGGCGCTGATGACGGGATGGATGGCATCGATCGTGTTCCGGAAGGATTAGTTGCCGTCATTGCGGCGCGCGCCACTCTCTCCGCTCGTCGTCGCCCGGCTTGACCGGGCGATCCAGTATTCCAGAGGCCGGCGTTAGGGAGCTCGCTCTCGCAACGGCCGCTGCGGCGTACTGGATGCCCCGGTCAAGCCGGGGCATGACAGTGGGGCTCACGGCGCCTGGATCACCGTCGGCACGCCCGGCTCCAGCAGCCGCAGCCGCGTTCCGAAACCGAGCACGTCGAACGTCTTGCGCAGATCCTCGCTGTTCTGGCGGAAATGCGCCCAGCCTTCGGTATGCACGGGCACGATCGTCGCATCGGGGAAGGCGCGCGCCGTTTCGATGGTGTCGTTGGTGTCCATGGTGAGGTGGAACGGCCCACGCGTCTGCGCGGCGCCGGCGAAGGGCAGCACCACGCCGCATTTGAAGCGGCGCGCGACTTCGGCGACGCCGTCGAACCAGGTGGTGTCCCCGCTGATGTAGACCGTGCTGGTGTCCTTCCGGCTGGACGCCACCACGAAGCCGATGACGTCGCCCGACAGCGGCTCGATGCCAGCCGGGCCATGGCGCGCCGGCGTCGCGGTGATGGTCAGGGTGTTGCCGTCGCTATCCTTCAGATGCGTCGTGCTCCAGGGCGCAAGGCCCTCGACATGGCCGCCGAGGCGCTTCGCTCCCGCCTCCGTCGTCAGCACGCGCTTGACCTTATGGAGATAGTCGCGGCCCGAATGATCGAGATTGTCCGAATGCTGGTCATGGCTGAGCAGCACGGCATCGACCGGGCCGATCGAATCGGCTTTCAACGCGGGACCGATGGTTTTCTCCAGCGTCACATGCGGCAGCTGGTAGGCGCCGGGCGCATCGAAGGTCGGGTCGGTGAGCAGGCGGAAGCCGTCGATCTCGATCAGCGCGGTCGGGCCGCCTATCAGGGTGATGGAAATGGGCACGAGAGAACTCTCCTCTTACGAGACAGGCTTTGCAGGGCGCGTCACCAGGTAGATGCCGAGCGCGACCGGGATGATGCCCAGCAAATCACGGGCCTCGACGTGCTCACCAAGGACGAGATACGCGAACAGCATGCCGAGCGGCGGCATCAGGAAATGATAGGCGCTGGCGGCGGTCGCGCCGCACACTTTCAGGAGATGGAACCAGAGCCAGTAGGCGAGGATCGAGCCGCCCAGCACGAGGAACGCAAAGGCGCCGATCAGGCCCGGCGTATAGTCGATCGCGTGCACGTCGGCGAAACTGAACGCGATCGGCGAAAGTGCGAGGCCGGCCGCGAGGTTCTGCACGCCATTGCCGATCCACAAGGAGCCCTTCGGCGCGAGCAGCTTGAACAGGATGGTGCCGGCAACCAGCGAGGCGAGCGAAGCCAGCGTGAAGACGATGCCGTGCAGGGAATCCGTGCCGACCGACAGGCGATGCCAGACGATCAAGGTCACGCCGGCGATGCCGAGCAGCAGGCCGCCGGCCTTGCGCCAGGTCATGCTCTCGCCGAGCAGCAGGGTCGCGAGCGCGGCGGTGAAGACCGGATTGGCCGAGACGATCAGGCCGCCGAGGCCGGCGGAGACCGATTGCAGGCCGGTGTAGCCGAGGCCGAGATAGAGCGCGTTGTTGGCAATCCCAAGCACGGCGAAGATCGCCGCATCGCGCCAGGTTAACGACCAGCTGTCGCCGCGGATCAGCGTGGCGCCCAGGATCAAAATGCCGGCGAGCGAGAAGCGCGCGGCGAGCAGGATCAACGGCGGGCAATGGGTGACCCCGATCTTGCCGGCGACGAAGGCGTAGCTCCAGAGCAGGCAGAACAGGCCGATGGCGAGCGGAAGGGTGTTGAAGCGGGTGCGGGGGGCCGAAATCGAGGGGGCGAGCGACATGGGGGCATTCTCCTGAGCCTCGATCTAGGGGAGCCCGCTTGTCATTTGGAAATTAAATGATTAACTCCATGTCAGTGGAATTTCGAATGGAGGCGGTCATGCTCGATCTCGAGCTGCTGCGCAGCTTCGTCTCGGTGGTCGAGGCCGGCGGCTTCACCCGCGCCGGCGCGCGCGTCCATCGCACGCAGTCGACCGTCAGCCAGCAGATCAAGCGGCTGGAGGACGATATCGGCCAGGTGCTGCTGCACCGCGACGGCAAGACCGTGCGCCCTACCGAGGCCGGCGAGCGGCTGCTGTCCTACGCGCGCCGGCTGCTTTCGCTGGCCGAGGAGGCGCGCGACGTGCTGCGCCAGCCGGATGGCGAAGGCGCGATCCGGCTCGGCATCCCCGAGGATTTCGCGGCGTACCGGCTGACCAAATTACTGGGCGCGTTCGCGCGCTCGCATCCGGGCCTGCGGCTCGACGTGCGCGCAGACCAGAGCAAGCATCTGGCGCGCGATCTCGAACGCGGCGAGCTCGACCTTGCGCTGTTCAAGCGTGCGGCCGGCGAGAAGGGCGCCATCGCGGTGTGGCCGGAGCGGGTGCACTGGGTCACCAGCAAGAGCCATCCTGTCGATGTTCACGCCGCGTCCGTGCCGCTGATCGGCTTTCCGACCGGCTGCCTCTACCGTGCCGGCGCCATCCACGCGCTGGAAAGCGTCGGCCGCGCCTGGCACATGGCCTATTCCTCGTCGAGCCTCTCCGGGATCCAGGCCGCGGTCGCCGCCGGCATGGGCCTCAGCATCTTGTCGGAGATGTCGATCCAGTCCGACCACCGCGTGCTGACGGCGAAAGATGGTTTTGCGCCGATCAACAAGACCGAGGTCGCACTGATGGCCTCGCCCGATGCGAGCCCGGCAACGCTGCGACTTGCAGATCGTCTCGCCGAGTTTTGCGATGCAGTGCAGGCGAAGGCGGCTTGAATTCGCAGAATATCGGACGGTCTCTTAGTTCGCCGCGGACATCAGCCTGTCGCCGCACGCATTCGCATAGAACTTGCCGCCACATTGGCGCTTGATGGCGGCGCAGCGGGCCGCGGGCGAGGCATTCTGCGGGACCGTGAAGCCGCAGCTGAGGCCATCGGCGCTGCGACCGGGCTTGCCGGCGGCAAACGCGGCACTGAGGGTCCCGATGCAGACGACGAGCAGGGCCGCCGCGGCGATCTCGATCAGCAGTCGCGTCAGCAGTCTCATGGGAATGTTCCTCCACACTGATGGCTGAATTGATCCGCAATCTAGCACCGAATCCCGGTTTCTCCGTGCTCCCCCGGGTTCCCAAATCGGCCCGTTCCTTGCATAAATTTACGCCAGCGCAGTGCAAGGCCGCATCGGCGACAGTTCCGGTGCAGGGGCAAGACGCGTAGGGTTAGTGGTGTGTTCGACCAGGAAGTGACGGCTTTGCAAGATCAATCGTTCCAGCCCAGTTTTCCCGCCCCCGGCCAGCCGATCGACGAGCTCGCGCTGGCTGAGATCAAGGGCGCGATCCTGGCGAAGCTGCGCCTTGCCATCGGCAAGGATGCCGGCATGGCGACCAAGCACGACTGGTACCAGGCCGCAGCGCTGGCGCTGCGCGACCGTGTCGTGCATCGCTGGCTCACGGCCGAGAAGCACAGCTACGACGCGGGCCGCAAGCGCGTCTATTATCTCTCGCTCGAATTCCTGATCGGCCGTCTCTTTACCGACGCGCTCAACAACATGGGCCTGCTCAAGATCTTCGAGGTCGCGCTCGGCGATCTCGGCGTCTCGCTGCCGGAGCTGCGCAAATGCGAGCCGGACGCTGCGCTCGGCAATGGCGGCCTCGGGCGGCTTGCCGCCTGCTTCATGGAGAGCATGGCGACGCTGTCGATCCCCGCGATCGGCTACGGCATCCGCTATGATTACGGCCTGTTCCGCCAGATCATCAACCAGGGCTGGCAGCAGGAATATCCCGACGAATGGCTGAGCTTCGGCAATCCCTGGGAATTGCAGCGGCCCGAAGTGATCTACGACATCAATTTCGGCGGCGGCGTCGAGCATGTCGACGACAAGGGCCGCGACCGCGCGATCTGGCATCCGGGCGAGACCGTGCAGGCGATCGCCTATGACACGCCGATCGTCGGCTGGCGCGGCCAGCACGTCAACGCGCTGCGCCTGTGGTCGGCGCGTTCGCCCGATCCGCTCAAGCTCGACGCCTTCAACAAGGGCGACTATGTCAGCGCCACCGCCGAGCAGTCGCGCGCGGAAGCGATCTGCAAATTCCTCTATCCGAACGACGAGAGCCCGGCGGGCCGCGAGCTGCGCCTGCGCCAGGAATATTTCTTCGTCTCGGCCTCGCTCCAGGATCTCGTCAAGCGGCACCTTGCGTCAGACGGCCAGCTGCGCAGCCTGTCGAGCAAGGTCGCGGTGCAGCTCAACGACACCCATCCGAGCCTCGCCGTCACCGAGCTGATGCGGATCCTCGTCGATCTGCACAATTTCCGCTGGGACGAGGCCTGGAAAATCACGGTCGCCACCCTCTCCTACACCAACCACACGCTGCTGCCCGAGGCGCTGGAGACCTGGCCGGTCGAGCTGTTCGAGCGGCTGCTGCCGCGGCATCTGGAGATCATCTACCGCATCAACGTGCAGCATCTGGCGCTGGCCGAAGCGCGCTGCCCCGGCGACATCGACTTCCGTGCCTCGGTCTCGCTGATCGACGAGAAGAGCGGGCGCCGCGTGCGCATGGGCCAGCTCGCCTTCGTCGGCTCGCACCGCATCAACGGCGTCTCGGGGATGCATTCGGACCTGATGCGCGAGACCGTGTTTCACGACCTCAACCACCTCTATCCCGGCCGCATCACCAACAAGACCAACGGCATCACCTTCCGGCGCTGGCTGATGCTGGCGAATCCGAAGCTGACCGACCTGTTGCGCGAGACCTGCGGCGAGGCGGTGCTCGACGATCCGACCCAGCTCTCGCTGATCGAGGCCCGCGCCAGCGACGTCGAATTCCAGAAGAAGTTCCGCAGCGGCAAGCTTCATAACAAGACCGCGCTGGCGCGCCTGATCGGCGAACGGCTCGGCATCAAGGTCGACCCGACCGCGCTGTTCGACGTGCAGATCAAGCGCATCCACGAATACAAGCGCCAGCTCCTCAACGTCATCGAGACCGTCGCGCTGTACCAGGCGATCAAGGACAACCCCAATGGCAATTGGGTGCCGCGGGTGAAGATCTTCGCCGGCAAGGCTGCCGCGAGCTATCGCTACGCCAAGCTGATCATCAAGCTGATTAACGACGTCGCCGAGGTCGTCAACAACGATCCCGCGATCGGCGGCAAGCTCAAGGTGGTCTTCCTGCCCGACTACAATGTCAGCCTCGCCGAAGTGATCATTCCCGCGGCCGACCTGTCGGAGCAGATCTCGACCGCCGGCATGGAGGCCTCCGGCACCGGCAACATGAAGCTGGCGCTGAACGGCGCCATCACCATCGGCACGCTCGACGGCGCCAATATCGAGATCCGCGACCATGTCGGCGCGGAGAACATCGCGATCTTCGGCATGGAGGCCGGCGACGTGATGATCCGGCGCAAGCAGGGGCTGGACGCCTCCGACCTGATCCGCAACTCGCCGAAGCTGCAGCGCGCCATCAATGCGATCGGCACCGGCGAATTCTCGCCCGGCGATCCCGGCCGCTTCGAGTCCATCGCGCACGCGCTGCGCTATCTCGATCATTACATGGTCAGCGCCGATTTCGATTCCTATTACGAGGCGCAGCGCAGTGTCGATGCGCGCTGGCTGGTGGCGCCGGCCTGGACGCGCGCCTCCATCCTCAACGTCGCGCGCATGGCGTGGTTCTCCTCCGACCGCACCATCCGCGAATACGCCGAGGAGATCTGGAACGTGCCGGTCGATCCGACCACGCCGTTGCTGCCCAACCTGCGCGACGCCGCGGGCTGATTTTTCCGCGGCGTGGAAGCGGCGTTACCTGTGAGGTTATTGATTTGGCAGGATAGCCATCATATTACGGCTTGAGATTTTTTCTGGCCGGAGTCGATCGTGCCTGTCGGCGAGTATGTCAGCCCTGATGGGCAGCTTCGATTGCTCGTCATTTGCCCCGACGGGGATTGGACGTTGGGGTTTGACGGCTTCCCCTGGCACACGCATGGCAGCATTCTTGCCAGCCTCTCCGGGAAGGACGAGGAAACCGCAATCGTCGACTTCGTCGCCGACCTGACCAGCTGCAAGAGCATCGTCGCGATCAAGCGTATCGGAGGCGCGGTCGCGGATGTCTGGGTGACGGATGATCCAGCGGATGATGCTTTGAGCTCACGGCAATATGGCCCCAGCGACGAAACGATGGAGTTTCGTCGTTGGGACGGAAGCGCAGTAAAGGTCTGATTTAATGCACGCCAAGCTCCCGCATCCCTTCGACGATGCCACCCGCGTCACTGCCGGCGACTCCAGCTGGCAGGGGCACACCAGCGACGATTACTGGGCCTTTGTCGGCCCGTTCGGCGGCGCCACCGCCGCGACCATTTTGCGCGCGCTGATCGACCACCCGGAGCGCGCCGGCGATCCGCTGGCACTGACCGTCAATTACTGCGCGCCGATCGCCAAGGGGCCGTTCGATCTCGACGTGCGGCTGGTGAAGGCCAACCGTTCCAGCCAGCACTGGAGCGTCGAGCTCGGCCAAGGCGGCGGCGAGGTCGCAACGCTCGCCACCGCGGTGTTCGCCGAGCGGCGACCGTCCTGGGAGCATCGGGTAGCGCAATATCCCGAAGCAAAGCCGTTCGAAGAGACGCTGCCGTTCCCGAGGATCCAGGCCTCCTGGGCCAACCAGTACGAATTCCGCTTCGTCGAGGGCGAGATGCGGATCGGCCCAGCGCAGGCCGAACCCGCCAGCACCTATTCAAAAATCTGGATCAGCGACCGCACGCCGCGCAAGCTCGACATGCTGTCGCTGATGTCGATGTCGGACGCCTTCTTCGGCCGCGTCTTCCACGCGCGGCGCGAGCTGGTGCCGTTCGGCACGGTGTCGCTGACGACGTATTTCCACACCGGCGCAGACGAACTCGCGGCCGAGGACATCACCCGCGTGCTGGCGACGGCGGACGCAAAGATCTTCCACAAGAGCTACGCCGACCAGAACGGCGAGCTGTGGTCGCCGAACGGAAGGCTGCTGGCGACCACGACGCAGATTGCGTATTTCAAGGCGTGAGCTTTCTCCACCCCTCGTCCCGTTCTTGCCGGGATCCCTAACCCGCCATTCGCTGCCTCAGGCTCTGATAAAACGCCGTCTCGAAATTCATGTAACCGATGAACGACGTTGGATCGCCGAACGGAAGAATCTGCGTGGCCCAGAACCCGCCGAACCCGTTCTGCCGGTCGATCCAATAGAACAGATTGGCAAGGCCCGCCCAGCCGAGGGCGCCGGCGGGACGCCCGGTAGGTGCTTCCTGGTCGTTGATCATGAAGGACAGCGCCCAGGACTTTGACTGGCCCGGCAAGAACTCGGCATCATTGCACAGAGCTGGGATGACGCCGGTGATCGGTGTCACCTTCTTGTCTCCGAGATGATTCTTCTCCGCCATGCGCACGGTCTCCGCCTTCAGCACGCGGCCGTGCTCGCCGGCACCGTCATTCAACCACATCCGGATGAAACGCATGTAGTCGCCGACCGTGCCGTAAAGGCCGTGGCCACCCATATGCACTTCAGGGTTGGCGGGGAGCTCGAAATCCATCGGCGTCAACGAGCCGTCGGCGCCGCGCGCGTGGATCCCGGCCAGTTTGCCGCGCATGGCCTCCGTCAGCTCGAAGGTCATATTCTTGATTCCGAGCGGCTCGAAGATGCGCGTATTGAAAACCTCGCCAAGCCGGCGCCCGGCGATGGCCTCGACGATTTGGCCGCACCAGTCGAGATTGGTGCCGTAATCCCAGCGCTCGCCCGGATCGAACAGCAGCGGCGTCATCAGGCAGGCTTTGGAAGCCGTGATGACGCTGGGCTGCCCCTTCTCTTCGGCGAGGCGGTTATAGGTGCGGTTGATGAAATCGTAGCTGAGACCGGCGGTATGCGTCATCAGCATCCGTGTGGTGATGTCCCGCTTGGGCGCCCGCAGCATTGGCTCACCCGCGGCATCAAAGCCCTCGATGACCTGGAGCTTGCCGATGTCCGGCGCGTAGCGCTTGGCCGGTGCGTCGAGATCGAGCTTGCCCTCTTCGACGAGTTGCAGCACGGCCGTGCCGGTGATCGCCTTGGTCGTGGAGAAGATGGCAAAGATGCTGTCGGCCGTCATGTCGGCGGGCTGGTCAAGGCGCCTTTTTCCCGCAGCACCTTCGTAGATGTTGCGATAACGATCCGTCACCATCGCGACGACGCCGGGCACGCGCGGCGTGGATGTAACGACACCGTCGAGAACGGCGTCTGCAGCAGCACCGAAATTCGTGCTCATGGTTGTCCTCCCGTTTGGATTGGATGAATTCCGTCGACGCAGCGCTTCGCGAGCACTCAGTTCATGGTGAAGCCCAGGTAGCCGCTGGCGGCGACCTCGTTGCATTTCTGCCGGTAGGCGCCGACGCCGCCGCAGTAGGACAGAACGCGGCGCGGTTTGCCTTCGACGTTCGAGCCCAGGTACCAGGAATTGGTCTTCGCGATCAGCGTCGCATTGGCGATCTCATCGTGATGCGCCACCCATCCGTCTTCGGCATCCCTGGTCGGCTCAACCACCTTCAGGTTCTTCGTGCGCACGAACCTGATGCAATCGTCGATCCATTCGACCTGCTGCTGAAGGCAAGTGGTCATGTTGCAGAGCGCAGCCGACGGAGCCAGCGGCACCGCGGTCGTGAACAGGTTCGGGTAGCCGTGAACCTGCAGGCCCATCGTGGTGCGGATATCCTTGCTCCAATCCTCCTTCAGCGACCGGCCACCGCGGCCCCTGATATCGATGCGCGTCAACGCGCCGGTTCCGGCGTCGAATCCAGTCGCCAGAACGATGACGTCGAGCTCGTGGATCGTCCCGTCCGCGGTCTGGATACCCATGGGTGTCACGCGTTCGATCGGATTGGCCTTGACGCTGACGATCTCGACATTGGGGCGGTGGAAGGCCTCGAGGAAATTCTGCTCCAGCGGCACCCGGTGCGTCCCGAAACCGTAGTCGGCCGGAATCAAGGCTTCGCACAGCTTTGGATCCTTCAGTCGCTCGCGCATCTTCTCGCGCACGAAGTCGGAGATCTCGGCGTTGACCTCGGGGTCGAAGAACAACTCGGCGAAGGACGAGATCCACAGCTTCAGGGAGCCGTCGTTCCAGCAATCCTCGATCACCTCCCTGCGCCGTTCTGGCGAAAGTCCGGCCCAGGCGTGCTCGAAATCGTATTCGAACCCGGTGAAGGTATGCGGGAGGCGCTCCGTGAGATGCTGGAATTTTGACTTGTAGGCCTGCGCATCTGCCGCGCTGTACTTGGGATTCTTCATCGGAATCATGTATTGCGGCGTGCGAATAAAGACCTTCAGATGACCGACCTCGCCAGCGATGGTCTGGATGACCTGGATGCCGGTTGCGCCGTTGCCGATGACGCCGACGCGCTTGCCGGCAAAATCGATCGGCTCCCTGGGCCAGCGCGCCGTGTGGAACAACTGCCCCTTGAACGTCTCCTGTCCCGGAAACGATACGTGCGGGGCGGAGAGCATGCCGCAACAGGTGATCAGAAACTGAGTGTCGATCACGTCACCCCTGTCGGTCGTGACCAGCCAGCGCTGTGTGGCTTCGTTGAAATGGGCGGTTTTGACGATCGTCCCGAACTGGATGTCCTTGCGCAGATCGAGGCGGTCGGCGATGTAGTTGAGCCAGCGTTCGATTTCCGGCTGGCCGGGGAATTTCTCGCTCCAGCTCCATCCCTTGTAGAGCTCCTCGGAGAACAGATACTGGTAGATGTGGCTTTCTGAATCGAAGCGGGCGCCGGGATAGCGATTCCAATACCAGGTGCCGCCCACGCCTGCGCCCGCGTCAATTGCCCTGACCTTTAATCCCTGTTCGCGCAAACGGTAGAGCTGATAGAGCCCGGCGACGCCGGCTCCAACAACCACCGCGTCGAATTTCGCCGTGACATGCGCGCCATTGCTTCCATTGGGTTTGGTCGCCGTTTCCGCCATTTTTCCCTCCTAGGTGTTTCCAGAGCGCGCGCGGCCCTCCCCACCCGTCGTGCGCTCGGATGGTGGTGCATCGCGTCATTTGTCGGTCCCGCGAGTGCCTGCGGCTTTTCACCCTTCTTCCGCACTTGCCCGGGACGCGAGGGAGGCTATGAGGCGGGCTGCGTTCCCGGCTTGAACAAAACCGACAATCCTTTGAATGAAGCCGGAGGCCGGCGCCGACCTCGCCCGAGCTCGCTTGGCAAATGGCAAATCCGGCCTATGCTGCTGCCTTGCCGATCGGCCAATGAGAACAACAAGCAGTCGACCATGCCAAAACTCCAGGGAGGAGGCTCGCGCGATGGGGCAGTTCATCACGGTCGAGGAGCTGCCACGCTATGCTCCCGGCGAAATGATGCTGGACAGTTCGGCGGTGGGGAAAGCCGATTTTCGGCTGCGCGTGTTCCGCTATGCGCCATCCGATATCTGGGTGCCGCCGTCCGATAACTTTCTGATCGTGATCTATCGCGAAGGCACCACGGCGATGAAGCGCCGCGTGACCGGATCCTGGAAGCAGGATCGCGTCGGCCGCGGCGTCACGACACTGCTGACGCGGGCCGAAGCGTCGAACTGGCGATGGTCCCATGACATCGAAGTCAGTCATCTCTACATCTCGCCCAGGCTCATGGCGAAGACCGCGAGCGAGGCTTTTGACCGGGATACCGAAAGCGTCGAGCTTCATGATCTGCTCAGGATCGAGGATCCAGTCCTGACCTGGATTGCTGACCAGATGGTGCAGGAGGTTTCCGCAGGAGGTCCGGGCGGCCGGCTCTGCTACGATGCCATGGCACTTCAGGCGAGCATTCACATCCTGCGAAAATACGCCTCAGTGCAGTTCAAGATGCCCTGTGCGCAAGGGCCCTTCAGGCCGGCGCATGCGCGAATGATCGAGGATTATATCGAGCAGAACATTTCCCGGAACATCACGCTCGACGAACTGGCCAACATCTGCAACTGCACGCCGGTGCAGTTCGCCCGCAAATTCCAGGCACACTATGGCATGCGGCCGCACAGCTATGTCCTCACCCGCAAGGTGGAGCGCGCCTGCGAACATCTGCGCAAGGACCGCTTGGCGTTGAAGGAGATCGCCCTGTTGAGCGGATTCTCCGACCAGAGCCATCTCAACCGGATCTTTCGCCGGCACATGAGTACGACTCCCGCAGAATATCGCAAGCAATGCACGGGCTAGACAGCCTGACGATGCTCAGGCCGTAAAAAGAAAGGGCGGCTGATGAAGCCGCCCTTTCTCGTCAATCACATCTTGCGAGAACTTACTCCGCCGCGAGCTTCACGTCCGGCGCGGCGGCGCGCACTTCGGCGTCCACCTGGGCTTCGAACTTGGCGAAGTTCTTCTGGAACATGCCGACCAGCGCGCGGGCGGTCTTGTCGAACTCGTCCTTGTCCTTCCAGGTGTTGACCGGGTTGAGGATCTCGGCCGGCACGCCGGGCAGCGCGGTCGGGACCGCGAAGCCGAAATATTTGTCGGTGCGGAATTCGACGTTGCGGAGCGAGCCGTCGAGCGCGGCGGTGAGCAGCGCGCGCGTCACCTTGATCGGCATGCGCGAGCCGACACCATACTTGCCGCCGGTCCAGCCGGTGTTGACCAGCCAGCAATCGACATTGTGCTGGGCGATGAGGTCACGCAGCATATTGCCGTAGACGGATGGATCGAGCGGCAGGAAGGGCGATCCGAAGCACGTCGAGAACTCAGGCTGCGGCTCGTTGCCGAGACCGCGCTCGGTGCCCGCGACCTTGGCGGTGTAGCCGGACAGGAAGTGATACATCGCCTGCGCCGGCGAGAGCTTGGCGATCGGCGGCAGCACGCCGAAGGCGTCGGCGGCGAGCATCACCACGTTCTTCGGCTGCGGCGCGCGGCCGGTGCGCGAGGCGTTCGGGATGAAGTCGAGCGGATAGGCCGAGCGCGTGTTCTCGGTCTTGGAGCCGTCGTCGAAATCCACCACGCGGGTGTCTTCGTCGAGCACGCAGTTCTCGAGCACAGCGCCGAAGCGGGTCGAGGCCGCGAAGATCTCGGGCTCGGCTTCCTGCGACAGCTTGATGCACTTGGCGTAGCAGCCGCCTTCGAAGTTGAAGACGCCGTTCGGGCCCCAGCCGTGCTCGTCATCGCCGATCAGCGTGCGGTTCGGATCGGCCGACAGCGTGGTCTTGCCGGTGCCGGACAGGCCGAAGAAGATCGCCGCGTCGCCCTTGGCGCCGACATTGGCCGAGCAATGCATCGGCATCACGCCGCGCTCGGGCAGATAATAGTTCAGCGTGGTGAAAACCGACTTCTTCATCTCGCCGGCATAATAAGACCCGCCGATCAGGACGATCTTGCGGGCGAAATCGATCGCGACGACGTTCTCCGACTTGCAGCCGTGCCGTTTGGGATCGGCGCGGAAGCTCGGCATGTCGATGATAGTGAGCTCCGGCACGAAGGTCGGCAGCTCGACCGCCTCGGGGCGGATCAGCAGGGTGCGGATGAACAGCGAGTGCCAGGCGAGCTCGGTGAAGACGCGCGTCTTGATCCGGTAGGCCGGGTCGGCGCCGCCATAGAGGTCCTGCGCGAACAGCTTCTTGCCTTCGGCGTGCTTGAGGAAGTCCTGATAGAGCGTCTCGAACTGCTCTGCGGTGATCGACTGGTTGCCGGCCCACCACATCTTCTTGTCGGTGGTGGCGTCACGCACCGTGAACTTGTCCTTCGGGCTGCGCCCGGTGAACTCGCCGGTGTCGGCGCAGAGTGCGCCGTCAGCGGACAGCACCGCCTCGCCCGCAGTGAGCGAGTATTGATAGAGTTGCGGCGCACCGAGGTTCCAGTGAACCTGCTTGAGATTCTTTAAACCGAACTTGTCGGCGCCAAAGGCACCGTTGCGCACGCCCGTCTCTTGCACGAAAAAATCCTCCTAGAACCCGCGACATTCAGCGCGACCAGAACTTCAGCACCATCGCGGTCACCGTGATTTATAGGCCAACCAGCCTCGGCTGGGCGACCTAATAATGATGAACGCTGGCGTTGCCAAGCTGATCCCGTAGGATTTGGTTTATTCAAGGACCGCGCCAAACGTCGCGCATGTCAGCTCTGAGCAGCTGCATCAAAAAATCACGAATGATCGCGCAACCAAATGCGGAATTTGGCGTTGATCAAGGTTTTTGCGACGCACAATTCCGGCTGCCGGCTTATCGTACCTCGCCTTCGCCGATGAGCGCGAACGGTCCCCACATCGCCGGGTAGGCGTTGCGCGGCGACGAGGTGTCGTCAACAAACGTTAACATCGCGCGGCGCAAGGCTTCGGCGCGACCGATTTTTGGTTCGTTCTTGAGCAGCTCGAATGTCGATGTGGTGAGGCGGGTGGCGGCTTCCGAATCCACTGCCCAATGCGAGACCAGCAGCGCGCGGGCACCGGCATAGAAGAAAGAGCGCGCCAACCCCGACAGCGCCTCGGCGCCGGGCTTGTCGCCGGCGATGGTATTGCAGGCGGACAGCACCACCCAATCGGCGTTGAGCTTGAGCTGGGCCACCTCGCTCGCGGTCAGAAGGCCGTCGTCGAGCTCAGACGGCTGATCGGGAATGGACAATGCAAGCGAGGGCTCGCCCAGTCCCTTGACGTCGCCGGCAACGAGGCCGTGGGTGGCAAAGTAGATGATGCCGTATTGAGCAAGCACTGCACGCTTCAGCGTCGTTTCGCTGGCATCGCGTCCGAGATGGATGTCGGCATCAGTGGCGCCGACGTCTCTCGCCACCGCGTTGAGCTCATCGGCGGTATCGGGCAGTTGCGGCAGCGCCTGCGCAAGCCGCGCGCGGTCGACCCCGGCGCCGCGCCAGAAATCGGTATAGGCAATCGTCGCAATGCTGCGCGCCGCGACCTTGCCGCCTGCGGCGCGACGGTCGGCAGGTCCTTCCAGCGCGGGATTGAAAACGGGATCGCCGAAGCCGGTCATAGGCTTCGCGCCCTGATCTCTGCGCGCGAAGGCACGCAACGATTTCAGGCTGATCACCGACGGCAGCACCGAAACGGCCTGACGCCGCAGCAGCCAGGCGGCGTCGCGATAACCTTCGAGCCTGTCCGGAATCGCAGCCTGCGGCTTCTCCGTCACCAGCAGATGAAACGGCAATGCGGTCAGCGCCGCCGATGGCACGACCAGGAGGTTGCGCTTGTCCTTCGTCAGCGCCTCGACCGGGCCGAGCAGCGCGACATAGAGCTCGTTCGCGAGCGCAAGATCGAACAGCCCAGATTTGCCGGAGGCATCGCGCGCCTTGCCGACATCCAGTCCCCTGCGGAACGCCGAGACCTTCCGCGCCATCGCGTCCGCGCCGAGCGAGATCTCCTTCCAGTCGGCACCATCGCGCGTGATCGCGATGACATAGCTTCGCTTGTCGACGACGGAATAGATCACCATGGCCTCATCGGCCGACAGCAGCGGCTGGATGTCCTTCACCGCCAGCGGCAGCGGGTTCGAGAGTGAGGCGTAGTCGGGAAACTCGAGCGTGAGCGTCTTTTGCAGCCCCGCGCGTTCGTTCGCAATCGCAACGATCCTCGCGCGGCTGCGTTGCTCGGCTGCGACGTCGCGCTGCGCCGATTGCTTCGACACCGCCGTGATGATCGTCTTGTCGAGCGCCTCGGCCTCGGCCGCGAGATCCTGATCCCGGCGCACCAGCTCGGCGAGCCGGTCGCTGCCGGCGGCCAATCGCACCGCGAGCTTGTTCACGGCAGAGGCGGCGGAAGATTGCGTGCCGCGCTGAATCGCGCCGAGGGCGTCATCCAGCGCCTTGTCGCTCGCCAGCAGAGTTTGCTGGCGCGCAGCGAACAGAACCGGCAGCACGGTGCGCAGCTGCGCGCGGTTGGCGGCAAGCGTCTTCTGCGCAAACGGCAAGGCGTCGGCGGTCCGGCCCGACACCTGAAGGAAATAAGCGAGATTGCTGGTCGAGGTCATGACATCGGGATGATCCACCCCGAGTGCACGCTCACGGATGGCAAGCGCGCGGCGATAGAGCGGCTCGGCCTCGGCATAGCGCTGCTGATGCTCGTAGAGCCCGGCGAGATTGTTGAGCGAGCGCGCCACGTCGGGATGATCCGCCCCCAGCACCTTTTCGCGGATCGCGAGCGAGCGCTTGATCGGCGCTTCGGCGTCGGCATCGCGGTTGAGGTCGCGATCGACCTGGCCGAGATTGTTCAGGACCGTGGCAACCGCGGGATGCTCGGGCCCGGCGGCCTTCTGATAGATCGCGAGGGCACGCTGAAACAGCGGTTCGGCGTCGGCAAAATGCTCCTGCTTCACGTAAAGCGTGGCGAGATTGTTGAGGGCCTGGCCGACATCGGGATGCTCGCGCGACAGCGCCTTTTCGCGAACGGCCAGCGCACGCTTGAACAGCGGTTCGGCTTCGGTGAAGCGGCTCTGCCGCTGATAGAGCGCCGCAAGATTGTTCAGGAGCGGCGCAATCTCGACGCTGCCCTGACCGGTCCCCTTCTCCATCAGCGCGATGGCGCGTTTGTAAAGCGGCTCGGCCTGATCGTCGTGGCCCTGGTCGGCGTAAATCTGCCCGAGATTGTTGAGCGCCGCGGCGAGGTCGCGGTTGTTGCTGGTCTTCTCGAGCGAGGCCACCATGGCCTGCGCCAGCGGCAGCGCCTCCGCATATTTGCCGGCGCTCCGGAGCGCATTGATGCGCCCGCTCTGCGCCGACAGATCGCTCTTCTGGGCAAGGCCGGGCGTGGCAAGCGACGTGGTGATCGCGAGCGCCAGACCCGCAGCCAATGCCAAACGACGACGCGTCATGAACCCTCGCTGCGAGCCTTAAGACCTGATCGTCTTGGGTCGCAGCGATGGGGCGCGGCGTTCAAATTGTTGCGTTCTAGTCCATCTTCATGCGTGCTTCGCCAGCGAGGCGGACCAGCATCTTGCGCAGCGCTGTGCCGTCGGTCACCCGCTCCGGGAAGTCCAGCCGCAGCGCGTTCTGGCCGTCCTGCATGTCGAGGCCTTCCGGATCGCAGCCGGTGCAGCGCCAGTTCCCCGCGGCAGCGCCAAGGAGTTTGGTCGCATAGAGGCCCATGGCGTCGCGATGATCGGCATTCATGTGTTCGACAGCCCCCGCCTCCGCCGCCAGCAGATCCTCGGCGCCGGTGAGGTCTGTGAGGAACTGGGCGGGCTTGAGATCGACGATCCGGCCGAAGCCAGCGACCAGATGGGTTCCCGTGGGGCGGATCCGGAAGAAGGAGAAATCCTTAAAGGAAACAAAGCCTTCCGCCGACGGATGGGCACTAAGATACCGTCGCTGGAGCAAATCCTTCTCGGCACCGGCCTGCTCCGCCCGGCCGGACAGCATGATCCGGGCGCCTTCCAGCGGATCGCCCGCCGCCCGCTCGTCCAGCATCAGGGAGACCCTGCGGTCGGCGAGAAGGTTCCTTGTATGCACGGCGAGGCCCGAGATCAGCAGGATGGGCGAGCCGTCGGGATGGCTGGCCAGATTGACCAGGGAACAATAGGGGTCGCCGCTGCCGGCCATGAGAGTTGCCAGCGCCCCCTGCCGCGATCGCCGCAGCAGGGATTTGGCGAGCATTGCGGGGTCGAAATCAGGGGTCGGTTGCATCGGCTTTCTCGGCTCAGGTGGTTGCAAGGGGGGCCTTTTTTCGGGTAAACGGGGGCCCGGTTATGGGTCGACATGCGGCGGATCTGCCGTGTTTCGGGGAACTTGGTCACACTTCAGCCCAGCTTGCATTGCTCGGTGACAAGGTTCGAACGCCGACATCGGCACCCATGTATGCGGCGCATCAGTGGATTGCTCGCCGTTTCAAGCCACGACCCAAACGGAAAGCAGAAAGCAGAGGCTCATGCCCACAATCGCTTTGGTCGACGACGACCGCAACATTCTCACATCCGTCTCGATCGCGCTGGAAGCCGAAGGCTACCGCATCATGACCTATACCGACGGCGCTTCCGCGCTTGACGGTTTCCGCACCACCCAGCCCGATCTTGCGATCCTCGACATCAAGATGCCGCGCATGGACGGCATGGAGACGCTGCGCCGGCTCAGGCAGAAGTCCGACCTGCCGGTGATCTTCCTGACCTCCAAGGATGAGGAGATCGACGAGCTGTTCGGCCTCAAGATGGGCGCCGACGATTTCATCCGCAAACCGTTCTCGCAGCGCCTGCTGGTCGAGCGCGTCAAGGCGGTGCTGCGCCGCTCGGCGCCGAAGGATCCGACCGTCGCGCCGAAGGAGAACGACGCCAAGGCGCTCGACCGCGGCCTTTTGCGCATGGATCCGGAACGGCATACCTGCACCTGGAAGAACGAGCCGGTGACGCTGACCGTCACCGAATTCCTGATCCTGCAGGCGCTCGCGACCCGGCCCGGGGTGGTGAAGAGCCGCAACGCGCTGATGGACGCCGCCTATGACGACCAGGTCTATGTCGACGACCGCACCATCGACAGCCACATCAAGCGGCTGCGCAAGAAGTTCAAGGTGGTCGACAACGAGTTCGAGATGATCGAGACGCTCTACGGCGTCGGCTACCGCTTCAAGGAAGCCTGAGGCGCGAGGCGCCTTCACGAACGACGACGAGCATCGCCGGTTCTGATTCCATCGGGACCGGGATCGCTCTAAGGTGTGGGGACCTTCTCAACGCCGTCCTAACACGGGCGTAAGCATTGCTGGACCGAACGCAGCCTGATCCCAACCAGAGCGCCGGCGACGTCGCATCCGACGGCGTTCAGGAGCAGTTTGTCGAAGACAAGCCGCAGGGCTTCCGACCGCTGAACTGGCTCAAGCGCGCCGGGCAATTCTTCTTCGCGCTGTCCTTCTCCAGCCTGACCCGCCGCATCGTCTCGCTCAACCTCGCCGGCCTCGTCGCGCTGGTGGCGAGCATCCTGTATCTGTCGCAATTCCGCGCCGGACTGATCGACGCGCGGGCGCAGAGCCTGCTGGTGCAGGCCGAGATCATCGCCGGCGCGATCGCGGCCTCCGCCACGGTGCAGACCAACGCCATCACCATCGATCCCGACCGGCTGCTCGACCTCAAGCCGGGCGAGACCTATGGCGGTTCGGACGAGTATTCGCCGCTGGACTTCCCGATCAACCCGGAGCGCGTGGCGCCGGTGCTGCGCACGCTGATCTCGCCGACCAAGACGCGCGCCCGCATCTACGATCCGAACGGCAGCCTGCTGCTCGACAGCCGCAACCTCGAAAACGTGCTGCGCCTCGACCTGCCGCCGCCGGCGGAGAAGCCCGGCTTCGTCGAGCGCGGCATGGTCGCGGTGCGCACCTGGCTGAACCGCGGCGACCTGCCGCTTTATCGCGAGCTCGGCCCCGAGAACGGCAACGGCTATGCCGAGGTGGGCGATGCGCTCCAGGGCCAGAAGCGATCGATGGTGCGGGTCAATGCCCGCGGCGAGGTGATCGTCTCGGTCGCGGTCCCCGTGCTGCGCTCGCGCGCGATCCACGGCGCGCTGATGCTGTCGACGCAAGGCGACGACATCGACCAGATGGTCACCGCCGAGCGCCTCGCCATCCTGAAAGTCGGCGGCGTCGCGGCCGCCGTCATGATCATGCTGTCGCTGCTGCTCGCGAGCACGATCGCCGGGCCCGTGCGCCGGCTCGCCGACAGCGCCGAGCGCGTCCGCCGCCGCATCAAGGCCCGCATCGAGATCCCCGATTTCACCCGCCGCCGCGACGAGATCGGCCATCTCTCCGGCGCCCTGCGCGACATGACGAGCGCGCTCTACAGCCGCATCGAGGCGATCGAGATGTTCGCCGCCGACGTCGCCCACGAATTGAAAAATCCGCTGACCTCGCTGCGCTCGGCGGTCGAAACGCTGCCGCTGGCGCGCAACGAGAACAGCCGCGCGCGCCTGCTCGAGGTAATCGAGCACGACGTCAAGCGGCTCGACCGCCTGATCTCCGACATCTCCGACGCCAGCCGTCTCGATGCCGAATTGCAGCGCCAGGATGCGATCCCGGTCGATTTGCGCCGCCTGCTGACGACGCTGGTGTCCGTCGCCAACGAGACCAAGCTCGGCCACGACGTCGCGGTCGAGACGCGCTTCGAGGGCCGCAGCCCGACCGACACCTTCGCCGTGTCCGGCCACGATTCACGGCTCGGGCAAGTGGTCTCCAACCTGCTCTCCAACGCGCAGTCGTTCTCCGAACCTGGCAGCAAGGTGCGCCTCACCTGCCGCCGCGCACGCGGGGAGATCGAGTTCGTGGTCGACGACGACGGCCCCGGCATTCGCGACGACGCGCTGGAACGCATCTTCGAGCGCTTCTACACCGACCGTCCGCATCAGGGTTTTGGCCAGAACTCCGGCCTCGGCCTGTCGATCTCCAAGCAGATCATCGACGCCCATGGCGGGCGCATCTGGGCCGAGAACCGTGCAGGCCCGCCGGATGACGAGGGCGTGCCGACGATCACCGGCGCGCGCTTCGTGGTGAGGCTGCCGGCGCTATGAGCCAAGGCAGCTTGAAAGAAGGCAGCTTGGAGGAAGGCAGCTTAAACGAAGTCGGGCCGAGCGTTCACGCCTCCGCAGTCAAGATCGGACAACGGGCGGTGCTGATCCGCGGTCCCTCGGGCTCGGGCAAGTCGCGCCTTGCCTTCGATTTGATCATGGCCGGACGCTCGGGCGTGGTCGAAAGGGCCGTTCTGGTCGGGGATGACCGTGTCCATCTGGCGACAGTCGGCGATGAAATTGAAGTCCGCCCCGCGCCGGTATTGGCTGGCCTGATCGAGATCCGGGGCCTCGGGATCCGCCGCTGCGACTTCGTGGAGCATGCGACCGTCGGTCTCGTTGTCGATCTGGATGCCGCGGACGCCGAGCGCCTGCCTGCGACGGATTCGCTGAAAACCCTCATTTCCGGTGTCGAAATACCGCGAATCCCGGTTGGCCGCGGATATTCACCCCTCCCACTGGTTGTCGCGGCCTTGACCACTACCAAGAGTTCATCTTCCGTTAACCCCTCAGGCGATTGTTTGAAGGGAAATGGTAACCATATGAACCCCACTATCGCGACCGAATAGACCGGCGCAGCTCCCCTCATCCATCCGTCTAGATTCAGGGAGATACGCAACATCCCCTCTTGCGCAGGGGCTCTGGATGGTCAAAGTGGCGCGTTCGTGCGGTGCACCAAAAGCGCCCGCGAGGAGTTTTCCGATGATTGGTCTAGTACTTGTGACCCACGGGCGCCTTGCCGACGAATTCAAGGCAGCGCTTGAACATGTCATGGGCCCACAAAAGCAAATCGAAGCGATCACGATCGGCGCCGAAGATGATTCCGATCTCTGCCGAAGTGACATCATCGAGGCGGTTAACCGCGTCGATTCCGGCGACGGCGTTGCGATCCTCACCGACATGTTCGGCGGCACGCCGTCGAACCTTGCAATATCCTGCATGAGCCGGCCCAAGGTCGAAGTGCTCGCGGGCATCAACCTGCCCATGCTGGTCAAGCTCGCCAAGGTGCGCGAGGAGCGTCCGCTGCCCGACGCGATCGCGATGGCCCAGGAAGCAGGCCGCAAATACGTCACCATCGCCAGCCGCGTGCTCGCCGGCAAATGAGCGACGAGGCGCCACAAGCGGGGACAGGCGTGCCCGCGGGCGCGATCTCCAAGGACCTCCTGATCATCAACAAGCGCGGCCTGCATGCGCGAGCCTCCGCGAAATTCGTCCAGGCCGTCGAGCGCTTCGATGCGCAGGTCTGGGTGACGCGCGGCGGCGAGACCGTCGGCGGCACCTCGATCATGGGCCTGATGATGCTTGCCGCAGGGCCCGGCACGACGATCACCGTCGCCGCCGCCGGCACGGACGCGGAAGCTGCGCTCGCGGCGATCACCGAGCTCGTTGAAAGCAAGTTCAACGAGGAAGGGATCTGAGCCGCGCGCTCGGTTGCCGTAGGGTGGGCAAAGCGAAGCGTGCCCACGACTTTTCTGCGATCAGCGCGAGATGGTGGGCACGGCGCTTCGCGCCTTTGCCCACCCTGCGAGACCGAGAACGCCGCAATCACTTCGCCGGCGGCGCGATGTAGACGTTCCAGCTCATCGCCGGGCCGGCCTTGCCGTGGGTGAAGCGGCGCGTGGTCATCACCACGCGCTCGGCGTTCGGCGCAACCTCCGAAACCCACTTCTCGAACTTGGGCAAGCGTTCGTCGGTCGCATCGACCACGCCGATGAAGCCGTATCTCTTGACGTCGTCGAGCGAGGTCAGCCCCGACGCCCAGGCCTCGTTCGGCGTGAACGGGCTGGGGTGATCGGGGCTGTAGAACACCATCGGCTGGATCGTCTCCATCGTTCCCGCAACGACCGCCCAGCGCGAGGCGAAGCGCGCGTGCCAGGCCTGGGTCAGCTCGCGTGCGAGCTCCGAGCGCGCGCCATAGGTCGCCGTGTTGCCGGCATTGGCCGTCATCTCGCGCGCGGCGATCCAGGGCGAGGCGGCGAGCGTGGCAACACTGAGCACGAGCCAGATCGCGGCGATGTTGAACAGGCTCGCGCCCTGCACCCGCAGCGCCGGAATCGCGACCAGCGCGAGCGGCACCAGGAAGAACAGCGAGATCCCCCAATCGGTCTTCAGGTAGACGCCGAAGACCAGCGCGCCGAGCGGCGGGCCGAATGCGACGATGATCTGGATCATCCACACGTTCAGCGCCTGCGAGACATTGACGCCAGGATTGGCGCCGCGCGCCCAGGCGCGCGTGACGATGCGCAGAGGTGCTCGCACGAGCAACGTCATCCACGGCGGCACCAGCGCCATCGCGAGCCCGGCCAGCGCCACCGGCAATGCCAGCAGTCCGAGATTATGCAGCATGTAGCCGGTGACGAGCTGATGCACCTGGCCGCTGTCCGCGAGGCTGTACGTGTCGCCGGCATAGGTCAGCGGCACGAAATGCGCCTCGGCCAGCCAGACCACGTGCGGGATCATCGCCACGACCATCGTCGCGATCGCGGCCCACGGCGCCGGCGAACCCAAAAATCTCATCCGCTCCGGATGGATCAGCGCGGCAAGGCCGATGGCGCCGATCATGGTCAGCACCCAATATTTGGTCATCAGCGCCAGCGCGCCGGCAAGGCCGAGCAGGACGCCGGACTGCCAGCTCCGCTTCTCGAATGCATTGAGATAGGCGAGCACCAGCAGCGGCAGGGTGACGAGCTGGAGCAGATCCGGGTTGTATTTGAAACCCTTGAAATTGAAGATCGGGTAGAGCGCGACCATCACCACGATCAGGAACGCGCGCCGCGCATCCACCACGCGCAAGGCAACCAGCCAGCAGATCACCATGCCGGCGCTGACCGTCGCCATCGCCAGCGCATAGGTCGCCCAGTCCGCCGCCGGGAACAGCTTGAACCAGAGCCCGGCGACCCAGCCCGACAGCGGCGGGTGCTTGCCATAGCCCCACAGGAATTTCTGACCCCAGCCATAGGCTTCTGCGACGTCCATGTGAACGTCCTGCGCCGCCTTCAAATTGATCAGGATGAAGGTCCAGAGCACCGCATGCAGGATGGCGAGCTGGATCACCAGCCACAATCTCGCCTCGGGGCGGACCGCGCAGGCAACCAGCCAGGCCCGGAAGCGGTCAAAGCTCAGGCGGGTCTTCGTGCGCGCCCGGGCGGTGGGGATCGAGGTGGTGGACATGGCCGTTGCCTAGCGCGTTTTGGGCGATGGTGGAATCAGCTTGGCGTGAAGAAAGGCCCTGAAATTACAGCAATATGGTTGCCGCACGGGGATGTGAGTGGTATCCCGCGCCCATGACGACCGTCCCCATTTCCAACATCCGCAATTTCTCCATCGTCGCCCATATCGACCATGGCAAATCGACGCTGGCCGACCGCCTGATCCAGATGACCGGCGGCCTCTCCGACCGCGAGATGGCGGGCAAGGAGCAGGTGCTCGATTCCATGGACATCGAGCGCGAGCGCGGCATCACCATCAAGGCGCAAACCGTGCGCCTGCAGTATCGCGCCAAGGACGGCAAGGACTACATCTTCAACCTGATGGACACGCCCGGCCATGTCGACTTCGCCTACGAAGTCTCGCGGTCGCTGGCGGCCTGCGAAGGTTCCCTGCTGGTGGTCGACGCCAGCCAGGGCGTCGAGGCGCAGACGCTTGCCAACGTATATCAGGCGCTCGACAACAATCACGAGATCGTCCCGGTCCTGAACAAGGTCGATCTTCCCGCGGCCGAGCCCGAGAAGATCAAGCAGCAGATCGAGGACGTCATCGGCATCGATGCCTCCGACGCGGTGATGATCTCGGCCAAGACCGGCCTTGGCGTGCCGGACGTACTGGAAGCCATCGTCACCCGCCTGCCGCCGCCGAAGGGCGACCGCAATGCGACCTTGAAGGCGCTGCTGGTCGACAGCTGGTACGACGTCTATCTCGGCGTCGTCGTTCTCATCCGTGTCGTCGACGGCGTCATGAAGAAGGGCAGCCGCGTGCGCATGATGGGTACGGGCGCCGCCTATGACGTCGAGCGCGTCGGCTTCTTCACGCCGAAGATGCAGCAGGTCGACGAGCTCGGCCCCGGCGAGATCGGCTTCATCACCGCCGCGATCAAGGAAGTCGCCGACACCCGCGTCGGCGACACCATCACCGACGACAGGAAGCCGGTGACGGAGATGCTGCCGGGCTTCAAGCCGGCCATCCCAGTGGTGTTCTGCGGCCTGTTCCCGGTCGACGCCGACGATTTCGAAACGCTGCGCGGCGCCATGGGCAAGCTGCGCCTCAACGACGCCAGCTTCTCGTTCGAGATGGAAACGTCGGCCGCACTCGGCTTCGGCTTCCGCTGCGGCTTCCTCGGCCTGCTGCACCTCGAGATCATCCAGGAGCGGCTGTCGCGCGAGTTCGATCTCAATCTGATCGCGACCGCGCCGAGCGTCATCTACAAGATGAAGCTGACCGACGGCACCGAGATCGAGATCCACAATCCCGTCGACATGCCTGACGTGGTCAAGATCGCCGAGATCCAGGAGCCCTGGATCGAGGCCACGATCATGACGCCCGACGAATATCTCGGCAGCGTGCTGAAGCTGTGCCAGGACCGCCGCGGCTCGCAGAAAGAGCTGACCTATGTCGGCTCCCGCGCCATGGTGAAATACGATTTGCCGCTCAACGAAGTGGTGTTCGACTTCTACGACCGGCTCAAATCGGTCTCCAAGGGCTACGCCTCGTTCGACTATCATCTCACCGACTACAAGCCGGCCGACCTCGTCAAGATGCAGATCCTCGTCAACAACGAGCCGGTCGACGCGCTCTCGATGCTGGTCCACCGCACCCGTGCGGAGGGACGCGGCCGCGCCATGGTCGAGAAGATGAAGGAGCTGATCCCGCCGCACATGTTCCAGATCCCGATCCAGGCGGCGATCGGCGGCAAGGTGATCGCCCGCGAGACGGTGCGCGCGCTGCGCAAGGACGTCACCGCAAAATGCTACGGCGGCGACATCACGCGCAAGCGCAAGCTTCTGGAGAAGCAGAAGGAAGGCAAGAAGAAGATGCGGCAGTTCGGCAAGGTCGACATCCCGCAGGAAGCTTTCATTGCCGCGCTGAAGGTGGATAGCTGAGGCGGGCTGGCTTTTACAGTCACATCAGCCGCCGTCATGCCCGGGTTCGACCCGGACCATTTGGGGCCCGACAAACAAAAACGCGAAAACAACCCCATGCATAGTAGCCGCGCCCTTGGCGGCATTACGTTTTTTCGATTTTATTATTCCGGCTTAGTCCGTCTGGCAAACTGGGTGCAATGATCGCCCGCCCTCCGCATAGTACCTCAATCTTTATATCGCAATGCGCTCCGAGGGCTGCCAATGCCCGATCGCGTTGATGCGAAGGTCGGCAAGCGCTTTGACACGATGGCATTAGGGCCAGCTTGAAGACTGTTCGAGATCCACAAAGTCCTCTCCACACCTAAAGTGGATAACTGACCAATACTCCTACTTTAGATTATGCTTATCGATCGAATCACCTACCGGCTCTTTCGGGGGAGAGCATATGTCCAGGCTAGTCTACGTTTGCAGGTTCGACATCCACAGCGCGGAGGCGGAGAGCTTTGTACTTAAAGAGTACAAACGCTGGATCGAGCGTCATTACAACACGAAATCTCTTCTCGATAACTTCACTGTCAACTTTGATAATCCCGAATTAGATTTGACTCTCTTGCCAGCGGGCCATGGGATTAGCGTTGAAACACTATGTGCCGACGAAGGCACCGTCCGAACCATCAGTTGGAGCTATCCGGCCGAAAATGACGTCACCTTGCTATGGCGCAATGATGTCCGCATTGGTTCGTTTGACGGCAGCGTAGCCCTTGAGCATACGATCGCAATTGGTTCTGTAGATTTCAAGATTGCGCCCGCCAAGATCGACGTTGGCTCACCGCGGGTAATTAGGCGAATCTGTTCAGGCCAGACAGTACGGGTCGGCGATATGAACGTTCGCGCCACACCGTACCAACTCAATATTGATGGGATCGAGCAATTTATTGATTTGCTGGAAAGCCCACTGCGGAAGTTACCGCTTGTTTTTGTGTCGCCGTACACCACGGATGAAAGGAATGCAATCAATACGGCGAGAATGTCGGCTGCGTTGGCAGGAGTGGCGGTAGTCGTCGAAGCAACGTCCGCTGAAGTAACTTGGGAAATTGCAGAAAAATTAGGACGCACGCTGTCCTGTTTTGACGGTGCCGTTCGCATATATTGGCCGGGCTTTTCTGCAAATGATGGACCTCGCGAACACCCACTGTATCTTGCTGATAGAATAGTCGCAGCCGGCCCGTATGTCGCGTCAACCTCAATAGAGCGCGCACTGTTCTCGGTCGCCACCTTTCGGTTTGTGCCCGATCCTCGCATGAACGCGATCGTGCGTGCCGGCCAACGAAATCTACGAGTAGAAAAAATCGAGGAGCAGAAGGCGGGGGCGGGGGTCGATTGGGAGCAGTACGCAATTGAGCTAGATACTGAGCTGACCTCAGCCAAGTCGAGGTTGACAGAGCTAGAGGCAGAGAACGAAAATCTACGAGCAAACCAGAAGGTTTTCTTCACAGCTCGCGACGAAGAGGCTGCCGAAGAACTCTACCCTAACCAGCCTCGTCGAACGCCTGACAGCAACAAAGACGCCGTGGCTTTTGCTCAAAACGACTTTGAAAACTTGGTCATTCTACGAACTGCCCTACAATCGGCGGAAGCATCTCCTTTTCGCAGACCGCAAGAAATCTATGACGCGCTGGGCGACCTAAATTTTGTGGCACGCGATTGGCGCGAACAACGAAAGGCAAAGGGTTCTGGTGGCGACCTCCGTCAGCACCTAGTCAACCGAGGGTGGGGTAAACGCTGCAGCTTACAAATTTCCGAAACCACGCGCAGCAAATACCGAAACGATTACACATTCGAATACAATAACGAGAAGAAGCTCTTCGAACCGCATATTACAATCGGGTCCGGGGATCCCAACATGTGCGCTTCAATCCATTTCCTACTCGATCACGATACAGGAATGATCGTGGTTGCCCACGTCGGCCGCCACTTGCCCAACACAAAGACGTAGATCCTGGATGGAATCGCCTGCCAGCCACCTTGCTGCTGTTCGACCGAGTGAGCCGTTTCGCTATCGAAGACAACGCGGACGATAATGCCATTCGGGCCGGGCGCGAACTCGACATCGGCCTTTCGATCGCCGAACGCGTATTCGATCCGCTTGTGCTCGACGATCTTGGTATAGGTGCCGGCGAAGTCAAAGCCGATGCTGCCGTCTTTGGCTTCCATCCGGGACGAGAGGGCGCCGCCCTCCCGCAGGTCGACCGTCGCCTTGGTTGTATACCAATCGTCGGACGCAGTGTTCCACTTCACGATGTCGGCGGGCGTCGTATAGGCCTGCCAGACCTGATCGATGGGGGCCGCGACGCTGGTTTCGACGGTGATCCTGAAAGCTATTGCTCCAGCTTGATTTTAGAAATCGAGGTGGCGACGTAGCTTCCCACGTGCGGGCCATCCCACGACCCTTCCGGGGTGTCTCCAACCAAGGACAGGCGGGACCAGTCCGTGCCGACATGGCGGCCCCCCAGTATTTTAAAAGATTTGCGGTTGGAATAGCTCTTAGGATAGGCCACCATCCCCGCGCGCATCACCAACAAAGCCAACAGCGCCGAGGAAACGCATGAGCAAGCCATCACGCTTCGACTATGGCTGGGTCGTTGTCGCCGCGGGTGCGCTGATGACGTGTGTCGGGTTCGGCACGATGCTGTCGCTGGCGGTGTTTCTGCAGCCGATCTCGGAAGCGATGGGCTGGTCGCGCGCCGGCGTCTCGGCGGCGGCGACGCTGGATTTCCTCTTCATGGGATTTGCCGCGTTCCTGTGGGGTGCGCTATCGGACCGGTTCGGCACCCGCATCGTGGTTCTCGCGGGAAGCGTTCTGCTGGGACTCGGTCTCGTCACTGCGAGCCAGGCGACGAGCCTGTGGCAGTTCCAGCTTTGCTTCGGCGTGCTGATCGGCATTGCCGCCGGCAGCTTCTACGCGCCGATGATGGCGCTCGCGAGCGCGTGGATCGAGACCAACCGCAGCCTTGCGGTGGCGCTGGTCTCCGCCGGCATGGGCGTGTCGCCGGTGACGATCGCGCCGACCGCGAGCTGGCTGATCACGGCCTATGACTGGCGCACCGCGATGCTGGTGATCGGCATCGCTGCGTGGGCGCTGCTGATCCCCGCCTGCTTCCTGGTGCGCCCGGCGCCGGTGGCGGCGGGCGCCGCGGGTACCGACTCGGCGCCGGAGGTCGAGCTGACCGCGGCGCAGGCGCTGCGCACGCCGCAATTCATCGCGCTCGCCGCGGCACATTTCGCCTGCTGCGCAGCGCATTCCGGCCCGATCTTCCACATGGTGTCCTATGCGATGGTCTGCGGCATCGCTCCGCTCACGGCGGTGACGGTCTACAGCGTCGCCGGCGTCTCAGGCCTCGGCGGCCGCCTGCTGCTGGGCGCCCTCGCCGACCGCATCGGCGCGAAGCCCGTGCTGGTCGGCGGCCTGCTCGTGCAGGCGATGTGCATCGCGACCTATCTTGCGGTCGCTCAGCTCGGCGAATTCTACGCGCTCTCGGTGGTGTTCGGCCTCGCCTATGGCGGGGTGATGCCGCTCTATGCGGTGCTGGTCCGCGAATTCTTCGGCGCGCGCATCATGGGCACCGTGTTCGGCGCAGTCTCGGCCTTCGCCAGCCTCGGCATGGCGCTCGGGCCGTGGGCTGGCGGGCTCGTGTTCGACAATTTCCAGCGCTACACATGGCTGCACGTCGGCTCCTTCGCGATCGGCCTCGCCGCCGTCGCGGTAGCGCTGAGCTTCCCGACGAAACGCAGACCATTGCTCGACCTGGGCCGCGCTGCGGCGTGACGACGGCTATCCTCGGAAGCGCGCCGGCGCGGGCCTTTTACTCTCTTTGTGCGATCCTCGTTCCATCGGCGATTCGGTCACTCGGGTGCAATACGACGCGGTCTCCGGCAGCTAGTCCGGAGAGAACCTCCGCGATGCGGTTGTTGCGGTGGCCGATCTGGACGAGAGTCGTTCGGGCGCGGCCGTTCTGGTCGACAAAAGCCGCCCACTGATCGCCTTTCCGGAACAGAGCGCTTACCGGCACGGACAGGGCGTCTTGGGCGCTCCATGTCGTCACATGCACAACGACGCGATAGTCGTGGCCAAGCGAGGCCCAATTCTCAGGCGGATCGCTGAAATCGATGGTGACCCGGACCCGCTGTTCCTCGATACCCAGCGCCGAGACCTTCAGGAAGCCGGCGGGGTCGACACGGACCACCTTGCCCCTGATCGGCTGCCCGCCCCAGCCGTCGATCCGCACGAGCGCGCCGACCTTGATCTGCACGGCATCGATCGATAGCAGGTCGGCCACAACCTCCAGATCGAGCGGGTTGCCGATGTCGATCAATGACGTCCCGGGCAGGACCGTCGCCTCGCTGTCCTGGATGATCTTCAGCACCCGTCCGCTCGCCGGCGCGAGCACCCGGACGCAGCACGTCGGCTCCGCCGACGGCGCGGCATTGGCAGGGTCCATCAACCGCGCCGCAAGACTGGTGCGCACTGCGCGACGCATGTCGACCTGGGCCTTCGCGCTCGCCAGGGCGGCTTCGTTGGTGGCGACCTCGAATTTCGCCTTGTCGAAGGCCTGAGCCGAAGTGGACTGTGTCCGCAGCAGCGTTTGCGCCCGTTGGAATTCAGTCCGGGAAAAGTCCAGCGCGGCCTCGATCCGCTTCACCTCGGCTTCCTGCTGCTGAATGGCCGCATCGGCAGCCAGCACTTCGGCCTGAAGCTGGTCGCGCGAGCGCACATCGATGAATCCCGGCAGGGTCGGCTGCATGAGAGCGACGACGGTCTGGTTGGCGGTCACCTCGTCGCCGACGTGAAGGGAAGGTCCCTGCTCGCCGAGCGGATGCGAGATCCTGAGGACCTTTCCTGCGATGGGCGCCGAGACCGTGTAGACATGGCGAACGTGCGTCTTGCCGTCATCATCCGCCGTGACTTCGATCGGACCCTTCGCCATGGTCGCGAGATCGACCAGAACCGGGCGCGGCCAGGCGAACCAGGCCAGCCCGCCCGCGATGGCGGCTAGAAGCGCAGCGCCGATGAAACGTTTGGTCCAATTGGCCGGCATGGCTAGTCTCGCGTCTTGAGGACCGCGACGAGGTCCAGTTTGTCGATGCGTTGGCGGATGACAGCAGCGGAGGCGATGGCGGCCAGCACCACGACGGAGGTCGCGATGACGTAGGTGGAATGCTCGACGACGAGGCGGACACGCATCAGCTCGCCGGCCAGATTGGTCTTCATCACCCATGCAAGTCCATAGCCCATCACCCAGCCCGGCGGCTGCGCGATCAGGGTGAGGATGGCGAGTTCGAGCAGGAGGATGCGCAGCACCTCGCCGCGCGTGAAGCCAAGCACGCGCAGGCTCGCCAGTTCGCGGGCCCGTTCTGACAGCGAAATGCGGGCGTTGTTGTAGACCACACCGAACGCGATCACGGCGGCGAGACCGGTGTAGATGCTCGCCATCGTGGTGACGAGCAGTGCAACCGTCTTGCGGAAGTTCGCCAACGAGACGCGCTGCAGTGCCACGCCGCCGACCGTCGGTATGGACTTCACCGCGGCGTAGAAATCTTCCGTCCGGCTCTCGTCGAGGCTGAGGTTCACGCTGCTCACGACCGGCGCTTCACGCATCAGCTTGCGGAGCGCCCCGATCTCCATCATCCCCCTGATGCCGAAATAATCCTCGACCGTCGCCACGACCGGCGTTGTGACCGTGCGACGGGCACCCTCCAGCAGATCGAGCTCGACGGTGTCACCGGCGCGGACGCCGAGGATCTGAGCTAGCATGCCGGAGAGCGCAAGGCCCGTCTCGGGCAGCGCGACCGGATGAAGGTCGGCGTCGATGATACGCCGCAAATCAGCATCTGCGGACCGACCGCTGATCATGATCCGACGTTCGACGTTGCCGTGGCGAATCCGGACGGGCACCTCTCGGAATGGTTCGGCAGCGAGAACGCCCGGAAGCCGGCTCACCTGCTCCACCACGTTCGCGATCCGCTTCTCGGCAAATCCGATAGTCGCATCCTGCCGGTCGGCAAGGAAGTAGGTCACGTCGATCAGGTGCTCCATCGAGTCCCGCGTGAACAACGAGACGACCAGGATGGCCGTGGCCAGCGCCATGCCGAGCGCCGTGAACGCGGCACGGACGGGGTGCCGCGCGATGTTGCGGATCATCATGAGCGTCGGCTGCGACACGATCTGATCGAGCTGGATGCTCGCCGGCAGCAGCCGCCGATAGACCGGCGGCGCGGGCGGTTGCATGGCAACGGCCGGCGGCAGCTTGACCACCTCGCGCAGCGCCCGCAGCGCGCCGATGGCGGCGGCCGCCGCGCTGAGCGCGCCGGCGGTGAGATACAGATCCGGCGCCTTCGCGAATACCAGGAACGGGAAGTGGAAGAAGTCGCCGAACAAAGCGGTGATGCGCAATCCGAGCCAGGTGCCGGCGACGCCGCCCAGGAGGATTCCCGTCGCAACGATCAATGCCACGAACTTCAGATAGTGCAGCACGACGCTGCGGTCGGAATAGCCGAGCGCCTTGAAGAGGCCGATCTGCTCGCGTTCGAGCGCGACCAGCCGGGTCAAAGTGAGGTTGACCAGGAACGCGGCCACCAGCAGAAAGATCGGTGGCAAGGTGCGGCTCATGTTGTTGAGCATGTCGAGCTCATGATCAAGCCAGGCGTGCGAGGTCTGGTCCTTCCGCGCATGCGCCGCCTGCCCGCCATACGGATCGAGCAACGCGTCGAGCCGTCCGATCACCTCCCGCTCCGACGCGCCAGGCTGCAGCTTGACCGACACCGCCGAGAAAGCGCCATCGAGATCATAGACGCTGGCGAGCGCCTTCTCCGACATCCAGACGATGGCGTAGCGGCGATCGTCCGGCATCAGGTCGCCGGGACCAACCGTGTAGACGAATTCGGGTGACAACGCGGTACCGACGATCACGAGTTCGCGCTTCTTGCCATTCAGGATGGCCGAGAACCGCGCCCCTTCCGAGAAGCCGTGAGCCCGGGCGAACGGCTCGTTGACGATCACCTCCTCGGTCCGCCCCGGCTCCGGAAGCCGTCCGGACCGCATGTAGAGCCGGTTGAGATGCGGTTCGCCGTTGTCGGGCAGCGAGACGAACTGCGCGCTGGCCGGCGCCGAGAAGCCGGGAATGTCGAGCAGCGCCAACTTGGCGATCCGCGCATCGACGGCGGCGACGCCGGGAATCTCGCGAATCCTGCCGGCGAGTGTCTTCGGCGCGCGCTTCGCCTGCGCGAACACGTCGGCGAAGCCATAGCGTTCGTAATATGCGATCCGGGTCTCCTCGAGCGAGCGATGGGAGCCGACCGCGAGCACCAGCGTCGCAACTCCGCCGCCGACGACCAGCGCGACGGCGAGCACCTGCGCCCAGAGCCTTCTGACGTCGCGAAACAGCTTGATATCGAGCGCCGTCATGGCCGTCACCAGGCGAGCTCGGCGGCTTGCCGCCGTGTCTCGTTATTCTGAATCCGGGAGATGCGGCCGTCGGCGAAGAACAGCACCCGGTCGGCGACCTCCTGAATGCTGGCGTTGTGCGTGATGATGACGGTCGTGGTGCCGAGCTGCCTGTTCACCCCGAGCAGCGCCTCGATGACGCGAATGCCCGTCTTCGAATCCAGCGCCCCGGTCGGTTCGTCGCAGAGCAGCACTGCGGGGCGCTTCGCGATGGCACGGGCGATGGCGACGCGCTGCTGCTCGCCGCCGGAGAGCTGGGCGGGGAAGTGATGCATCCGCCCTTCCAGCCCGACCAGCGCGAGGGCCTCGTCGGGTCGCATCGGATCCTGGGCGACTTCCGTCACCAGCGCGACGTTTTCATAGGCCGTCAGGCTCGGCACCAGATTGTAGAACTGGAAGACGAAGCCGATATGGTCCCGGCGATACTTGGTCAGTTCGCGATCTCCGAGATCCGTCAGGTCGAGGTCGCGGAAGAACAGCCTGCCGCTGGTCGGCCGGTCGAGGCCACCCATGATGTTGAGCAACGTGGTCTTGCCGCTGCCGGAGGGGCCGAGCAGCACGACCACCTCCTTCTCGGCGATTTCGAGATCGACATCGTTGAGGGCATGCACCATCACCTCGCCCGAAACGTAGGTCTTGGTCAGGGCATTCGCGGTGAAGACAGGCTCGCTCATCGAATTCCTTTCGAGCCTCTATCATCCGACGGCATATTCCTCGCGACAGTCAGCCGAGACGGTAGCCGCCGGAAGAGCCGCGGCCGAACAGCCGGCCGGGATGGGGTATGAAGGCCGGGACTTCCGCAGCGTACTTCGCGTAGGCCTCGCCGAATTCCGCCCGGGCATCCCGCTCCTCGTCTCTCGCGAGCTTGACGTACATGACGGTCAAGACGGGAAACATCGCCAGCGTGAGGATGGTCGGCCATTGCAATAGGAAGCCGAACATCACCAGCACGAAGCCGACATATTGCGGGTGACGCACGTAGCTGTAGGGGCCGGACGTCGCGAGGCTTCGGGTCTGCTGCGCGTCGTACAGCACCCGCCAGGCGGCGGAGATCAGGATGAACCCCGCGCCGATGAAGATGAAGCTCAGGACGTGGAACGGTCCGGCGTGCGGATTGGTCTTCCAGCCGAACATCATCTCGAGCAGATGGCCGGCGTCATGCGAGAACCAGTCGACATTCGGGTAGTGCGACTGCAGCCAGCCCGACAGGAAATAGATGGTGAGCGGGAAGCCGTACATCTCGACGAACAGCGCCACCAGGAACGCGCTGAACGCGCCGAAGGAGCGCCAGTCGCGCGGCGTCTGCGGCTTGAAGAAGCTGTAGGCGAACAGGATGAACACCGACGAATTGACGACGACGAGGCTCCAGAGGCCGTAGGCGGGCGCAGTGTCGTGCATCAGGCGCTCCCTCGATCGTTCGGCCGGCGACCGTGATGATGGCCGTGCCCGCCATGCATGAAGACATGCATAAGCGGACAAGCGAGGAGCGGCAGCCAGACCAGGAGCCCGAGCACATGGGCCCGGTGCTCGGTGAACAGAAGCGCGCCGGCGATGACCAAAAATCCTGCCAGGACGAAGCCGGCCTTGGCTTTGGTGGACATGCCCTCGGCATGCCGCTGTCGATAAGGGGGATGATCCTGCACCGGCATGGGCGCGCTCCGCTCGATCACCGCAGCATAGGAGCACGGCTGCCATCGCTTTTGACGCAGATCAACGGCTCGGGAGGCTGAAGTCGCGGACCGTCCTCACTTTGCGATTCCTCAATACCGGTGTTGCACGGATGCGTATCGTGCCTCCTCCCCAGCTTGGAGGACCGAACATGATCACCAAGAAGCTTCTCACCACCGTCGGCATCGTTTCTTTGCTGGCCGTTCCCGCGATGGCTCAAACCGCCGACAAGGAAAAAAGCGGCCATCACTACAGCGGCGGACCGAAAACCGAAGTTCCTCACCACATGGGCAGCAAGAAGGAGACCGTCGGCACCTCGGCCAAGACCACGTCGGGAGGCCATCATTACACCGGCGGACCCAGCACCTCGGCGCCTCACCACATGGGCGACAAGACAAAGTGAATCCGTCTAGCGCGCCGGTCTATGATGGTTTTGCCTCTCAGGCCGGCCGCTCCACCTCGCCGAGACACCACTCCAAACGCGGTTGTGATGGGCAACCACGGCCCCCGGGGGCAGGTGCTGTCGACCACTGAGTGGCGCGCGTCACTTACGGCAATCGCAGGCCCGTCTGCATATCGACAACGATCAGCGCGTCCACTATCCGGCTCCGTGAGACCGAGCGCCATCGAGCTCCCGCTCCATGACGATCGTGCGTTCATCACCATAATAGCTGTCGCGCACGGCTCTGGACCCGAGCCGCGCATAGAACCCCTCGGCGGTGACGGACGAAGGGACGGTCAAGGCGGGGACGTTTCGCTCACGCGCTGCGCGCTCGACCTCCGCCATCAGCCGCTTGCCGACGCCTCGGGTCTGAACATCAGGCTCCACGAAGACGGTGCGGACGACTCTTCCATCAAGGCTTGCCGTTCCAATGATGCGGCCGCCAATGGCGGCGGCGAAGACTGTACGTTTGCCTATCAGCTGCCTGACGGCATCCGGACTGAAGCTGCGCCCGACCCGTTCGATGATCTCGTCCGTGTAGTCCTTTGCATTCGTCTCGCGCAGCGCACGCAAAATGACCTCGCTGATGCCATCGGCGTCGTCCTCGCGCGCTGGCCGGATCGTGCACTCCATGGATCGCTCAACTGAAGCCGCTGGAAGGATTAGAAGCTCACGCCTGCGCCGCGACCGGCAATCGGCTTGCCGCGCAACCGAGCTCAATGCTACCATTGGTAGCATAATCGTCGCAAGCCGCCCGAGAGGACAGATGGACCAGCCGATCCGCGGCGATGCTCGCCTCGCCCCGACTGTCGCCGGCACGCAGGCGCCGGCCGCGCTGGCGCCCGAGCACGCGCCGTTGAGCGAGATCGTCGACGCCTTGGCCGGCGGGCAGCTCACCGCCAGCGCGCTGGCCGAACTTTATCTCGCGCGCATCGAGGCCTATGACCGCAACGGCCCCGCGCTCAATTCCGTCCGCGCGCTCAATCCCGATGCGCGCGCGATCACGGCCGAGCTGGACGACATCAAGCCATCGGTCGGGCGGCCGCTGGCCGGCGTGCCGATACTGTTGAAGGACAACATCGCCACCGGCGACAAGCAGCCGACCACGGCCGGCTCGCTGGCGCTGGAAGGCGCGCGCGCCAGGGACGACGCGACCCTCGTCAAGCTGCTGCGCGACGCCGGCGCGGTGATCCTCGGCAAAGCGAACCTGACCGAGTTCGCCAACATGCTCGCGGTCGACATGCCCTCGGGCTATTCGTCGCTAGGCGGTCAGGTGAAGAACCCTTACGCGCCGGCGCTGGCGGACGAACACGGCATCCCGGTCGTGCAGCCAGGCGGATCGAGCTCGGGGTCGGCGGTCGCCGTGGCGGCCGGCCTGTGTGCGGCGTCGATCGGCACCGAGACCTCGGGCTCGTTGCTGTTCCCCGCCAGCCAAAACGGTCTCGTCGCCGTGAAGCCCACCGTCGGACTGATCAGCCGCGCCGGCATCCTGCCGCTCGCGCACAGCCAGGACACCGCGGGGCCAATGACGCGCACCGTGCGCGACGCGGCGCTGCTGCTGAACGTGCTGGCCGCCAGGGACCCGCTCGATCCGGCGACACAAAAGCAGCGGCGGCCCCTCGACTTCACCGCGGGCCTTGCCGCCGATGCTATCAAGGGCGCGCGCATCGGCGTGCCGAGCGACCCCACCGATCCCTTGAACGATTGCTATTACGGCAAGCTGCCGCCCGACTGGGTCAAGGTGATGACCGAGACGATCAAGGTGCTGGAAGATCTCGGCGCCGTCATCGTACGCGCCAACATGCCGACGCTGGGCTGGATCGGCGGGCCGGGCACGACCATGGCCGTGCTCAACCGCAATCCGCTGAGCGCGCACAAGGGCACCATCGCGAGGCCGCCGGTCGTCTTCCTCTACGAGCTGAAGCACGATCTCAACCTCTATTTGAGGGATTGGGCGACCGGCACGGACATCAACACCATCAGCGACGTCATAGCCTTCAACGAAGCGAACGCGGGGAAGGCGTTGCGCTTTGGTCAGGACCATTTCCTGGCCGCTGACTTGACCAGGGGCGATTTGAGTGAGCGCGAGTACAAGTCGGCCCGTGCCATGGACCTGCTCTCGGCCAAGACGCGCGGCATGGACGCCTACATGAACCAGCACAAGCTCGACGCGGTGCTGTTCGCCGGCGCCACGGGCGCTGCGATTGCTGCCAAGGCGGGCTATCCCAGCATCATGGTGCCGGGCGGCTTCGTCTCGGGGACAACGGAGGGCAAGGACACGCCCGATTATCCGCTCGGCGTCGCCTTCGCAGGGAGAGCCTGGAGTGAGCACAAGCTGCTGCGGCTGGCCTATGCCTTCGAGCAGGCGACGCACGCACGCAAGCCGCCGCCGGGGCTCAATTCACAGCTCGCAGCGCGGCCGTGAAGGCGGCGAGATCGGTTCGCGCCGTTTCGTCCGGTGCCCATCTGGGAAGGTCGGCAAGCTGCTCGATCACGCGGGCCCGATCCTGCGGCAGCAGGAAGCTCGCCCAGACCTCGCGGGTGTCGCGGATGGCGGCGGCGACCAGGCGGGCGTTGGCGGGCGTGCCGGCGCCCTGGATCGCCGCGCAGACGGTGCCCAGGATGAATTCGGCGGCGCTCCGGCGGAAGCCCGTAAATCCATCCTGGCGGATACGGGTGCGCTGCTCCGGCGCGAGGCTCGCCATGAACAGCTCGCCCGCAACCGCCTCGCGCGCCATGCCGCGGATGGCAAAGTTCATCGCCGCCGCGTACTGGTCGCCATACTCGGTCATGTTGCGCTGGAGCGCAAGATCGGGCTGCGCCCCCGGCTTCGCGCCATAGAGCGCGAACAGCTTGGAGGTCGCGTTGGCGGCGTCCATCCACTCCATCAGCCAGCTCATGTCGCTCGCCTTCGCCGGCGGCAACGCCTCCAGGGCTCCAACATCGAACACGCGGCCGAGCAGCGCGGTGATCTCCGGCCGGGTCAGGTCGGGACGCTCTCCCTTTTTCGCCACGCCTTCGACATAGGCCCGGAACATCCGCGCGGCTTCACCCGCAGCGGCGGCATCACGAGCGCCGTCCTGCGCCAACGCCGGCGAAGCGAGCGCGAGCAGGACGACGAGGATTCTGACGATCGGCATGGGCAACCTCATGCGGCGCGACGTTCGCGGCGATGATGGTTGTTCGTCGCGAGCCGCGTTGCCGAGGTTCACGGCCCCGGCCTTCTTGCGGCGCGCGCGGAGATGGCCGCACCTTGATCCTCCCCGTCAAATAGACCACCATCCTGTCCTCACCGCTCACGACAGAAGGGGCGAGGACACGCGAATGTCGGAGTTTCCCGGATATGATCTCGTCGAACGTGCCCGCGCCATCGCGCCGCTGATCGCGGGCGAAGCAGATGAGATCGAGCGGACGCGGCGGCTGACGCCTTCCGTGGTCGCGGCGCTGATCGAGAACGGATTCTATCGCGCCCTCCTCCCACGCAGCCTTGGCGGTGCGGAAGTCTCCATCGAAGCCTTCATGCAGATGCTGGAGGCAATCGCGAAGGCCGATGCGTCTACGGCCTGGTGTCTCGGCCAATGCAGCGTCTGCGCGATGATCGCGGCCTCGCTCGATCGCGATACCGCGCAGGAGATCTTCAACACTGCGCCCGGCATCCTGGCCTGGGGCGCGATCGCGCACGAGGCGCGCGCGGTCGCGGGCGGCTATCGCGTCACGGCGCGCTGGGATTTTGCCTCGGGCTCGCGGCAGGCAAGCTGGCTGGGCGCGCATGTGCGCATCGTCGATGCCGACGGGACGCCCCGCAAGAATGCCGATGGCTCGCCGGAAGTGCGCACCATTCTGTTTCCTGC
Source organism: Bradyrhizobium sp. ERR14 (assembly GCF_014198235.1). NCBI lineage: Bacteria > Pseudomonadati > Pseudomonadota > Alphaproteobacteria > Hyphomicrobiales > Nitrobacteraceae > Bradyrhizobium > Bradyrhizobium sp. ERR14. Next base: position 114,676 of record NZ_JACIHD010000005.1, on the reverse strand, counting down.
CGCAAGTGCGACGTTGCACGACGTCTGGCAGGCGATCGGGCTCGCCGGCACCGGCACCGATTCCTACGAGGTGAGCGACCTCTTCGTCCCCGAGCGCTTCACGGCGTTCCGCGACGTGCCGTCAGGCTTGCGTGAGCCGGGCCCGCTCTACAGGATCGGCACCGGCTCTGCCTTCAGCCTCGGCTTTGCCGCGGTGTCGCTCGGCGTGGCACGCGCGACGCTGGATGCAGCGATTGCACTTGCGCGCGAAAAGCGCCCGTCACTGGCGGCCGGCGCGATGCGCGGCAACGCGGCGGTGCAGGGGCTGATCGGCCGCACCGAAGGCGATTTGCGCGCCGCGCGCGCCTTTCTCTATGCGACCGCGACCGCGATGTGGCGCGACTTGTCCGCGACGGGCGAGTTCAGCGCCGCGCACCGCAGCGCGGTGCGACTGGCCGCGACCTGGACCATCCATCAATCGGCACGAGTGGTCGACACCGCCTATCACATGGCCGGCGCGACCGCGGTGTTTCGCAGCAACCCGTTCGAACGCCGATTTCGCGACATGCACGCGATCGCGCAGCAGATCCAGGCGCGGGATGGCCATTACGAGGATGTGGGGAAGGCAATCCTGTCAACGCCCGAGCCGTGATCCGCTTGTCGGCTCAAGCTCGGTGCGCGCCGAGCGACGGCGGCCGATCGCGGACACGTTGGCTGGATCCATAGGGTTGCTCAACGCATTTTGATCACACCCTTCGGCAGCCTAAGGTAGCGTCTCACAACAGCATAATCTGCAGGACGCGCCAGACAAGAGGGAGGTGATATGCGCCGGATTCCAACCCTGATCGGTACGATCCTCTTCACGTTGGTCATGGCGGCATCCGCTTCTGCGGAAAAGGTCTATTATCTTCACGACCCCGGCGGAAACACCGCCGCGCATATCTACACCTACACACACGTCAACGCAGAATATGATCGCGTGGTGATCGACGGTCGCTGCAAGTCGTCTTGCACAACTGTCCTGGGGGTCGTTCCCCTCGACAAGATCTGCATTGCCCCGAGCGGCTATTTCATGTTTCACGCCGCGCATCACGGCGACCGCAGCATCAACCCCGGCGAGACTCAGTTGATGATGTCGTCCTATGCGCCCGCGGTGCGGGACTGGGTGATGAAGCACCACGCGCTCGAACAGGTCGACCCGTACACGTACCTGTACGCCCGGAATGTGACGTTCATCCGCCACTGTCGCCGGTAGCCCCGAACTTCAACCTGGAAGCGGACGCTCCAAGATCTACGCCACCAGCGCGGCGTCCTCGCCGTCGATGCCGCGCTGCGCGGCCAGCACGCTGATGATCTCGGCGTTCGGCCGAGCCTTGCTGAACAGGAAGCCCTGGCCTTCGTCGCAGCCCTCGGTGCGCAGGCAGCTGAGCTCGGCTTCGGTCTCGACGCCCTCGGCGGTGATGATGACCCCGAGGCCCTTGCCGAGGCTGACGATGGAGCGGATGATCGCCTGGGCCTCGCGGTTGGCTCCTAAATCGCGCACGAACGACTGGTCGATCTTGATCTTGTCGAAGGGAAAGCTGCGCAAATAGCTGAGGCTGGAATAGCCGGTGCCGAAATCGTCCATCGAGATGCGCACCCCGAGCGCGCGCAGCGCATGCAGCGTCGCCAGCACCTGCGCGCTCTTCTCCAGCAGCAGCGTCTCGGTGATCTCGAGCTCGAGCCGCCGCGGCGGCAGGCCGGAATGCCTCAGCGCGTCCGTCACGATCGAAAGCAGATTGCCACTGCGGAACTGCAGCGGCGACAGGTTGACCGCGACGCGGACGTCGTCCGGCCAGGTCGCGGCATCGAGGCAGGCGCGGCGCAGCATCAGCCCGCCGAGCGGATTGATCAGGCCGGTATCCTCGGCGACCGGAATGAACTCGGCCGGCGAGACCATGCCGCGCTCGGCATGCGGCCAGCGCACCAGCGCCTCGAAGCCGGTGATGCGGCCGCTCTGCAGGTCGATCAATGGCTGATAGTAAGGGCGCAGCACGTCGTTCTGGATCGCGCCGCGCAGCTCGACCTCGATCTTGCGGCGGCTCTGCGCTTTGGCATCGAGCGCGGCCTCGAAGAAGGCGAAGGTGCCGCGCGCGTCCAGCTTGGCGCGCGACAGCGCCATGTCGGCGCTCTTGAGCAACTTTTCGGAATCATCGCCGTCGCCCGGCGCCATCGCGATGCCGATCGAGGCGCCGATCACCACGGAATGGCCGTCGAGCAGATAGGGATCGGCGATCGCCGCGAGCAGACGTTTTGCCAGCATCACCGCGTCCTCGGGACGCGTCAGGCCGCTCTGCACGATCGCGAACTCGTCGGAGTTGAGCCGTGCCAGCGCGTCTTCCTCGCGCAAGGTGGAGCGCAGCCGCTTGGCGACGCCGCGCAGCAGCTTGTCGCCGACCGCGTGTCCCAGCGTGTCGTTGACCGACTTGAAACTGTCGAGCCCCAGCATCAGCAGCGCGACCTTGTCGGTGCTGCGCCGCGTGTGCAGCAGCATCTCGTCCACCTGCTGGCGCAGCAGGCTGCGGTTCGGCAGGCCGGTCAGGCCGTCGTGCTGGGCCATGAAGGCGAGCCGTGCCTCGGCGCGCTTGCGCTCGGTGATGTCCATCAGCGCGAGCAGCACCGCCGGCCGCTCGGCATAGGTCAATTCGCGGGAATAGATCGCAAGGTCGATCAGCGCGCCGTCGGCCTTGACGTGCTTCCAGGTGCGGCCGGCCTGCTCCTCGCCGGTCGAGCCGGCGGTCCAGGGCGGCTCGCTGTCGAAAGCCTGCAGCGAGCGGATCTTCAACCGCTCGAACTCGGCGCGGCTGTAACCGTAATGCGCGACCGCGGCGTCGTTGACGCCGAGGATGCGCTCGTCGTCCAGCGCGCAGACGATCATGGGAACGGGATTGCCGTCGAACAGCAGGCGGAACGAGGCCTCGCGCTGCTTCAACTCGGTGATGTCGACGCGCAGGCCGACGACGCTGCCATCGTCGGTCAGGCGCTCGTCGATCAGGATGACGCGGCCGTCCGACAGCTTCTGCTCGTGGCGCGCGCCGGGCTGATAGAGCCTTTGCAGGCGCTCGGCGATCCACTCGTCCTCGTGGCCGATCGCCTCAGGATAATCGCCGCGGGCAACGCCGATGCGCAGCGTGTCTTCGAGACGCGCCCCCTCTTCGAACAGATCGGCGGTCTTGCTGTAGATCTCGGCGTATTTCTTGTTCCAGAGGACGTAGCGGCCTTCGGCGTCGAGAAATACAATGCCCTGGGGCAGGATGTCGACGGCCTGGCGCAGGCGCTCGTGGGATTTGCGCGCGTCCGCGATCGCAGCTTCCGCCTCGGCGCGGCTGCGCAGGACTTCATCGCGTTCCGAAAGGGCGCGCGGCGCGCGCGCGAAGCGCGGCTTGCGCGGCGATTGGCCGGCCCGGGCAAGCACGCTTTGCTTTCGTTTTCTTGTTTTTCGAGACCCCAAACCCAACTTCACTCGTCCCAGTCGCGCCCAACGGCGCAAGTTTTGGGGCAAGTGTCTGAAAAAAAAGTAATCTTGGGTGGTCCGGCCAGCCGGGGCCGCGCCTTGCGGCAACTGTAGACCGGATCGATTTGCCTGTTTGAGAGGCGCAGCAGCGTCACAGGGCGCGGCAAACCTGTTGCCTCGCCGCTATCGCAGAAAGACGCGACGCAAATATGCGCGCTATTCATGATTCAATTCCGAAAATGCATCGGCTTGCATGCCGGCGGAAAACGGTCCTCGCTCCGCGCATGAATTTTGGTCAATGCAGGATACGGTTATCGCACAGTTAAGAATCCGGCCGGCCCCACGAAAAAAACACGACTTTTGGACGACCTTGTTGGAGTGGGATCGACATGCCGGACGCGCCTTCGCGCTGGGGCAACGGCCGTCAAGACGCTGTGAGATCGTCCGCCGCAGCACAGCCCGATTCTTAACCCCGACGCCGTGTTGAGTTATAATGGCTGCGCATGAGTCCCCGCCGCCTCACCCCTCTCCTGGTTTTAGCGACGTTCCTGACCGCCGGCGGCGCGCTGGCCCAGGACAAGGGCAGCGTCACCCCGAAGCCGCTGCCGCCGCTGGCCAATCCCAACGACCCCGATCTCGCCGCCAAGGAGCTGTTCGCGCGCAAGCTGCTGCCGTCGAAGGGGGCGGCCCATGTCATCGGCTCCTACACCAAGGGCTGCATCGGCGGCGCCGAGCAGATGCCGCTCAACGGCGACAATTGGCAGGTGATGCGGCTGTCGCGCAACCGCAGCTACGGCCACCCCGAGATGATCGCGCTGATCAAGCGGCTCGCGGCCAAAGCGCGCAAGGACGCGGGATGGCCGGGCATCCTGGTCGGCGACATCGCTCAGCCGCGCGGCGGTCCGGCGCTGTCGGGCCACGCCAGCCACCAGATCGGCCTCGATGCCGACATCTGGCTGACGCCGATGCCGGACCGCCGCCTCTCGCGCGAGGAACGCGAGGACATGTCGGCGGTGATGATGGTGCGCCACGACCGGCTCGACATCGATCCAAAAGTGTTCACGTCAGGCCATGTGCTGGTGCTGCGCGACGCGGCGCGGGAGCCGGCAGTGCAGCGCATCTTCGTCAACGCCGCGATCAAGAAGGCGCTGTGCCGCGAGGCCAAGGGCGACCGCGCCTGGCTCTCGAAGATCCGCCCCTGGTGGGGCCACGATTACCATTTCCACATTCGCATGCGCTGCCCAGCGGGCGCCGGCGAATGCGAGGGCCAGCCGTCGCAGGCCGAGGACGAAGGCTGCAAGCCCGCCGATCTCGCCTATTGGTTCTCCGACGCGGTGCTGCACCCCAAGCCGCCGCCGGAGCCGCCAAAGCCGAAACCGCCGATGACGCTGGCGCAGATGCCGACAGCATGCAAGGCGGTGCTGCATGGGGCGGATGCAAAGCCGTAGTGTGTGTGGACCGCGCTGCCGCTGTCGTCCCGGAATGACGAACTCGTTGGTTGGTTCGCGTCATAATAATGCGCTAGGATGACCTCGCCGCTCAGCCGTAAGCCCGCGGCATCTCCGGGACGCGCATCCCGTCGAACAAGCCTGACCGCAAGCCTCGCACCGCTCGCGCGGCCAACGATGGGATTTCACATGCGCGTCTTTGCCTTCCTCGCTGCGCTCTCGTTCGGCGCGACCTCCGCTCTCGCCGCTGAAGAACCGAGCGGCTGCGACAAGTTCAAATGGCCGATCGAGCGCGAGCGCGCCGCGCTCACCGCGCCGGACCGCACAACGCTCGCATCGGGAAGCGAGCAGGCGAGCTTGCCCTCCGCGGCCATCACGCTGGGACTGGTTGCCCCAAGCGAGGCAAAACTGCCGACGCCGCCGGAGCGCGCGCCCAAGGACGGCAGCTTCGCCGGCTTCACCAGCGTCAAGTCCGCCACGGCCGGGCTCTACACGATCAGCCTGTCCGCCGGCGCCTGGATCGACGTGGTCCAGGATGGGCATGTTCTCAAGCCCGTGGCCTTCAGCGGTGCCACCGGTTGCGGCGGCATCCGCAAGTCCGTGAAATACGAGCTTTCGGCGCAGCCTTTCGTCCTTCAGCTCAGCGGCGCCAAGGAGAATTCGGTCGGGATCGCGATCCTGCCGGCGCAATAGGCCCGCCCGGCCGGACAAGCGGCCACCCTTTGACCTCGGGCGCCAGCCTGCTATCTTCGCAATTGCGATATCCCTGCCGGCCGTAAGCCGCAGCCGGGCCCCGTGGAGCAGCGCTTCCACCCGTCGCGACCTGACCCACCAACGCCAGACCTGTGCGTGCATCTTGCGCGCGCGGACTCGCACGGAGCGCTCCCCATGTTACGCATTTGTCGACTTTTCACCGCCCTCGTGATCCTCGCAAGCGCGAGCCTTTCGCCGGCCGCCGCCGAGGACAAGACCATCACCGTGTTCGCCGCGGCGTCCATGAAGAACGCGCTCGACGAGATCGATGCCGCCTACACCGCCAGGACCGGCGTCAAATTCTCGGTCAGCTATGCCGCGAGCTCGGTGCTGGCGCGGCAGATCGAGCAGGGTGCGCCGGCCGACGTGTTCGTCTCCGCCGACACCGACTGGATGGACTACGCGATCGCCAGGAAGACCATCAACGAGCCTTCCAGAGTCAATCTGCTCGGCAACAGCATCGTGCTGATCGCGCCAAAGGATTCCAAGATCGACAACGTCACCATCACGCAAGGTTTCGACCTCGCCAAGCTTGCCGGCGACGGCAGGATCGCAACCGGCGACGTCAAGTCCGTACCCGTCGGCAAATACGCCAAGGCGGCGCTGGAGAAGCTCGGGGCATGGCACGCCGCCGAGCCGAAATTCGCGATGGCCGAGAGCGTGCGCGCCGCGCTGACGCTGGTGGCGCGCGGCGAGGCCAACCTCGGCATCGTCTATGCCACCGACGCCAAGGTCGAGCCCGGCGTCAAGATCGTCGGCACCTTCCCGGCGGAGTCGCATCCCGCGATCATCTATCCGGTCGCCGCGACCACGACGGCGAAGGACGGGACCAGCGACTATCTCGCCTTCCTGCGCTCCTCCGCCGCCAAGACCATTCTGGAAAAATACGGCTTCAAGTTCCTGGTCAGCCCGACAATCTGATATTCACCACTTGATGTCAGACATCTCTCCCGCCGAATGGACCGCGATCCTGCTCTCGCTCAGGGTCGCGATCATCGCAACGCTGGTGGCGACGCCGTTCGGCATTGCGCTGGCGTGGCTGCTTGCCCGCAAGGACTTTTGGGGCAAGTCGATGCTCGACGCATTCGTGCATCTGCCGCTGGTGCTGCCGCCTGTCGTCACCGGTTATCTCCTGCTCCTCACCTTCGGCCGCAAGGGACTCGTCGGCGGCTTCCTGGCCGACACTTTCGGCATCGTCTTCGCCTTCCGCTGGACCGGAGCGGCGCTTGCCTGCGGCCTGATGTCGTTCCCGCTGCTGGTGCGCCCGATGCGGCTGTCGATCGAGGCGATCGACCGCCGGCTCGAGCAGGCCGCCGAGACGCTCGGAGCCGCGCCATGGAAAGTGTTCTTTACGGTGACGCTGCCGCTGGCGCTGCCGGGCGTGCTCGCCGGCATGGTGCTGGGCTTTGCCAAGGCGATCGGCGAGTTCGGCGCCACCATCACCTTCGTCTCCAACATTCCCGGCGAGACCCAGACGATTTCCTCGGCGATCTATTCGCTGATCCAGACGCCGGACGGTGACGCCGCGGCCGGCCGGCTCGTGATCGTCTCGATCGTGCTGGCGCTGGGCGCACTGATCGCCGCCGAATGGTTCGCTCGCCGCGCTACGCAGCGCCTGCACGGGAATTGACCATGCTGCGCGTCGACGTCGAGAAGCAACTCGGTGAATTCTCGCTTCAAGCATCCTTCACCGGCGAGGGCCGCGTCATCGGCCTGTTCGGCGCCTCGGGGGCCGGCAAGACGTCGCTGGTCAACATGATCGCGGGGCTGCTGCGGCCGGACCGCGGCACCATCGTGCTCGACGGCGAAACCGTCGACGACACCGCGGCCGGCATCCATGTCCCGGCCTGGCGCCGCCGCATCGGCTATGTATTCCAGGACGCACGGCTATTCCCGCATCTCAACGTCGCGCAGAATCTCGACTATGGACGGCAGATGAACCGCCTGGCGCCGGATCCGGCGCAGCACAAGCGCGTCATCGACCTGCTCGATATCGGTAACCTGCAGGGCCGCCGTCCCGGGAAGCTCTCCGGCGGCGAGCGCCAGCGCGTCGCGCTCGGACGCGCGCTGCTGGCAAAACCGCGCCTGCTGCTGCTCGACGAACCGCTCGGCGCGCTCGACGAGGGCCGCAAGCTCGAGATCCTGCCCTATCTGGTGCGGCTGCGCGACGAGGCGAACGTGCCGATGGTCTATGTCAGCCACGACGCCGCCGAGCTGCGCCAGCTCGCGACGCAGATCGTGATGCTGAAACAGGGGCGGGTGACGAGTTTTGGCGGAGTGAAGGTGCTGATGTGAGGGCGTAGCCCGGATGGAGCGCAGCGCAATCCGGGACTCTTCCGTACCGATACAGCGGCCCCGGATTACGCTGCGCTCCATCCGGGCTACGAACTGTCATTCGAAAAGCGAAGGTCGAGCCCCGCTAAACCCCCGCCACCGAGGTCCACACATCCGCGAGCTTCCTTCGCAGCGCCTGCGCCCGCGTCAGCGGCGGTGGCGTCTCGTCTTCTTCCGGCAGGCGCAGGCCGACGACATTGACGCGGCCGCCGGAGATGCTGCGCGCGACCAGCACGATCTCGTCGAGCGGGAGCTCGGCGCCCTCTTTCGGGGCGCGGTCGAGATGGACGTCGAAATAATCGGCCAGCGTCAGCTTGCTCTCGTCCTCGCCGACCTTGACGCCGTAGATCCCGGCGAGCTCGGCCAGCGTGTGCTCACCGGAGACCATGAAGTCGCCGAGCAGATGCGGATCGGGCGCCGAGCTCGGCTGCATGTCGACGAAGAAGCGGTCGAGCGATTCGGCCTTTTCCGGCGGCGCCAGCAGGTAGATGTAGTCGCCGGGCGCGATGGGGTCGGCCTCTAGCGGCGTCAGAATGTTCTCGTTGCGGATCACCAGCGTCGGCTTCGACCAGGATGGGATCAGGCCGCGGCGGAAATACAGGCTCTTGGGCCGCACCGGATAGCCGACCAGCTGTTGCTCGAGCTGGCCGGGCAGATCCAGCTCGACACGGCGCGGACCGCGCTCGGCGCGCGGCAGCGCCACGTGCAGCTTGCGCGCGGCGGGGGCCAGCGTCCAGCCTTGCAAGAGCAGCGAGATGATGACGACGACGAAGGCGACGTCGAAATAGAGATAGGCCTTGGACAGGCCGACCAGCATCGGGATCGAGGCCAGGAAGATCGCGACGGCGCCGCGCAGGCCGGTCCAGGCGATGAATATCTTTTCGCGCCAGTTGAAGCGGAACGGCGCCAGGCACACGAACACGGCGATCGGCCGCGCCACCAGCATCAGCACGAAGGCGACCCCGACCGCCGGCAGCACGCTGGCCCCTAACCGGCTCGGCGAGACCAGCAGGCCGAGCAGCACGAACATCACGATCTGCGCCAGCCAGGTTGCGGCATCGAGAAAAGCCACCACCGAATTGTGCGCGCGGGTCGGCCGGTTGCCGATGATGATGCCGGCCAGATAGACGGCGAGGAAGCCGGAGGCGTGCATGATCTGCGAGCCGCCGAAGATCACGAGCGCCGCGGTCGTCACGAACGGCGCGTGCAGACCCTGCGGCAGCGCGACCTTGTTGAGCGCGATGACGACGAGCCGTCCGCCGAAGACGCCGACGACGGCGCCCAGCACCGCCTCCTGGATGAACTCCATCGCCACATGGCTTGCGGAGCTCGATCCCAGCGAGATGTATTCGACCAGCATCAAAGTGAGGAAGATCGCGAAAGGATCGTTGGTGCCGGATTCGGCCTCCAGCGTCGCGCCGACGCGCGGGCGCAGGCGCAGGCCCTGGGTGTGCACCAGCAGGAAGACGGCGGCGGCGTCGGTCGAGGCGACCACCGCGCCGACCAGCAGCGACTCCGTCCAATTGAGGTCGAGCGCGTATTTGGCGAACGGCGCCGTGATCAGCGCGGTCAAGAGCACGCCGACGGTCGCGAGCACAACGGACGGCGCGAGCACGGTGCGGATGCTGGCAAAGCGCGTTCGCAGGCCACCGTCGAACAGGATCAGGGCCAGCGCCACCGAACCGACCAGATAGGTGGTGCGGACGTCGTCGAACTGGAGCCCGCCGGGGCCGGAATCGCCCGCGAGCATGCCGATCACAAGGAAGACGAGCAGCAAGGGCGCTCCGAAGCGCAGCGCAAGCAGGCTCGACAGGATACCGGCCATCACGAGGACGGAGCCGAGCAATATGGCGATGCTGACGGAGTCGAGAGAGGCCATGCGGTGCTGCGGGTTACTCCGGAATGGACGCAATAAAGGGCTAGGCAGGCACCGGCAGTGCGCCCCCTCGCCCCGCTTGCGGGGAGAGGGTTGGGGTGAGGGGGGCTCTCCGCGGGGGCGGCGACAGATGGACTCGCGGAGAGTCCCCCTCACCCGGATCGCATCTGACGATGCGATCCGGCCTCTCCCCGCAAGCGGGGAGAGGCGAAGAGCGCGCTTGCCGGTACCCTATTCGTCCAACAATCATTCTGCTTCAGCATCTCTATCGTCGCCGCAGCGGCACGCCAACCCATTTCTCCCGCTCGCGGCAATCTGCCCGCATTTTACGGCCTTAACGCACTTCACTTCACGGTGTATCGATGGCCCGGCCGCGCTCTTTGTGGGATTCTGCGGCTCCCTCGAATCAATTCCTCCCCGCTTGCCGACGAGACCGATGGACATGGACCTCAAGGACTTCATGGAGTTCGTGCAGACCACCGCGCGCAGCGTCGGGGCGGAAATCTCCTCGCCCTGGTTCTACCTGCAATTCGGCCTCATCCTGGCCGCGGCCGGCATCGCCTATGCCGCGGAGACCGGCGTGCGCAATCGGGTCGACATGACCGCGCTGACGATGCGCTGGCCGCTGCCGCTCCGGCACTTCGCCCGGGTGATGGTCTCCAGCACCTCGACGGCGGTATTCACTTTGCTCGTGATCATCTCGCGCGTGGTGATGTATCACGCGACCTGGCCGAGCCGCTCCTATCTGCTGATGGTCGCCGCCAAGCTGGGCTTCGCCTGGCTCGTGATCCGGCTGGTGACCTCGGTGCTGCGCAATGCCTTCATCGTCCGCCTGGTGTCGATCACGGCGTGGCTTCTCGCCGCGCTCTCGATCCTCGGCCAGCTCGATACGACGGTCGACCTGCTCGATTCCTACGCGATCGTGCTCGGAGGCCTCAGGCTGACCCCGCTGCTGGTCCTCAAGGCCGGCGCGCTCCTGCTGATCGCGCTGTGGCTCACCAACATCGCGAGCAATTTCGCCGAGAGCCGGATCAACGCAACCACCGATCTGACGCCGTCGGTGCAGGTGCTGCTGGTCAAGATCATCCGCATCGGGCTTCTTGCCGTCGCAATCGTCATTGCGCTCGGCGCGGTCGGCATCGACCTGTCGGCGCTTGCGGTGTTCTCCGGCGCGGTCGGCGTCGGCATCGGTATCGGCCTGCAGAAGATCGTGGCCAACTTCATCTCGGGCATCATCCTGCTCGCCGACAAATCGGTGAAGCCCGGCGACCTCGTCACCATCGGCGACAATACCGGCCGCATCAGCGCGATGAAGACGCGTTACATTTCCGTCGCCGCCGGCGACGGCCGCGAGTTCCTGGTGCCGAACGAGGATCTGGTGACGCAGAAGGTCGTCAACTGGACCTATACCGACAAGAACACGCTGGTGAAGATCGCCTTCGGCACCAATTACGACGCCGACCCCCGCCTGGTCACCAAGCTCGCCGCCGAGACCGCCGCGGCCCATCCGCGCGCGACCAAGGGCAAGCCGCCGAACTCCATCCTGACCGAGTTCGCGGAAGCCGGGATGAAGTTCTCGCTGACCTTCTGGATCGCGGACCCCGACGGCATGGACAACGTCAAGAGCGACGTGATGCTGGCACTGTGGGACGCCTTCAAGCGCGAGGGCATCCGGGTTCCCTACCCCGTCCGCGAAATTCGCATCCGCGGCGGCGCGCTGCCGGTGGAAACCACCGTAGAAGTCCCGAATTAGGCCCGCTTTTGGGCGCAACAGGCGGCAAGATCCTTGTTTTGACGCGTTTTCTTCACACGAACCGGTAGCCACGTCGCTCGAAAACGCTCCGCCTTGGCTTGCGCGAAGGCCCGCAATCATTAAATTGGGGCCTGAAATCAAGACTTTCCGCCGATATCGAGCCCACCTCAGAAGATTGCGCCCGCATGAGCTACGTCGAAGCCTCCGATACCTCCCTGCGCAAGACCGGACAGATCAAGCTGCATGGGCCGAGCGCCTTTGCCGGCATGCGCAAGGCGGGCGCGCTGGTGGCCAAGTGCCTCGACGAGCTCACCGACATCGTCGGGCCCGGCGTGCCGACCGAGCGCATCGACGAATTCGTCCGCGACTTCGCCTTCAGCAACAATGCCTATCCGGCGACGCTGATGTATCGCGGCTATCGCTACTCGACCTGCACCTCGCTCAACCACGTGGTCTGTCACGGCATGCCCGGTGACCGTCCACTGAAGGAAGGCGACATCGTCAACATCGACGTCACCTTCATCGTCGACGGCTGGTATGGCGATTCCAGCCGGATGTATGCGGTCGGCCCGATCGCCCGCAAGGCCGAGCGGCTGATCGAGGTGACCTATGAAGCGATGATGCGCGGCATCGCCGCGGTGAAGCCCGGCGCCACCACCGGCGACATCGGTCACGCCATCCAGAGCTTCGTCGAGCCGCAGGGCATGAGCGTGGTGCGCGATTTCTGCGGCCACGGTCTGGGCCGCATGTTCCACGACGAGCCGAACATCATCCATATCGGCCGGCCCGGCGAAGGCGTGCAGCTCAAGCCCGGCATGTTCTTCACCATCGAGCCGATGATCAATCTCGGCAAGCCGCACGTGAAGATTCTCTCCGACGGCTGGACTGCCGTCACCCGCGACCGATCGCTGTCGGCACAGTTCGAGCACTCCGTCGGCGTCACCGCTGATGGCGTCGAGATTTTTACGCTGTCGGAGCGGCACGGCGAGAAGCAGATCGGGTGATCCTTCAGGGTCACCCTTAGGCATCAACCGAACTCGCCGACGCAATTGACGGTTGCAAAAACAGAGGTCCCCGGCGATGCTGGCGGCCGATGCCCGCCAAGCCGGACCACGACAAGAGCAAACCTGAGGACGCGCCGCATTATCACGGCCATCGCGAGCGGCTGCGCGAGCGCTTCTACAATGCCGGCGCGGATGCGCTGAGTGATTACGAGCTCCTGGAGATGGCGCTGTTTCCGGCGCTGCCGCGGCGCGACACCAAGCCGCTCGCGAAGACGCTGATCAAGACCTTCGGCTCGTTCGCCGAGGTCGTGCACGCGCCGGTGGCGCGCTTGCGCGAGGTTGACGGCATCGGCGAGGCCGCGATCAACCAGCTCAAGCTGATCGCGGCCGCCGCGAGCCGCGTGACCAAGGGCGAGGTCAACCTCCGCAACGCGCTGTCGTCCTGGAACGAGGTGATCGATTATTGCCGCTCCAGCATGGCCTTTGCCGACAAGGAGCAGTTTCGCCTGTTGTTCCTCGACAAGCGCAACCAGCTCATCGCCGACGAGGTGCAGCAGACCGGCACCGTTGATCACACCCCGGTGTATCCGCGCGAGGTGATCAAGCGCGCGCTGGAATTATCGGCGACAGCCTTGATCCTCGTGCACAATCATCCCTCCGGCGATCCCTCGCCCTCGCAGGCGGATATCCAGATGACGAAGGCGATCATCGACATCGCAAAACCGCTCGGGATTGCCGTGCACGATCACATCATCGTCGGCAAGAGCGGGCATGCGAGCCTGCGCGGGATGCGGTTGATTTAGGGCGAGATACCGTCCGTCGCGATGCGCGTTGCGGCCGCTCGCCAAGAACGCGATGATCGCTCAGTAGCAATACCTGTGATCGACCCGGACGTAGTAGCCGTCCGGCCTCTGCATGTAGCAGCCGCGCTGATAGGCGTAGTAGCCGGAGCGGCGGCGCTCGCCTTCGGAGGCGATCGCGGCGCCCGTGCCGGCGCCGACGACGGCACCGATGGCAGCACCGCGGCCTCCGCCGAGCGCGCCACCGAGGATCGCCCCGCCGACGCCGCCGATGATCGCACCGCCGATGGCATCCTGGGCGGCGGCCTCATGCACCGGCACCGCCATCGCAACCGTCAGACACACCGCCATTCCAACAGCTCGAAGCATCCCGAATCCTCCCGGTTGATGCCGCCAGTCATAGCGCTCGGGACGGCGCCGGACCAGACCAATTGTCGCAGCCAGCGCGGGGCCTCAGGCCAAAGGACCCTTGCCCAGGGCAAACGAGAGCACGATCGCGTCCGGTGCCTGCTTGAATTCCCTGGTCACCGTCTCGCGCACGAGGCCGGCGAGGTCGCCCAACGGCTTGGTCTGATAAAGGCCCGGAAACATGACCGTCACCGATGCGAGGCGGCCATTGCGCCAGTTGAAACCGACCTGCGGCCTGACGCCGGTCGATTGCTCGAGATCGCCCTTCACGGCCCGCGCGCGCTGCATTCCGTCTTTCAGCGCGCCAAAGGCATCGCAGCCGGACAGGGCAAAGGCGAGGACAATGATGACGACGGCTCTGAACATCGAAGGGCCCGAACAGAGTTCATGCTCTACGCTGGATTGCAGCGACCGTATCATGCACCATGTCATGCAGGCCACAGAAAAGACGTGGCGGCCGCCGAGCCGGCTGCGCACTTGCCTCCAGGCCGAAGGTTACGGTTCGACCCAGCGTTGCACGGCCTCGACGGTATCGGCGGGCGTGGTGTTGAAGCAGATCGCAGCGTCAGGCGCGAGGCGGTGGACGAGGTTGAGCACCTTCTCGAACAGCACGAGGCGCTCCTTCGGCTCGCGCAGGCCGGCGCCGATCACGATGCAGTCGAAAGTCTCGTCGCGGAGCGCCGCCGTGACGCTGGCTTCCGCGGTGGCGTCGAGATCGATCAGGCAGCTCGTGACCTCGAAGCCGAGATCGCGCAGGCGCAACAGCTGCGCCTCGATGTAGGTTCGCACGAGCTCCGGCGTGAGCTGCGGGAATGCGCTGTAGTCGGCACTGCCGGGTTCGATGCCGATCGCGAGGACGCGCTTGGCCATGCCGGATCTCCCAACGAAATCACCTCTTCCGTCAACGAGATGCCCGGTCTGCAGGTTCCGCTTTCGCGTGGCGCCATTCGCGGCAACGGATGTCGGGCCGCCTATTGACGCAGCATGATCAGGGGATCGGCGGTATCGGGGACGCGCCGCCATTGCGCGTTGTCGTCGGCCTCGAACTGCCAGACGTTGCCCGATTTCGACATCAGGATGATCTGGCCGCGCTCGAGCCGCCATTGCGTCGGGTTGAACTGCGCGATGGCCGCGTCGCATTTCGGCTTGAGGAAGACCTGGAAATTGTCCTGGCCGGCTTCGGTGTTGGTCAGCGTCAGCCCGCAGACCAGCTGGCCGTTGCCGCGCACCATCGACCAGTCGCCGATCATCTGGTCCATCGACTTGGCCATCGAGCGGGCCGCGGCGAGATCCTGCAGGATGTAGACGCCCTCGCCCTGCCGCAGGCCCTCGAAGATGCCGGCCTCGACCTCGGTGAAGTCGATCACGGCTTCACCGCTCGCATCCTGCAGACGGACGATGTCGAGGCCCCTGACGCTCCAGGCGACGATGTCCTTGGTGAAGGGCAGCGCTGCCTTGCAGGCCGGCTCCAGCTCGAGCTTGAAGCCCTGCCCCGCGGCATCGCCCTTCATCGTGACGACGCAGGTCTTGCTGCGCTCGGTGGTCGATAGCTCCCACTGCCCGAGCATCTCCTTCTTCAGGCTCGTTGCATCCTGCGCAGGCGCAGTGCCGATCGCGGCCACGTGGGCCGCGACGGCGAATGCAACGACCCGAAGAATTTTCATCAGCGCCCCTTGAACGGCGTTTCGGCAACCGGCGTCAGCGGCGCCTTGCCCGAGAACCATGACTTGAGGTTGTCGACCACGAGCTGGTCCATCGCGTTGCGCGTCACCACCGAGGCCGAGCCGATATGCGGCAGCAGCACGACGTTCTGCATGGTCTTGAGCTCGTCCGGCACAGTCGGCTCCGCCGCGAACACGTCAAGGCCGGCGGCCAGGATGGTGCCCGACTTGAGGGCCTGCACAAGCGCCGGCTCGTCGACCACCGAGCCGCGTGCGACGTTGACCAGCACGCCGCGCGGGCCGAGCGCCTTGAGCACCTCGGCATTGATCATCTTGTTGGTCGAGGCGCCGCCGGGCACGATCACCATCAGCGTGTCCACCGCCTTCGCCATCTCGATCAGATCAGGGTAGTGCTTGTAGGAGACGTCCTTGGACGGGTTTCGCGAGTGGTAGACCACCGGCACCAGCGAGGCATCGAGCCGGCGCGCGATGGCCTGCCCGATCCGGCCCATGCCGACGATGCCGACCTTGCGGTCGCGCAGCGAGCCGACGCTGAGCGGATAGTTCTGCGTCTGCCAGAGCCCGGAGCGCACATAGCGGTCGGCCTTGATGAATTCGCGCAAGGTGGAGATCAGCAGGCCCATCGCGACGTCGGCGACCTCCTCGGTCAGCACGTCGGGCGTGTTGGTGACGATGATGCCGTGCTCGGCGGCATATTTGGCATCGACGTGGTCGTAGCCGACGCCGAAGCTTGCCACCATCTCGATCTTGGGCAGCTGCGACAGCGAACCCTTGTCGGCACGGACGGTGTGATAGGTCACGGCGACGCCGCGGATTTTCTCGCGGATCGCCGGCGTCAGCCGCTCGAGGTCGCCGTGCGTCTCGGCCTTGTGCACGACGAAATGGTCGGAAAACCCGTTCTCGAGGATCGGCCGCATCGGCCCATAGATCAGAAGGTCGATCTTTTCGGACGAAATCGAACCGGCAGCCATCAGTTTTCCTTTCCAAGCGCGCTCTCATGCCAGCGCCGTAAAACGAGGTGCGAAACTAGCGCCAGCGCCCCATAGATGACAATCCCGGCAAGCGACAACAAAAGCAGCGCTGCGAACATGCGGGGTATGTTCAATCGATAGCCTGATTCCGCGATCCTGTAGGCAAGCCCGGAGCCGGCGCCCGCTGTTCCGGCCGCGATCTCGGCCACGACCGCGCCGATCAGCGACAGGCCGCCTGCGATGCGCAGGCCGCCGAGGATGTAGGGCAGCGCCGCGGGCAGCTTGAGAAAGCGCAGCGTCTGCGGCTTTGAGGCGCCATAGAGCTGGAACAGGCCGGCAAGATTGCGATCGACCGAATTCAGCCCGAGCGTGGTGTTGGACAGCACCGGGAAGAAGGCGACAATGAAAGCGCAGACGACGACTGCGGTTTGCTGCTCCAGGTAGATCAGGAGCAGCGGCGCAATCGCGATCACCGGGGTGACCTGGAGGACGATCGCATAGGGAAATAGCGAGTATTCCACCCATTTCGACTGGTTGAACAACAGCGCCAGCGCGATGCCGCCGATGCTGGCCGCGGCAAAACCTTCGAGCGTGGTCAGCAGCGTGGTGGCGAGCGATTGTGACAGCACCGCCCAGTCCTTGATGAGCGTCAGGACGATGACGGAGGGCGCCGGCAGCACGTAAGGCGGGATGTCCTTGATGCGGACCATGAGTTCCCAGGCGAGGATGCCGGCCGCGAACACGATGACGGGAAGCCCAAGGCGCATCGCGCGTTGCGCGCCTCGCGGTTTTGCGGTGACGGGGGCCTGCGCGTTCATAACGTCGACTGCCCCGAATAGGATGGCGCCAGCGCAGCCGAGACCTTCCGGCAATAATCGGAATAGGCCGCGGAGGTGCGAAACGCCTCGCCGCGCGGCTCGACCGTCTCGATGCGGATATCGGCCTGGATGCGGCCGGGCCGCGCCGTCATCACCACCACGCGCTGCGACAGATAGACGGATTCGAACACCGAATGGGTGACGAAGATGACGGTCTTGCCGAGGCTGCGCCACAGCGCGAGCAGATCATTGTTGAGGCGGAAGCGCGTGATCTCGTCGAGCGCGGCGAACGGCTCGTCCATCAGCAGGATATCCGGATCGGTGACCAGCGCGCGCGCCAGCGACACCCGCATCTTCATGCCGCCGGAGAGCTCGCGCGGAAAGGCATCGGCGAAATCGGCGAGCCCGACGCTGGCCAGCGCCGCGTCGGCACGCCCGCGCGCCTCGGCCTTCGGCACGCTCGCGAGCCTCAGCGGCAGCCGCACATTCTCGCGCACGCTGGTCCAGGGCATCAGGGTCGGCTCCTGAAACACGAAGCCGATGCCGTGGCCCGGCAGCACCTCGCCTTCGTGACGCGCCACCCGCACGATGCCTGACGACGGCGCGCTGAGCTCCGCGATCAACCGCAGCACCGTCGACTTGCCGCAGCCGGACGGACCCAGCAGCGAGATGAACTCGCCCTTGCGGACAGTGAGGTCGAACGGGCCGAGCGCCATGACGCCATTGTCATAGGTCTTCGTCACGCCGCGCAGGCTGACGGCGAGATGCGTCAGGCCGGCGTCGGCCGCGGACGAGGTTTTGCCTGATGACATCGAGCTTGCGCTACGGCTTGCTCGGGCGCAGCTCGACGCCGACGCCCTTGTTGACGAAGCGCAGCGTGTAGGATTTGCGGAAGTCGAGTTCGGGCTTCACGACCCCGGCCTTGACCATCTTGTTGAAGAAGGAGGTGTAGCGCTCGTCGCTCATCGCGCCGATGCCGTTCTTCAGGCTGTCGCCGGAATCGACGATGCCATGCTCCTTCATCTTGGCGACGGAATAAGCGAGCAGGTCGTCGGTCATCTCCGGATTGAGCTTCTTGATCATGGCATTGCCGGCGGAATTGTCGCGGTAGATGTAATTGTACCAGCCGATCATGGAGGCATCGACGAAACGCTGCACCAAATCGGGCTTCTTCTCGACGACGTCGCGGCGCGTCTCGATCAGGGTCGAATAGGTGTTGAAGCCGTAATCGGCGAGCAGCAGCACGTTCGGCTTGAAGCCGGCGGCCTTCTCGACCGCGAAGGGCTCGGAGGTGACATAGCCCTGCATCGCGCTCTTGGGATTGGCGATGAAGGGTTGCGGATTGAAATTATAGGGCCGCACGTTCTTCTCGTTGAAGCCGTATTCGGACTTCAGCCACTGGAAATAGCTGGTCATGCCCTCCTTGGAGACGAACAGCGTCAGCGGCTTGAGGTCCTCGATCTTGCTGACCTTGGCATCCGGCTGCGTCAGCATCACCTGCGGATCTTTCTGGAAGATCGCGGCGATGGTCACGACGGGCACGTTGTTGGCGACCGCGTCGAACGACATCAGCGTGTTCGCGGCCATGAAGAAATCGATCTTGCCGGCGATCAGCAGCATCCGGTTGTTCTCGTTGGGACCGCCGGGAACGATGGTGACGTCTAGCCCGTATTTCTTGTAGGTGCCGTCGGCGACCGCCTGGAAGAAGCCGCCATGCTCGGCCTCGGCGACCCAGTTGGTGCCGAAGGTGACCTTGTCCAGCGTCTCGGCATGCGCCTCGGCGCTGCAGACGAAAGCAGCCATCAAGCCCGCAATGAACGCTCGGCGCAGATGAAAGGGGGTCATAATGGCACTCCGTCGATCGCTTCCAGCATAATCGCGTCTAGCTCGTGGCAGGCCAACGCGATAAAACCGCATGACGTCAGGGGACGCGAGCCGGCCGGGCCCGCATCCCCTGATACCCCAAATTACGTGACAAATTCGGGCAATGAAACCTCCAAAGAAAACTCAATGATGCCATCCCGCGACTGGACCGAAATCCGCTGGGCCGAGACAACCCCTGCGGAATCGTCGCGCTGGATCGCGGTGCTGCCGCTGGCGGCGACCGAGCAGCACGGCCCGCATTTGCCGTTCGAGACCGACGTGCTGATCGCGGACGCCTATCTCGCGCGCGTGCGCGAGCTTCTGCCCGACAACGTTCCGGCCAGTTTTCTTCCCGTCGAACCGGTCGGAATTTCCACCGAGCATATCGACTATCCCGGCACGCAAACGCTGCCGACTGAAACCGCGCTGAAGCGATGGACCGGGATCGGCGAGGACGTCGCGCGTCGCGGCGTGAAGAAGCTCGTCATCATCACCAGCCATGGTGGCAACAGCGCGGCCATGATGCTGATCGCGCAGGATCTACGCGCGCATCAAAAACTGTTCGTGGTGACGACGTCCTGGTCGCGGCTGTCAGGCGCCGACACATTGTTCCCTGCCGACGAAGTGCGCCACGGCATTCATGGCGGCGCGGTCGAAACCTCGATCATGCTGGCGCGCTTTCCCGATCAGGTGCGCAAGGAGGCGATCGCGGATTTTCCGGCGAGCAGCATCGCGCTGGAGCAGCAATATCGCTGGCTGTCGACGCAGCGGCCGGCGCCCTTCGCCTGGCAGGCGCAGGATCTCAACGCCAGCGGCGCCGTCGGCAATGCGACATTGGCCGTTGCCGCGAAGGGCGAGCAGCTGATCGATCAGGGCGCCCGTGCTTTTTGCGAGCTCCTCAGCGAGGTCGATAACTTCGACGTGAACAGGCTCGCCAAAGGGCCGCTCGGCTAGCCGACATCCTATTGGAATCATTTAAAAAAACTCATTTCTCCGGGAGCGGATTTGCCGCATTCGAACCGGACACGGGGAGCCTCCGTCAAACTGGGCACGCGGGCCACAACGGACCGCCTCAACCCCGGATGGAGTTTCACATGTCGATCAAGACCAAGATTGCCGCTCTCGCTCTCGCGACCCTCGCCGTCACCGGCAGCATCGTGTCCACCACCTCCTCTGCCGAAGCCAAGCAGCCCGGTTGGGTCTGGGGTGTCGGTGCCGGCATCGCGACCGCCGCCGTCGTCGGCTCCGCGATCGCCGCCAATAACGACCCCTATTACTACGGCTATCACCGCTGCGGCTGGGTCGCCCAGTACAACGCTTTCGGCCAGTACGTCGGCCGCGTTCGTAGCTGCTACTGATCTGAGTACCTGAGGCCGATCTTACGTGGATCCTGCGTCCGACACGGGCGCCTCATCCACCCCGTGTCGTGCCCCCGACCCGCCCGGTTGTCCCCCCGGGCGGGTCATTCTTTTTTTGCCGGGAGTTTGTTGCCGTCCCGTCACACAGCGGTGCGAACCATCGCGTGCGGCAATCTTCATCAGTTGCTATTGCGAATTAATCGCAATAAGGTTCGCGCAAGTTCAGGAACTTGGGACGAAATCGCGTCGAATCGAGATCATCTCGATGACGCGAGCAACCAAGACTGATGACAGGACCGCTGCGAATCGGCAGGGATGTCGCGGCGGATGGATTCCATTCGCGTTTGGGGGCGTGCGTTTTGACGTTGAGAGGTCACCGTTACAGGTATTTGCGGACGGCCGCGGCGATTGCCTCGGGCGTGCTTTCTTTTCCCGCCGTGGGCCGTGCGGCCGATCTGCCGCTGAAGGCGCCGGCGCTGAGAGCTGTCTATGACTGGACCGGCCTCTATATCGGCGCGCATGCCGGCTACGGCCGCGGCTCATCGCACTTTGCGCTGAATGACGGCACAGGGATCAACGACAGCGGCGTCTTCAGCGGTATGATCGGCGGCGTGCAGGCCGGCTACAATTACCGGCTCAATTCCGGCTGGCTGGTCGGCGTCGAAGGCGATTTCACGTTTCCCAACTACATCACGTCGAATTCGATCGTCTCCTTCCTGGCGACGCCCGGCAATACCGTCACCCAGCAATGGGACTACGCCGCCAGCCTGCGCGGCCGCGTCGGCTATACCAGCGGTCCGTGGCTCGTCTACGCCACCGGCGGCTTTGCCTGGATGGGCGAGCGCTATTTCGACGCGCCGGCCTCCGGCGCCGAAGTCCCGAAAATCCTGAACACGCGGCCGGGCTGGATCGCCGGTGCCGGCGTCGAATACGGCTTCGCGCCGCATTGGAGCGCACGGCTCGAATATCTCTACAGCCGCTTCGACGGCGCCAATGTCGCCTTCTCCACGGGGGCCCAATACAGCTCCTCGTCGCTGGACTTCCAGCAGGTCAGGCTCGGCCTTAACCGCAAGGTCGATTGGCCGGGCATGCCCAGCTACAATCCGAAGAGCTCGCTGATCGACACCGAATCGGATCGCTGGGAGATTCACGGCCAGAGCACCTATCTGCCGCAAGGCTATCCCTCGTTCCCCGCGCTCTACACCGGGCCGAACTCGCTCACGCCGTCGCGGCAAGCCAAGGCGACCTGGAGCAACAGCCTGTTCCTGAACGCACGGCTGTGGGACGGCGGCGAGGTCTATTACAATCCCGAGCTACTCCAGGGATTTGGACTGAGCGACACCGTCGGCGCGGCCGGCTTCCCGAACGGCGAAGCGCAGAAGTCGAACTTCCCCTATCCGCATTACAACACCTCGCGCCTGTTCGTGCGACAGACCTTCGGCTTCGGCGGCGAGCAGGAAGAGCTCGCCAGCGGCCAGTTGCAGCTCGGGCAGAAGGTCGACGTGTCCCGCCTCACCGTGCAGGCCGGCAAGTTCGCGGTGGTCGACGTGTTCGACGGCAATGCCTACGCCAAGGACACGCGCAAAGATTTCATGAACTGGTCCCTGTGGGCGCCTGGCGCCTTCGACTATTCCGCCGACAAGGTCGGCCTCACCTACGGCGTCACCGCCGAGTTCAATCAGAAGCAATGGGCGCTGCGCGGCGGCTATTTCCTGATGGTCGCGGAGCCCAATGCAAATCATTTCGATACCAGGGCCGGAGAGCGCGGCCAGTACGTGATCGAGATCGAGACGCGTTTCTCGCTGTTCGGGCAGCCCGGCAAGCTCAGGACCATGGGCTGGCTCGACAGTGCCAATATGGGCAGCTTCCGCGAGACGCTGAATAATCCCGCGCTCAACCTCGACATCGCGCAGACCCGGCGCGGCCGCATCAAGGTCGGCTATGTCGTCAACCTCGAGCAGGCGATCACCGAGGATGTCGGACTGTTCAGCCGCTGGAGTTGGAACGACGGCAAGAGCGAAACGCTCGCCTTCACCGACATCAACCGCAGCCTGTCGGCTGGTCTTTCGATCAAGGGCACGAAATGGGGCCGGCCTGACGACGTGATCGGCGTCGGCGGCGCGATCAACGCGATTTCGCAGGACTACCGCGACTTCCTCGCCGCCGGCGGCCTCGGCGTGTTGATCGGCGACGGCGCGCTCAACTACCGCAAGGAGCGCATTCTCGAAACCTATTACGCCTATGCGCTGAACAAGAATCTGACGCTCACCGCCGACTACCAACTCATCGTCAACCCCGCCTACAATGCCGACCGCGGACCGGTGTCGGTGTTTTCGGGGAGGCTGCACGGCGAGTTCTGAGCGGCGGCGCGAGTGCGACGAAATCAGGTGGTGGCCGTTTCACCTCTCCCGCTTGCGGGAGAGGGAGCTGACCTCCGTTATGGCAACTAGCCCTGATCCCACCACGCAGTCTAAGCCGCCCGGATCGCATCGAGGAATTTTCCGACCTCGACCTTGAGGCGCGTGCTCTCGCCGGACAGGGATCGCGCAGAGGTGAGCACGTTGGCGGAGGCTGATCCGGTCTGGCTCGCGCCGCGCTGCACGTCGACGATGCTGGCGGAAACCTGCTGGGTGCCGCGCGCGGCCTGCTGCACGTTGCGGGAAATCTCCCGTGTCGCTGCGCCCTGCTCCTCGACCGCCGCGGCGATTGCGGACGCAATCTCGGACATGCGGGAGATGGTGTCACTGATCGACCTGATGGCGCCGACGGAGTCCTCCGTCGCGGTCTGGATTCCCGTGATCTGCTGGCTGATCTCGCCGGTGGCCTTGGCGGTCTGCTCGGCCAGCGCCTTGACCTCGGAGGCGACCACCGCAAAGCCGCGCCCGGCCTCGCCGGCGCGCGCCGCCTCGATGGTGGCGTTGAGAGCCAGAAGATTGGTCTGGCCCGCGATCTGGCTGATGAGCTCGACGACGTCGCCGATCCGCCCCGCGGCCTTGGCGAGCTCGCCGACATAATCGTTGGTCCGCCCCGCCTGCTGCACCGCCTCGCCGGCGATGCGCGCGGAATCCTGCACCTGCCGGCTGATCTCGTCGACCGACGAGGCCATCTCCTCGGCCGCCGCGGCAACGGTCTGCACGTTGGTGGAGGCCTGTTCGGAAGCGGCCGCGACGGTCGCGGTGACCTTTTCCGATTGATCGGCCGTGCTCGTCAGCGTTCCCGCGGACACTTCCAGCTCCGAGGAAGCCGACGACACCGTGTTGATCACGTCGCCGATCATGGCTTCGAAATCGCGCGCGATCTGGTCCATGCGCTGGCTGCGCCGCAGCTTCGCGTCGGCCTCGACCGCGGCCGCCTCGTCGGCGGCCTTCTTGGCGAGCAGTGAATCCTTGAAATGCTGCAGCGAACCCGCTACCTGGCCGATCTCGTCATTGCGGCCCGTCGCGGGGATCTCGACCTCGTGCTGTCCGGCAGCGAGCGTCCCGATCACGTCCGCGAGCCGGCTGAGCGGCGTCACCACGCGTCTGCGCAGCATCATGGTCACGGCACCGAGCGTCCCCAGCAGCGCCAGCACGGCGACACCGCCGAGCGCGAGCATCGCCAGCGCGCCATCGCGCGACGCCGAGGCACGCTCGGAAGCTTCGGCCAAGGCGGCATCGCGCACGCCGTAGAACATCTGGATGGCCGGCACGATGACCTTCGCCAGTTCGTCGGCGTTGCTGCTGTACTTGCCGTCACTCCGGGCGGCGGGAATCTCCTTGTCGACGGCAGCCGCAGCTTTTCCAAAATACGATTCCGTTGCCGCCTTCAGCGCGGTCGCGATGCGGGAGGGATTTCCGAGTTGGTCGATGCCTGCCTCGATGCGCTCGCGGTCGGCCTCCACGCGGCCTTGCATGCGATCCATCAGCGACAATTCGCTCGCCGTGAGCGGGCGGCTCGCCGACAGCGCCGGGGACAGCGTGGCGGCTCGGCTGCCGGCCGCAACACGCAGATCCTGGGCCGTCCGTGCCAGGCTCAACAGCGCCGCGAGCGAGGAATCGGCGTTGATGACTTTCGCCTCGAGCCGGTTCATGACCGGTTCGATGTTGCCGATGACGTCGGCAACACCGGGGAGGAAGCCCTTTGTCGCGGCACTGTCGCGCGCCGCCAGGGGAACGCCCATCGCGCGATCGGCAGCGTTGGTGACCTCCTTCAGCCGCCGCGCGGCACGGTCGAGATTCTCCGCAATCGCGCCGCCGTCATCCAGCACCATGACGGCGCGTCTTGCGGCCTCGAAGCCCGCCTCGGCGGCTTTCGCAGCCTTCGTGGCAGCTTCGAGCTGTGCCGGTGTTGCGGCGCCTTCCTGGAAGATCGGACCGATATAGGGAGCGCGAAGGCTGGCGACATGCTGGCTGGCCATCAGCGTCGCACCAAAGGCATCGACGGTCTTGATCGCGTCGGAGCGGTTCGTGAAGATGCGCGTCTGGGGTATCAGCACCTCGGCGCCGAGGATGACTGCAAACACCGTCACCGTCAGCATCGACAGCGCGAAAAGCTTCCCGATCCGCATCCTGGGTCCCCCGAATACATTTCTGCAATGTCGAAAACCTAGCCGGGCGGCCACTAAGAGCCCGTTAAGCAACGGCAGCCCCGTAGTTCCACGGGAACTCGCCAAAGCATGTCGAGGCCCGCGGCCGCGCGGTTCCCTCGGGGCGTCAAACGCGGCAAAATTGCCGGCATTTCTTCGCCGCATACCTATATCAAGCCGTGTGCCGACCTATTCGGCCACACTCATTTACCTCGGAACGTCAATGCTCTCGGTCGAACTCGTCATCGTCGTCGTCCTGATCGTCATCAACGGCCTCTTGTCCATGTCAGAGCTGGCCGTGGTCTCGTCCCGCCCGGCCCGGCTGTCGCTGCTCGCCGCCAAGGGCGTGCGCGGCGCCGAGCGGGCGCTGACACTGGCAGCCGATCCCGGCAAGTTCCTCTCGACGGTGCAGATCGGCATCACGCTGGTCGGCGTGCTCTCCGGCGCGTTCTCCGGCGCGACGCTCGGACAGCGGCTGACGCAATGGCTGCTCGAGCTCGGTCTGTCCACGGGAATTGCCGACATCGTCGGCGTCGGCATCGTCGTGACGCTGATCACCTACGCCACCCTGATCGTCGGTGAGCTGGTGCCGAAACAGGTGGCGCTGCGCGACCCCGAAAGCATCGCGGTCAGGGTCGCGCCCGCCATGCACGTGCTTGCGAAGGTCTCGCTGCCGCTGGTCTTTCTGCTCGATCTCTCGGGCAGGCTGATCCTCACGCTGCTCGGACGCGGCGGCAAGGCCGAGGAGAAGGTCTCGGAGGACGAGATCCACCACCTCGTCAGCGAGGCCGAGAGCGCGGGCGTGCTTGAGCCCGGTGAGAGGGAGATGATCGCCGGCGTGATGCGGCTCGGCGACCGGCCGGTTGGCGCGGTGATGACGCCGCGCACGGAGGTCGACGAGATCGACCTCAACGACGATCCGGCGGCCATTCGGGAGATCATCGCCAAGAGCCCGCATTCGCGCTTTCCCGTCTCCGACGGCGACCGCGACAAACCGATCGGCGTGCTCCAGGCCAAGGACCTGCTGATCGCCTATATGAACGAACGCAACCCGGACCTGCGCGCGCTGGTGCGCGAGGCGCCCGGCATCCCGGCGTCGGCAGACGCGCGCGACGTGCTGACCATCCTGAAAGCCGCGCCGGTCCACGTCGGTTTCGTCTACGACGAATATGGCGGCTTCGAAGGCATGGTGACGGCCGCCGACATCCTCGAATCGATCGTCGGCGCCTTCCATTCGGAGGCCGGACCGCCGGAGCCCGCCTTTGTCAGGCGCGCCGACGATTCGCTGCTGATCTCCGGCTGGATGCCGGTCGACGAATTCGGCGAATTGCTCGGCGTCGAATTGCCGCCGCACCGCTACAACACGGTGGCGGGCCTGGTGCTGCAACAGTTCAACGTGCTGCCTGATACCGGCGATGCCTTCGATTTCGGCGGCTGGCACATCGAGGTGGTCGATCTCGACGGGCGAAGGATCGACAAGATCCTGGCGAGCCGGTTGAGTGAGGTCGAGACGGGGTGAAATTGAGCGATAGCCCGCGCCCGCTCATGGTCACCCGAACCTCACGCCGATCCGCTTCTCCTTGCGCCAGATCACGGTGCACGACAGGTGCGTTCCGTCGGCTTGGACGAACAGGGTGAAATGCTCGGGGATGCCGACCGGGCTGGTGACGTCGAGCGCAGCACCGGTATCGGAGAGATTGCGGACGGTGCAGTCGATCGCGCCGCCGCCGAACTCGATCGTTCCGGCCTTCAGCACGCGATGTCTTGCCTTGTCGCGCCGTTCGTCCATGGGCACAATATACACCCAAAGTTGAACAAAATCCTAGATGCCAGCTGCGCTCGCGGCGAATGTGCGCGGGCCGGGCAGGTCTCGCCACGGGCCGAACGATGCCTTACAGCGCCGGCTGGAACGTTTCCGCCTGTGCCATCCGCCAAGCGTCGCGGAAACGTGGGTCTTCCGTGCCTTCGAGCAGCTCGCCAGGGCGCAGCGCCGGATAGAGCTGCGCAAAGGATCTCACATCGGTGGTCGAGGTGCGCTGGGTGAAGTGAATCGGGCGCAGCTGCTGCGGATGCTCGAGGCCCGCCGCGGCGATCAGCTCGGTCAGCGAATGCAGGGTGGCGTGATGATAATTGTGCACGCGGTCGATCTTGAGCGGCACGTAAAGCGCACGCGCGCGCGTCGGGTCCTGCGTCGCCACTCCGGTCGGGCAGCGGTCGGTGTGGCAGCTCAGCGACTGGATGCAGCCGAGCGAGAACATGAAGCCGCGCGCCGAGTTGCAATAGTCGGCGCCGATCGCCATCGCGCGCGCCATGTCGAAGGCGGTCGCGATCTTGCCGGACGCTCCGATCTTGATGCGGTCGCGCGCATTG
The DNA here is from genome assembly GCF_014198235.1 of Bradyrhizobium sp. ERR14. Taxonomy (NCBI): domain Bacteria; kingdom Pseudomonadati; phylum Pseudomonadota; class Alphaproteobacteria; order Hyphomicrobiales; family Nitrobacteraceae; genus Bradyrhizobium; species Bradyrhizobium sp. ERR14. The sequence goes on along the minus strand of NZ_JACIHD010000005.1, from coordinate 87,202 downwards.
ATGCCGATCAGCGCGTTGTGGACGAAATTGACGCCCTCGCGCATCGGCATGCCCAGATGATCCATGAATTCCAGCGGCGCCGCGCCGGTGCCGCCTTCGTTGCCGTCGACGACGATGAAATCAGGATAGATGCCGGTCTGAAGCATCGCCTTGCAGATCGCCAGGAATTCCCAGGGATGGCCGACGCACAGCTTGAAGCCGGCCGGCTTGCCGCCGGACAGGCGGCGCATCTCGGCGATGAACTGCATCATGCCGGCCGGGGTGGAGAAGGCGCGATGCGAGGCCGGCGAGATGCAGTCCTCGCCCATCGCGACGCCGCGGATCTTGGAGATCTCCTCCGAGACCTTTGCCGCCGGCAGCACGCCGCCGTGGCCGGGCTTGGCGCCCTGGCTGACCTTGAGCTCGACCATCTTGATCTGGTCGTCACCGGCAACGCGCGCGAACGCTTCGGGATCGAAGGTGCCGTCGGGGTGTCGGCAGCCGAAATAGCCGGAGCCGATCTCCCAGATGATGTCGCCGCCCATCTCGCGATGATAGGGGCTGACACCACCCTCGCCGGTGTCGTGCGCAAAGCCGCCCTTCCTGGCGCCGGCATTGAGCGCACGCACTGCGTTGGGGCTGAGCGCGCCAAAGCTCATCGCGGAAATGTTGAACACCGAAGCCGAATAGGGCTTCTGGCAGTCGGGCCCGCCGATGCTGATGCGGAATTTTTCCGCGGCATGCGCCTTCGGCGACACCGAGTGATGCATCCACTCGTAGCCCTGGCGGTAGACGTCCTCCTGGGTGCCGAACGGACGCTTGTCGAGCTCCATCTTGGCGCGCTGATAGACCACCGCGCGGGTGTCGCGCGAGAACGGCATGCCGTCCTTCTCGCTCTCGAAAAAATACTGCCGCATCTCCGGGCGGATCTCTTCGAGCAGAAAGCGGATATGCGCCGAAATCGGATAGTTGCGCAGCACCGCGTGGCTCTTTTGCAGGAGATCGCGGACGCCGAGCAGCGTCAGTGCGCCGAAGATCAGGATCGGCACCAGCAGGATGTCGAAGATCTTGCGGTCGGCGATGCCGATGCCGATCAGGAGCGCGGTGACGACCGCGCAGATCGTCAGCACGATGTAGCGCGGCGAGAATGGCAGCAGCAGGGTCTCCATGATCCCCTCCTCCGCCAGCGGCAGGCGTTTGTGGGATGAGTGTCGGGAGGAGTCCTGCGTCTTGGTGTCGTCGGCCACGATTCCCATCCTCTCGCCAGCATGAGGCGGTACGATACGCCCTCGCCTGTCATACGGATATGACGCGGCCCTTGTTTCAGGCTAGCGAATTCGGCCGAGATAAATCAATCAGCCGAGAGGATAGGCTTTTGCAGTGCAGCAGGGGGGATGGAAACGGGGACTGGTGGAGGCAACAGTCGCCACCACAACTGAGCTGTCGTCCCGGGCCAGCGTCAGCGCAGACCCGGGATCCATAACCACAGGGGTCCATGGTGAAAAAAGCCGTCACTCCGAGTCTTCGCATAACCGCGGCTGGTGGGTATGGGTCCCGGATCGGCGCGCTTAGGCGCGCTTGTCCGGGACGACACCGGAGTGGATCGCTAAGTGTTCGGCAAGACGGCGACCAGAGCTTACCGCTCGACGAACGCCTTCTCGATCACGAAATGGCCGGGCTTGTTGCCGCTGCCTTCGATGAAGTCGCGGCCTTCGAACATCACCTTCAGCTCTTCGAGCATCCCCGGGCTGCCGCACATCATGATGCGGTCGGTGGCGATGTCGAGGGGCGATTGCCCGATATCGTTGAAGATCTGCTCGGAGTTGATGAGGTCCGTGATGCGGCCGCGATTCCTGAACGGCTCGCGGGTCACGGTCGGGTAGTAGATCAGCTTGTCCGCGAGCAGCTCGCCGAACAGCTCGTCCTCGCGCAAGGAAGCGACCAGCTTCTCGCCATAGGCGAGCTCGGAGACCTGGCGGCAGCCGTGCACCAGCACGATGGACTCGAACTGCTCATAGACCTCGGGGTCCTTGATCAGGCTCGCGAACGGCGCGAGGCCCGTTCCGGTCGAGAGCAGCATCAGCCGCTTGCCGGGAAGGAGGTTATCGGTGATCAGCGTGCCGGTCGCCTTGCGGCCGACCAGGATGGTGTCGCCTTCCTTGATCTTCTGCAGACGCGAGGTCAGCGGGCCGTCCTGAACCTTGATCGAGAAGAACTCGAGCTCTTCCTCGTGGTTGGCGCTCGCCATGCTGTAGGCGCGCAGCAGCGGACGGCCGTCGATCTCGAGGCCGATCATCGCGAACTGGCCGTTCTGGAAGCGGAAGCCGGTATCGCGCGTGGCGCGGAAGCTGAACAACGTGTCGGTCCAGTGCTGGACGGAAAGAACCTTCTCTCGGTAAAACGCGCTCATGATTTTCGATATTCCGAATAATTGCGGTTTTAGGGCAAAAGCGTTGCCCGGCCCTGAAACGGGGCGGACACCATTGCCATGGCGGAGGATTTCGCGTGTGTGATCTACGCCATTGAGACCAATAATCAACCTCGTTCCGGATGCAATTGATGCCGGTCAAACCGGCATTTGCGGCGGAATTGACCATATTGTTAATGAATCTGCTGCCGGGCGCGCGCCGCGGGCAATTTCTTTTCCCTGCAGCGTTCGAATGCAGCACTTAATTTCCATCGCGCTCGCGAGAATTTCATTAAGAATAGCTCTGACTTTCATCCCGGTTCGGCGCCGTTTCCCGCATTTTTGCGGCTTTTGGCGCCAGGAACGTCTGAAACGCGACAGAAACACATGGCGGCAAGCGACGAGCGAATCTTCGTCCAGGCGATCAGGCGCTATTGCGCGGGCCATGGCATCGCGGTCGATGTCCGCGCCGATGGCTGGCTGATCGCGATGCGCCGGGGCGATGAGCGGCGCTTTGCCTTCGGCTACGACATCGGCCTCAACAGCGCCATCGCCCATCGCCTCGCCAACGACAAATCGGCGACATCAGAGGCGCTGGCGTTGGCGGGCGTTCCCTGCATTTCCCATCACCTCTTCCTCAACCCAAAACTGGGCGTGCACGTCGCCGGTGCCGATTGGCGCCAGCAGATGCTCGCACTGCTCGGTCAGAATCCGCAAGGCGTGGTGGTGAAGCCGAACGAGGGGACATCGGGACGCTCGGTGTTCAAGGTGACGACGGCGGCCGAACTCGACCACGCGGCTGGCGAGGTTTTCTCAATGAGCGCCGGGCTCGTGATCTCGCCCTATGTCGCGATCGAGGACGAGGTCCGTGTGGTGCTGCTCGGAGATGAACCCCTCGTCGTCTACAGCAAGCAGCGTGGCACGGATTGGCGGCACAATCTCGATGCCGGCGCAAAGCCGGTGCTGCTGGAGGATGGCGACGTTCGCACCGCCTGCGTGAAGCTCGCGACCGATGCCGCGCGCGCCATCGGCATTGTCTTTGCGTCGATCGACGTGGTCCGCGTGGATGGCGAGTGGAAAGTGCTCGAGATCAATTCCGGCGTGATGATGGAAGGGCTGGCCAAGCTGCATCCGCAACTCGTGCAAGCGGCGTATGACGCGGCGCTGGACCGGGTGTTTGGGCAGAGATAGCAGCCGCGAGCTCGCTGCACCCTCTCCCCTTGTGGGAGAGGGTGGCTCACCGCGTAGCGGTGAGACGGGTGAGGGTCTCTCTCTCCGAGTGAAACTTCTGCGTCTGAATTTGCGGAGCTAACCCCTCATCCGGCGCTTCGCGCCACCTTCTCCCACAAGGGGAGAAGGGAAGGCATCGAGCCTGCGGCACGACACGAACGCTAATTATTCGCGCTCGCTGAATCGTCCATCGCCCTGAACGCCTCTTCCAGCTGCAGCGAGATCGGCACGTTCAGACGTTCGCCGGTGGGAAGCCTTGCGGTGAACCATTTGTTGTAGAGCGGGACGAGATCGCGGTTGGAGCCGAGCTTGCGGAAGGCACGTTCGACCACGGCGGAGAGCTGCGGCTCGCCCTTCCTGAACATGATGCCGTAGGGGTCATAGGACAAATAGTCCCCGACCACGCGAAAATATTCCTGCGCCTTGTGGCGCGCGATCAGGCCGTAGAGCAGGATGTCGTCGGTCGCGAATGCATCAGCCTTGCCGTCGTTCACCATCTGAAACGACTGCTCGTGATCCGGCGCGGTCACGATGTTGAGGCCGAGCAAGAGCTTCTTGTCGACGGCGTGTATCGCCTGCTCGTTCGTCGTACCCTTGGTCACCACGACGGTCCTGCCCTTCAGATCCGCGACACCGGAAATTGCCGCTCCCTTCGGCACCATCAGCTTGGTGCCGGCGACGAACATCAGGGGCGAGAAGGCGACGCGCTTGCCGCGCTCGGCATTGGCGGTGGTCGAGCCGCATTCCAGGTCGATCTTGTTCTGCAGCACGGCGTCGATGCGGTCGTCCGAGGTGACCTTGACGTAATCGATCTTCAGATTGGGATCGTCGACCTCGATGCCGATCTCCTCGACGACGGCCTCGCAGAGCTCGAGGCTGTAGCCGATCGGACGGCCCGACTGGTCGAGGAAGGAGAACGGCGGCGAGCTCTCGCGATAGCCGAGCCGCACCGTGTGCGCTTTCTTGACGGCCGCCAGCGTCGGGCTGAGCCCCTCGCCGCCGGTCTGCGCGCGAGCCGAGGTCGCGAACAAGGAGGTCGCGAGCAACGATGCCGCGAGCAACAACCCGCCTGAGGTCAGTGACCTCGCCAGTGTCTGGCGCATGGTTCGCTCCTACCCATGGCTGGCCATCGCGGGCACTTCGCCCGGCACCATATCCTCGGGCACGACGTCGCCGGGTCCGAGCTCGTGCTCGGGCCCGAGCTCGCCTTCCCATTTGGCTACGACCGACGTCGCGAGCGTGTTGCCGATCACGTTGGTGGCGCTGCGGCCCATGTCGAGGAAGGTATCGATGCCCATGATCATCAACAGGCCCGCCTCGGGAATGTTGAACTGCGCCAGCGTCGAGGCGATCACCACGAGCGAGGCGCGCGGCACGCCGGCGACGCCTTTCGAGGTGATCATCAGCGTCGCCAGCATCGCAAGCTGGGTGCCGAGCGGCATGTCGATGTGGTAGCTCTGCGCGATGAAGACGGCCGCGAAGGTGCAGTACATCATCGTGCCGTCGAGATTGAAGGAATAGCCGAGCGGCAGCACGAAGCTCGAGATCCGCGACGAGGCGCCGAAGCGGTTGAGCGCCTCGAGCGTCTTCGGATAGGCCGCCTCCGAGCTCGCGGTCGAGAACGCGATCATCAGCGGCTCGCGGACCAGCTTCAAGAGATGGCTGTAGCGCGGGCCGATCACGATGAAGCCGACGATGACCAGGATGGTCCACAGGATCGCCAGCGAGAGATAGAAGCCGCCCATGAACACGACGAGCTTCCAGAGCACCAGCAGGCCGTTCTTGGCGACCGTCGCCGTGATGGCGGCCCACACCGCGAGCGGCGCGAACAGCATCACGTAGCTCGTCACCTTCAGCATGATGTGGCCGATGTCGTCGATCAGCGCCAGGATCGGCTTGGAGCGCTCGGGCATTGCGCCCATCGCCACCGAGAAGAACACCGCGAAGATCACGATCTGCAGGATCTCGTTCTGCGCCATCGCGTCCGCGATCGAGGTCGGGATCAGATGGGTCAGGAATTTCTCGATCGAGAAGGCCGAGACCGGCAGGCCGGTCGATTGGCCCGCCGCAGGCAGCGTGCCGGGGAAGTTGGCGCCGGGCTGCAGCAGGTTGACCATGATCAGGCCCAGCAGCAGCGAGACGAAGGAGGCGCTGACGAACCAGCCCATTGTCTTGGCGAAGATGCGGCCGAGCTTGGAGCCCGAGCCCATATGCGCGATGCCGCCGACCAGGGTCGCGAACACCAGCGGCGCGATGATCATCTTGATCAGGCGCAGGAACATCATGGCGATCAGGTTGATCGAGGACGCCCAGTCGGCGCGCGTGTCGGGCAGGAAGTTGTAGATTGCCGATCCCATGATGATGCCGAGCACCATCGCGGCCAGAATGTATTGCGTGAACCTGTTCGACATCGCTTACCCCCCACGTACACCGGCGCTTCATGATGTCGCAGTTATCACAACGACGCAACACGCTTTGCGTGTGATCGCGTTTTCAGGATGTTCCCGTTGTGAAATGGAACGCCGCGATCTAGCCTTCATGCAGCGCACAACACATGCGGCCTGCACGTTTTGTTTGCTGCGGCTGCATCAATAATCGTCAAGACAATCAAAGAGGGAAACGCCATGAGCGGCAACATCAATCACCAGATTCTGCTGGTCGAAAAACCCAGCGGCAAGCTCGGCCCCGAACATTTCAAGATGGTGGAGAGCACAGTGCCGGAGCCGAAGGACGGCGAAGCCTTGCTGCGTGTGCGATACATTTCGCTCGACGCCGCCAACCGCGCCTGGATGCACGGCGCGACCTATCGCTCCGCGGTCGAGGCCAACAGCGTGATGGCTGGCGGCGCCATTGCCGAGGTCGTCAGCTCGAAGGCCGAGGGGCTTGCGGCGGGCGACATCGTGTTCGGTGACACCGGCTGGCAGGAATTTGCCGCGGTGCCGGCAAAGCATCTCACCAAGATGCCGAAGCTCGAGCCGATGACGCACCTGCTCAGCGTGTTCGGCATCGCCGGCCTCACCGCCTATTTCGGCCTGCTCGAGATCGGCAAGCCCAAAGAGGGTGAGACCGTCGTGGTCTCCGCGGCCGCGGGCTCGGTCGGCTCAATCGTCGGGCAGATCGCCAAGATCAAAGGATGCCGCGTGATCGGCATTGCCGGCGGCGCGGACAAGTGCAGCTGGCTGACCTCCGAGCTCGGCTTCGATGCCGCCGTCGACTACAAGGACGGCGCGGTGTTCAAGGCGCTGCGCGCAGCTGCACCCAAGGGCATCGACGTCTATTTCGACAATGTCGGCGGCGACATTCTGGAAGCCTGCCTGCCGCAGATGAACAATTATGGCCGCATCGCCTGTTGCGGCGCGATCTCGCAATATGACGGCGCGCCCTCCGCGCACGGCCCGCGCGGCGTGCCCGGGCTGATCGTGGTGAAGCGGCTGGTCATGCAAGGCTTCATCGTGATGGATTACATGAAGGAGAGCCAGCGCGCGCTCGCCGAGCTCCAGGGCTGGGTCAAATCCGGCAAGCTGAAGGTGCAGGAGGACATCATCGATGGCCTCAAGAACACGCCGAAGGCGCTGATCGGATTGCTCGCGGGCGAGAACCGCGGCAAGCGCATGGTCAGGCTCTGACGGCGCAATTGCACCGGCATAATTGACTTGCGGGTGACGTCAAAGCGGCGAATGATGCTGCTTGCGAGGCGTCACTCGCGAAGATTGCGATTACATCACATTTTGAAAGTCGTCGGCGTGACCGACGGGGCAGGAAATCACCAGATGTTCAACACGTTGAAACAGGCATCGACGCGCAAGGCGTTGCTGGCGGCCGCGCTCTTCGCAACTGCAACAGGCGCGTTCGCGCAAGCACCGACCGAGGCCCAGAAGAGCGCCATCCGCTCCGCATGCCGTTCGGATTTCATGGCGCATTGCTCGAGCGTGACGCCCGGCGGCGTGGAAGCGTATCAATGCCTGGCGAAGAACATGTCCAGCCTGTCGGCGGGATGCCAGACCGCGGTTCGCGCCGTCGAACCGGCGAAAACCGAAGCTGCCCCCGCCGCGCCGAAGACCGAGGCCGCGCCCAAGGCGGAAACGGCGCCAGCCGCACCGAAAGCAGATGCCGTCCCCGCGGCAAAGCCGGCTGCCGCACCCGCGCAGAAGGCCGCGGCCACCAAGCAGCCGAGCAGCGCGCAGGTTGCGGCGGTCAAGAGCGCGTGCCGCGCCGACTATCCCAAGGTGTGCGCCAGCGTGCCGCCGGGCGGCGCGGCGGCACTCGAATGCCTTGAAAAGAACAAGGCCAGAGTTTCACCGGCCTGCGAGAAGGCCGTGAGCGCCGCAGCCGGCGGTGGCGCTGCCGCAACGGCGGCGCCCGCGGGTGCGGCTCCCGCAGCAGCAGCCCCGGCGGCGGGAGCCGCGCCGGCGGCAGCGCCAGCCGTGATCGTGTTGCGTCCGTTGCTGCCGCGCGAAGAGCTGTTCATCCTGAGGTCGGCCTGCGGCGCCGACATCCGCACGCTCTGCGCCGGCGTCGCGCCCGGAGGCGGCCGCATCATTCAATGCATTTCCAACAGGGCTGCCTCGCTGTCGCCGGCGTGCAAGGACGTGCTCGCCCCATTCGCGGCGAGATAACGCGGCGCACGCGTCAAGCGCGACAATGACGAACGGCGTGCGCATGAATTTTCGCACGCCTGCAACGACAAATCTTTTGCAGATATCCGATTTCGATCACGACAAGCCCGGGAGGACCACATGCGTTCATTGCTGCTCGTCGCTTCTGCACTGCTTGCCTTCGCTGCAACCATGACCTTCGAGGCCACCGACGCCAATGCGGTGGTGTGCGCACGGGGCGTCTATCGCGCCGGCTGCGCCGGGCCGAACGCGGCCGTCGTGGTCCGCAAGCCGGTTCCCGCCGTGCGCTGTACTAGGGTGCTGGTGAACGGGGTCTACGTGAAGCGCTGCGTCTGACGGTGCGGATGGCCAAGCCGGCGCGGTTTGGCTATGATTCGGACCTGACGGTTTCGGACACGCGTAAAAATTGTGTCCGAAGATGCGCTTTGGCGCGCCTGCGCTGGCCGATAATTCCGCTGGCGCGGGACGCCGGAGCACATTAGTCTACCCCTAGATAGTAAGTATACTGTCAATTAGGGAGGCAGACGTTGCGGATCGCCGTGATTGGCGGAGGGCCCGGTGGGCTCTACTTCGCCTATCTCTGGAAGAAGCGTCACCCCGAGGATCAAGTCGACCTGTTCGAACAGAACCCGGCCGACGCGACCTGGGGCTTTGGCGTCGTGTTCTCCGACCAGGCGCTGGAATTCCTGCGTGCCGACGACCCCGAGACGGTCGACGCGATCGCGCCGCACATGGAGAGCTGGGAGAACATCACGCTGAACCTCGGCGGCGACAGCGTCGCCATCGACGGGGTCGGCTTCTCCTCGATCGGGCGGCTCGAGCTGCTGCGGTTCCTGCAGCAGCGCGCGCTCGACGTCGGCGTCACCCCGCGCTTCGACACGCAGATTCATGCCATCGACCAGCTCAACGGCCATGATTTGATCGTCGCTGCGGACGGCTTGAACTCGCAGGTGCGCCGCGCCTTCGAGGGAGATTTCGGCACCTCGCTGTCCTACTCCTCCAACAAGTTCGTCTGGTACGGCACCTCGAAGCGCTTCGACACGCTGTCGCAGACCTTCGTGAAGACCGATCGCGGCGCCTTCAACGCCCATCACTACCGCTACTCGCCGGCCATGAGCACCTTCCTGGTCGAATGCGACCACGCGACCTGGCAGGCCTATGGCTTCGCCTACAAGGACGTCGAGCAGTCCAAGGGCGTCTGCGAAGAGGTGTTCGCGGACACGCTTGGCGGCCATTGCCTCGTCTCCAACAAATCGGTCTGGCGCAACTTCCCCTGGGTCTGGAACGAGCATTGGTCGTTCAAGAACATGGTGCTGATCGGCGATGCCCTGCACTCAGCGCACTTCTCGATCGGCTCGGGCACGCGGCTCGCGATCGAGGACGCCATCGCGCTGGTCAAGGCGCTGGAATCGGATGCGCATCTTGCGACCGCCCTGCATCGCTACCAGGCCGCGCGAAAACCGGTGGTGCAGAAGCTCGTCAACGCCGCGCGCACCAGTGCCTTCTGGTACGAGCATTTTGCCCAGCACATGCAGCAGGACCTGATGGACTTCGCCTACAGCTACATCACCCGCTCCGGCCGCATCGACGATGCACGCCTGCGTCACATGTCGCCGGGCTTCATGGCGCGCTACGAGGCTGCCAAGAACGGCGGGGGCGAGGCATGAGCAACGAGATCTTCGACCAGGTGCCTGCCGACAGCGAAGGGGCGCGCGAGATCGGCTTTGCCATTCCTGAAATCTACAACGCCAGCCGAGTGCTGTTCGACAATCTCGCCAAGGGCCGTGGCGACAGGGTCGCGCTGATCGGTCCGGCAGGCGCGCGGACCTATGCCGAACTCTGCGACGAGGCTTGCCGCTGGGGCAACGGTTTTGCATCGCTCGGCCTGAAACGCGGCGACCGCGTGCTGCTGTTCCTCGACGACACGCCGACCTATCCGGCCGCGTTCTTCGGCGCGGTGCGGGCCGGCTTCGTGCCGCTCCTGATCAACACCCTGACGCCGCCGGATTTGCTGCAATTCTACCTCGCCGATTCCGGCGCCAGCGTTGCGGTGGCGGACGCTGAATTCGCGCCACGCTTCAATGCCGAGGCCTGCAAGGATACGCGCCTGCGCACGCTGATCGTCGTCAATGGCGAGGCACTCGACCACGCCGCGCCGAAGGCGGTCATGGCGACAAGCTGGCTCGCGCAATTCCCGGCCGAGCTGGCGGAAGCGGACACGCATCGCAATGAGATGGCGTTCTGGATGTATTCCTCGGGGTCGACCGGCCGGCCCAAGGGCATCGTGCATCTCCAGCACGACATGGCTTATAGCGAGCTCGCCTTTGCGCAGAACGTGCTGAAGCTGACGCCTGATGACATCTGCTTCTCGGTGCCAAAGATCTTCTTCGCCTACGGCTTCGGCAACTCCGTCACCTTCCCGTTTTCGGCAGGCGCGGCAACGCTGCTGCTGCCGGGGCAACCGAAACCCGCCGCGATCTTCGCAGCGATCGAGCAGTACAGCCCGACGGTGTTCTTCGGCCTGCCGACGCTCTACACGTCCCTGACCAAGGCCGAGGGCGCGCAACAGACCAACTTCTCGTCGCTGCGCATGTCGCTCTCCGCTGCCGAAGTGCTGTCGGCGGAGGTCTTCAACGGCTGGAAGACGCTCACCGGCCTGGAGATCGTCGAAGGCCTCGGCTCGACCGAGGTGCTGCACATCTACCTCTCCAACAGGCCCGAGCGGAAGAAGTTAGGGGCCGCGGGCCTGCGCGTGCCCGGCTACGAGGTCGCGCTGCGCGACAAGGACGGACGCGATGTCGCCGACAACGAGGAAGGCATCTTGTGGGTGCGCGGCGATTCCAACACGCCGCTGTACTGGAACCGGCCGGACAAATCCGCCGAAACCATCCGCGAAGGCGGCTGGATCTACACCGGCGACCGCTTCATCCGCGACGCCGACGGCTTCCACTTCTTCCGCGGCCGCGCCGACGATCTGATCAAGATCTCGGGCCAATGGGTTTATCCGCTCGAGGTCGAGCTGTGCCTCGCCGACCATCCCGATATTCGCGAATGCGCCGTGTTCGCCACCGAGCTGCCGGACCGTCGCATGACGCTGAAGGCGGTGGTGGTGATGAACAACCGCGCGGCCAACCCGGGCGAGACGACACGGCGGCTGCAGGACTATGTGAAGGGCAAGCTGCTTCCTTACAAATATCCGCGAGAGGTGATCTTCACCGACGAGCTGCCGAAGACGGGCACGGGGAAGATCGACCGACAGGCGTTGTTGCGGATGTGAGGCGAGGACGGTGACACACGCACAGCAATCGTAGGGTGGGCAAAGCGGAGCGTGCCCACGTCTTCTGATCGTTGGAGAAAGATCGTGGGCACGGCGCAAGGGCGCCTTTGCCCACCCTACGAGATCTGAGTGTCGGGCGCGAACATCGCCTCACACCCCTCCTCACCCCGCCTTCCCGAGATGCTCCAGCGCATCCTCGGCCCGCAGCGGCACGCGTGAGGCCTCGTTGTTGAGATCAACGAGCTGCACCAAAAGCGCCATCAGCGTCTTGCGATCGGCTGGCTTCAGCGGCTCCAGCATCCGTGCCTGGGCGCGCTCGACCGCCGGGATGATCTCGCGCAGGATCGCGGCGCCCGATTTGGTCAGATAGAGCAGCTTGATCCGCTTGTCCTCGGGGGCCGGCTTGCGCTCGACATAGTCCTTGGCCTGGAGACGCTCGATCACGCTGCCGAGCGTGGAGCGGTCGAAGGCGATCACCGCCGACAGCCGCGTCGCGTCGATGCCGGGATGGGTGTGGATCGCGATCAGGGCCGCATATTGCACCGGGGTCAGATCGAACGCCTTGCACTCCTCCATGAAGATCGAGACCGCGATCTGCTGCATGCGCCGGAACAGATAGCCCGGCGCGGCATAGACCGCGTCGATCGTGATCGGCGGAGGCGGCTTACTCGGCATCGGGCTGCTTCTCCGGTGCGGCATTGGCAAACGCGGCGAGCGCCTTTGCGGCCGCCTCTGCCGCGAGCAGGCGCGGATAGGCCGACACGTCGACGCCGAAACGGCGGGCATTGGCGAGCTGCGGCACCAGGCAGAGATCGGCGAGCGTCGGCACATCGCCGAAGCAGAACGGGCCGGGCTCGTCCTTGATCAGAGTCTCGCAAGCCGACAGCCCTTCGCGGTTGACCCAGGCGGCCCAGTCCTGGACCTTTTCTTCGGGCAAGCCAAGCTCGCGCAGCCGCGCCAGCACTTTCAGGTTCTGCACCGGATGGGTGTCGCAGGCGATCGCCAGCGCGAACGCCCTCACCTTGGCACGCCGCAGCGGATCCTTCGGCAGCAGCGGCGGATTGGGATGGGTCTCGTCGAGCCATTCGATGATGGCGACCGATTGCGTCAGCACCGCGCCGCCGTCGTTCTCCAGCGCCGGCACGAGACCTTGCGGATTGATGGCGAGATAAGCGGGCGCGCATTGCTCACCCTTGCGCAAATGATGCGGCAGGTGCTCGGCTCCAAGGCCCTTGAGGTTCAGCGCGATCCGCACCCGATAGGCGGCGCTGGAGCGGAAATAGCCGTGCAGCTTCATTGGGACCCTCCCTGCTTTTTTGTCATTCCGGGGCGATGCGCCGGCACCGAACCTGGAATCTCGAGGTCCCGGGTTCACGCTTCGCGTGCCCCGGAACGACAGCCTTATCACTATCCGTCACATTGACGCTACCTAGATCGTCAGTATACTGTCAATCAACAAACGAACGGGAGCGCCGCCATGGAAGCCGTGACCAAGACGCCGGAACGCGAGGCGTTCTACAAGAAGATCGACGGCGAGAATCTCACCGCGCTCTGGACGGTGATGAGCGATCTGATCACACCGGAGCCGAAAAGCGCCTGCCGGCCGCACCTCTGGAAGTTCGACGTCATCCGCGACTACATGACGGAGGCCGGCAAGCTGATCACCGCCAAGGAAGCCGAGCGGCGCGTGCTGGTGCTGGAGAATCCCGGCCTGCGCGGCCAGTCCAAGATCACGACCTCGCTCTATGCAGGCGTGCAGATGGTGGTGCCCGGCGATGTCGCGCCGGCGCACCGGCATAGCCAGTCGGCGCTGCGCTTCGTGCTCGAAGGCAAGGGTGCGCATACCGCGGTTGACGGCGAGCGCACCGCGATGGAGCCCGGCGACTTCATCATCACGCCGTCGATGACCTGGCACGACCATTCCAACGAGACCGATCAGCCGATGTTCTGGCTGGATGGCCTCGACATTCCGCTGGTGCAGTTCTTCGACTGCTCCTTTGCCGAAGGCTCCAAGGAAGACCAGCAGAAGATTACGAGACCGGCCGGCGACAGCTTTGCCCGCTACGGCCACAACCTGCTGCCGGTCGACGTCAAGCGGAGCTCGAAGACCTCGCCGATCTTCAGCTATCCCTATGCCTACACGCGCGAGGCGCTGGAGAAAGCCAGGACGAGCCAGGAGTGGGACGCCTGCCACGGGTTGAAGCTGAAGTTCAGCAACCCCGAGACCGGCGATTTCGCCATGCCGACCATCGGCACGTTCATCCAGCTGCTGCCCAAAGGTTTTACCACCGCGCGCTATCGTGCGACCGATGCCACCGTGTTCTGTCCGATCGAAGGCCGTGGCCGCAGCCGCATCGGCGATGCCGTGTTCGAATGGGGCCCGCGCGATCTGTTCGTGGTGCCGAGCTGGCAATGGGTCACGCACGAAGCGGATGAGGATGCCGTGCTGTTCAGCTTCTCGGATCGCCCGGTGCAGCAGAAGCTGGATTTGTTCCGCGAAGATCGCGGGAACGCGTGAGGCACGCCGGTCTCGTCGGGTGGATTAGCCGAAGGCGTAATCCACCAACGGTATCTCCGCGCGGAAACGAGGACTTGTAGGGTGGGCAAAGGCGCACTTGCGCCGTGCCCACGCACCTTCGCGACTCATCAAGAGATCGTGGGCACGCTTACGCTTTGCCCACCCTACGGGTGCCGTGAATGTGGCTACCGCCAGTGCAACAGCCTAAGCTCCAGCCAGCCGATCACCTTCCCGACCGCCAACCCGAACACCGACAAAATCACCACGCCCGCGAGCAGCTGATCGGTCTGCATCAGATTGCCGGCCTGAAGCACGAAGGCGCCGATGCCGTATTGGGCGCCGATCATCTCGGCGCTGACGACGAGGAGCAGCGCGACGGAGGCGGTGATGCGGAAGCCGGCGAGGATCGCGGGCAGCGCGCCGGGCCAGACCACCTTGCGCACGATGGTGGCGAAGGGAACGTTGAAACTCTGCGCCATGCGGATGAGGTTGCGCGGCACCGCATCGACGCCGCTATAGACCGAGATCGCGGTCGAGAAGAACACACCGAGCGCGATCGTCGCGATCTTCGGCTCTTCGCCGATGCCGAGCCACAGGATCAACAGCGGCAGCAGCGCGATCTTCGGGATCGGGAACAGCGCCGAGATGAAGGTGATGCCGACACTGCGCGCCAGCCGCGACAAGCCGATGGCAAAGCCCACGGCGACGCCGGCCGCCGTCCCCAGCAGCCAGCCGACGCCGATGCGCAGCAGCGATGCCGACAAATGCTGCCAGAGCGCGCCCGAGATCGCGAGCTGGTAAATCGCGCGCGCGATAGCCGATGGCGCAGGCAGAAACAGGGGATTGACGAGGCCGGTGCTGCCCGCCGCCTGCCAGATCGCGATGACGAAAGCGAGCGCGATCCAGCCGCCGAAACGGCTCGACGCGGGCACGAAGCCTGCGCCACGAAAGCGAACGCGCCGCGTCGCGCTATCCTTCGCAGTGTCAGCCGCCGCGCGATCAAGCATGCTGGACCTCGCGCTCGGCATCGATGGCTTCGTTGCGGATCAGCGACCAGATCTGGTTCTGCAGCGCCAGCAGTTTTTCGCGCGCCGCAGCTTCGCCGCGCTCGCTGCGCGTCATCGGCACGGTCACGACCTCGCGGATGCGGCCGGGCCGCCGCGACAGCACCACGATGCGATCGGCCAGCCGCGCGGCCTCTTCGAGATTATGGGTGACATAGACCGCGCCCATGCCGCCATCGGCGAGCAGGCGGACGAAATCCTCCATCAGGAGTTCGCGGGTCTGCGAATCCAGCGCCGACAGCGGCTCGTCCATCAAGAGGATCGCGGGCTTCACCGCCAGCGCGCGCGAGATGCCGACACGCTGGCGCATGCCGCCGGAGAGCTGCTTTGGATAGGTTTTGCGGAAATCGGTCAGGCCCGTCCGGCGCAAGGCATCGTCGACCAGCGCGCGGCGCTGCGTGGCCGAGAGCTGGGTGTGCAGCAAAGGGAATTCGACGTTCTCCTCCACGCTCGCCCAGGGCAGCAGCGCAAAATCCTGGAACACGAAGGTGAGCGGATTGAGGCTGTCCGCCGGCGGCGCGCCGCGCAGCTCGGGCGCGCCGGAGGTCGGCTGCAGCAGGCCACCCAGTATGGACAGCAGCGTGCTCTTGCCGCAGCCGGAGGGCCCGACGATCGCCACCACCTCGCCGGCGCTCACCGTGAAGGAGACGTCGTCGAGCACGGCGAGGTCGCCGAAGCGGTGGGAGATGTGGTTGGCGATCAGGTCCATGGGGAACCTTCAACTCTCAACCCGTCATCCTGAGGTGCGAGCATTGCGATGCGTATGCATCGCGATGAGAGCCTCGAAGGATGAACGGCCGAGGCGCATCCGGGCCGTACGCCCTTCGAGGCCCACCTTGCGGCACGCCGCAAGGTGGGCACCTCAGGGTGACGGGGATAGTTGGGAGTACGGGGCATCAATCCGCCTTCACATAGTCCTTCGCGATGATCGCATTCGCGTCAAAACCCTTGTCGGCAAAGCCCTGCTCCTGCAGCCATTTGATCTGGTTGTCGACGTTCTTCACGTCGAGCTTGCCGTCGGGATCGATATAGGCGCAATTGCCGACCACCTGCTCGACCGGGAGATTGGTGTACTTCGCGATGATCTCCAGCAGCGGCTTGGTCTTGTCGTTGATCGGGGCGACGCCGCCCTTCATCGCGGCGAGGATGACGTCGTGATATTCGCGGTCGGCCTTGGCGAGTGCGCCGAGCAGCTTTGTCACCAGCGCCTTGTTGGTCAGTGTCTTCGGCGAGGCGAACACCGCACCCAGCTGCCAGGGCGTCTCGTCGCCGACCCACCCCAGGAATTTCGCGCCGCCTTCGTCCGTGAGCTTGCGCGCGGTCGAGATCGGCAGCAGCGCCGCATCGACGGTCTCGCCTTTCAGTGCGGCCGCCGCATTCGACAGCGATTGCAGCGGCACGATCCTCACCTCAGAGAGCTTGAAGCCGTATTTGTCGGCGAGCAGGCCGAGCGAATAGTGGAAGGAGGAGCCGACCTGCGTCATCGCCACGCGTTTACCCGCGAGGTCCTTCGGCGTCTTCAATCCGGCCGCGTAAGCGTTGTTGCTGGCGAAATAGCCGATCAGGGGGTAGCCGGGCTTCTCGCGGCTCATGCCACCGATCACCTTCAGCACGCCCTTGCCGGCGAGATTGTAGAGACCGGCGGTGAAGGCGGTGATGCCGAAATCGACGTCGCCCGAGGTCGTCGCGACCGCGATCGGCTGCGCCGCGTCGAAGAATTTCAGCTCCACCTCGAGGCCGGCCTCGCGGAAATAGCCCTTGTCCTGCGCGATGAAGACAGGCGCGGAGGACGACAGACGGAGCACGCCGATCCTGGCCTTCAGCGCATCCTCGGCATGGGCTGCGCCCATTGTCATGATCGCCAAAAGACTGGCTGCCGCGAGCCGCGCAATTCCGATCATCCCGTTTCCTCCGCCGTCGTTTATCTTGCAGTCCGTTACAGGCCCTCGGGCACCGGCTGGTCCCGTCCGATGAAGGCGCCCTGTTGTTTCAACGTTTCCTGCAACTTTTCAATGGGGATTTCGCGCGGGATCCGGTTTCCGGAGAGCGCCAGCGCGGCGGCGGAACCGGCCGCCTCGCCCATCACGAAACAGGCACCGGAGACCCGTGCCGCGGACTGGCCCTCATGGGTCATGGAGGCGCAGCGGCCGGCGACCAGTAGGTTGTCGACGCCTTCGGGCACCAGCATGCGGTAGGGCAGCTCGTTATAGCCGCGCGATTCCGGGATCGGCGGGAAGGTGAAGACGACGTCGCCGGGCACGTGAGCCTCGATCGGCCAGCCATTGACGCCGATGGAATCCTCGAAGGAGGCACAGCGGAGCACGTCCTCGCCGCTGAGCTGGTAGCCGCCCTTGATGCGACGGGTCTCGCGGATGCCGAGCTGCGGCGGCAAATCGACGATGTAGGATTTTTCAAAGCCCGGCACGGTGCGCAGGAACTCGTACGCGGCGAGCGCCTGCTTGCGGCCCTCGATCTCGCCGCGGGTGAGATCGTCAGGCTCGACGCCGTTGATGGCATGGCCGTCCTCGCGCGCCACCTGCGTGAAGTTCACCCGCCATTCGATGCCGGATTTCTGCGGTCGCACGATCGCGCTTTTCCGCGGAAATTTATGCGTGCCGGCAGCGAGCGCCTTCTCCATCAATTGCGGGATGGTGCGCCAGGCATCGCCGGCCTTGTCGGGGTCGATGCCGTTGAGACGGAGCATCATCGAGGGGTACATGGGATGGCCGTGCGCGTCGCCGATCTCGAACGGCGCGCCGGCCCAGACCGCGAGGTCACCATCGCCGGAGCAGTCGATGAAAATCTCCGATCGCACCGCCTGCCGTCCGGCCTTGGTCTCGACCATCAGCGCGTCGATGCGGCTGTTGTCGCCCATCACGATGCCGGCGCCGAGCGCGTGGAAGAGGATGTGCACCCTGTGGCTTGCGAGAAGTTGATCGGCCGCGATCTTGTAGGCCGCGGTGTCATAGGCCTGCGCAAAAACCTTGCCGAGGATCAGGTGCGGGGTGTTGAGGCCGTTCAGCCGATCGATCCGCGCCAGCAGCTCGGACGCCATGCCCTGCACGAGGCGATGGGCCTGACCGTAGACATTGCCATGCAGACCGCAAAAATTTGTGACACCGGCCGCGGTGCCCATGCCACCGAGAAAGCCGTAGCGTTCGACCAGCAGCGTCTTTCGCCCCGCGCGCGCCGCTGAAGCCGCAGCCACGATGCCGGCCGGGCCGCCGCCGAGGACGACGACTTCATATTCGCCATAGAGCGGCACCTGGCGTGCCGGTTCTTCGATCATTGTGGCCCGCATGGCGCGTCCCTTCCCAAATTCCTTTGCTTGGGAGCGACTATGAATTAGCTCGCACCGAGGTACAATCCACCAAAATACGCGATCAGCTTTTGCAAATTGAGAAAGGTCGACATGGACATCCTCGTGAACCTGCAAGCCTTTCTCGCCACCGCGGATGCCGCCGGCTTCTCGGCCGCCGCGCGAAAGCTCGGCGTCTCGACCTCGGTGGTGGCAAAACGCGTCACGCAGCTCGAGGCGCGGATCGGCACGGCGCTGTTTCACCGCTCGACCCGGCAGTTGCGGCTGACCGAGGCTGGACAGCGCTATGTGCATCGCGCACGCGGCGTGGTGACCGATGCCACCGATCTGCTCTCACGCATGGGCGAGAAGGGCCACGATCTCGTCGATCATCTGCGCATCAAGGCACCGACCTCGCTGACCGTCGCCCGGCTCGCCGACGCCTTCAGCGCGTTCCAGACCCAGAACCCGAAGCTGAAGCTCGACATCGTGCTGATCGATCGCCCGGTCGATCCCGTCACCGAAGGATTCGACATCGCCATCGGCGCCTTCCCGCATTCCTTCGGCGGCGTCGTCGACGAGCCGCTCTGCGCATTGAAGCGGCTGCTTTGCGCCTCGCCCGCTTATTTGAAAAAGCACGGCACGCCAAAGCATCCGCGCGATCTCGTCGAGCATCGCTGCCTCAGCTTTCTGCCCACCGGCCCGGAATGGATCTTCGACGGACCGCGCGGCCGCATCAGCATCCAGGTCAGTCCGCTGCTCTCCTCCAACGAGGGCCATGTGCTGGCGCGCAGCGCCATCGCCGGCAACGGCATCGCGCTGCTCTCGCATTATCTCGTGGCCGATGCCTTGCGCGACGGCACGCTGAAGCCGGTGCTGCGCGACTTTCCGATTCCGGAGCTGTGGGTGAAAGCCGCGATCCCCGAGCGGCGGCGCAATGCGGCGGCAGTGCAGGCGCTGCTGACACTGCTGAAAACGTCACTGGCGCCATCGCTGTAGGCCGGATCATTTGTGAGAGGGCCGTAGCCCGCATGGAGCGCAGCGGAATGCGGGGACACCGGCCCCGGATTACGCTTCGCTTCATCCGGGCTACACGCCCGCCAAAAGACGGTTGCCCGGGAATGACGGACCTGACAGAAGTGCCCGCATGGATTCGCTACTCTTGAAATTCGCCTTGCCCGCCCTGACCGCTCTCGCGATCTCAACCACCGCTGCCTCGGCCCTGGAGCAGAACTGCCGCTTCATTCAAACCAAACCCGAGCGTGAAGCTTGCTACAAGCGGCAGGAGGACGAACTCGCCGCAAAGCGCAAGCCCGTTGCGCCTGCCAATGACGGTCAGACACTCGAAACGCTGCGCCAGATGCGGCAGGACGACGACGCCGTCTATCGCAGCATCAACAACATCTGCCGCGGCTGCTGACGCTCAGCCCTTCCCCCCACTCCAATTTCCCGCCCGCTTCTCGGCGAACGAGGCCAGCCCTTCTGCAGCCTCCGCGCTCTGGCGCTTGAGTGAATGCAGCTGCACGAGCCGCGTGTAGGCGGCATCGTCCACCGCCATGCCGCCGAACGAGCTTTCCAGCGCGAGCTTCTTGGTCTCGGCCATCGCCTCCGGTCCGTTGGCGAGCAGCTGCTCGACGACCTTCGCGCCTGCGGCTTCGAGATCGCCGAGCGGCACCACCTCGTGGACGAGGCCGATGCGGCGGGCGTCCTCGGCGCCGAAACGCTCGCCGGTCAGCGCGTAACGCCGCACTTGCCGGACGCCGATGGCGTCGCAAAGCTGCGGGATGATGATCGCGGCGGTCAGGCCCCAGCGCACCTCGGTGATCGAGAACAGGGCATTGTCCGCGGCGATCACGACGTCGCAGGCCGCGATCACGCCGGTGCCGCCGCCGAAGCAGCCGCCTTGCACCAAAGCGACCGTCGGGATCGGCAGCGTGTTCAGCCGCTGCACGGCTTCGAAGGTCGCGCGCGAGGCCGCCTCGTTCGCCTCTGCCGATTGCGGCCGCACGCCGTTGATCCATTTCAGGTCGGCGCCGGCCTGGAAATGCTTGCCGTTGCCCCTGAGCACGACGACGCGAAGATTCGGCTTTTTGCCGAGATCGTCCATCGCCGCGAGCACGCCCGCGATCAACGCGCCGTCATAGGCGTTGTTGACCTCCGGCCGGTTCAACGTGACGGTCGCAACCCCACGCTCATCGAGGGTCCACAGCACGGGGCTGGCAGTCATCGGCGATCCTCCGGTTGTTTGCTGCGCACTATGGCCGAGGCGGCGCGTCCCGATCCATATCTTTCCAGCGTGGGGCGGCCGCGTCCATCGCATGGCGGCTTGTGTCATGCTGCCGCCCGGTGGCACCAAGGGACAGGACGGAATCATCATGCGCATCTGCATTTTCGGCGCGGGCGCCGTCGGCAGCCACATCGCGGTCCGGCTGGCGCGCGCCGGTCATGACGTTTCGTGCGTGATGCGGGGGGCGCATCTGGAGGCGGTCCGGGCAGGTGGCCTCAAACTGCGCGTCGGTGATTCCGAGGTCTCCGCCAAGGTGAACGCCTCGGGCGATCCGGCCCAGCTCGGGCCGCAGGACGTCGTGATCTCGACCTTGAAGGCCACTGCGCTCCCGGGACTGGTCGCCAACATCAAGCCTCTGCTTCAGGACGACACCGCCATCGTCTTTGCCCAGAACGGTATTCCCTGGTGGTACGGGATCGGCCTGCCGCCGCGGCATCCGACACCGCCGGACATTTCCTTCCTCGATCCCGGCGGGCGCTTGCGCAGCTGCATCCCGAAGGAGCGGATCATCGGCGGCGTCGTCTTCTCCTCCAACGAGGTGACGGCGCCAGGCGTGGTGCACAACCTCACCCCGGACCGAAACCGCCTCTTGATCGGCGAATGCGACGACCGCAATTGCGAGCGCATCACCAGGCTTCGCGGCGTCTTCAACGACGCGCGGCTGGAATCACCGCCGGTCGCCGAAATCCGCGAGGCGATCTGGTCAAAGCTGCTGACCAACATGTCGCTGTCGGTGCTGTGCCTGCTGACAGGCCAGACCGCACGCGGCGTGCGCGACGACGCCGCCTTTGCGGAGGTCATCCCGCGCATGCTGAACGAGGCCAACGACATCGCCCAGCACTTCATTCCCGAGGTCAAGCGCGTAACGCGCAGCGGGCCCGCCCCCAATCACAAGCCCTCGCTGCTGCAGGACTACGAGCTTGGCCGCGCCATGGAGATCGACGTGCTGGTGAGGGCGCCCGCCGCCTTCGCGCGCACCGCCGGCCTGTCGACACCGACGCTCGACCTGATCGCCGCGCTGGCGATCCAGAAGGCGCGCGACAAGGGGCTTTACTCGGCGTGAAGCTCAGGCGAGTTGGTCAATCCACGCCGCGAGCGTGTCGAGCACTTCTGTGAGCGCCTCTTCATTCGTCCGGCCGGACTTCTTCAGCACCGCGAAGGAATGATCGCCGCCTTCGACCTCGTGCAGCGTTGCCTTCGCCCCGAGCGACGCAATGACAGGCTTGAGATGCTGGAGATCGGCAAGCCCGTCCCGCGTGCCCTGCAGGAACAGCATGGGGATCGTGACCCCCGCGAGGTGCTCGGCACGCTCGGACGACGGCTTCTTGGCGGCATGCAGGGGGAAGCCGAGGAAGGCGAGCCCTTTGACGCCTTGCAGCGGCGCCTTCGACTGCGCCTGCGAGGTCATGCGCCCGCCGAACGATTTTCCGCCGGCGACAAGCGGCACCCCGGGACACTGCTGTGCCGCCTCCTCCACCGCCGCGCGGATGGCGGAGTGCGCGACCGCCGGCTGGTCGGGGCGCCCCTTCTTCTCTTCCATGTAGAGGAAATTGAAGCGGAGCGCCGCGATGCCGCGATCCGCGAGTCCTTCTGCGGTCTTCGCCATGAAGGCATGCCGCATGTCGGCGCCCGCACCATGTGCCAGCACGTAACAGGCCCTCGCGCCGTCAGGCTGCGTCAGGATCGCTGACACCGTGCCGATGTTTTCGATGTCGAGCTTGAGCTCTTGAGTTTTGACAGCCACAATCGATCATCCCGACAGACGCGTTTCCGGCCGCCTTGGTAGCGTCACCGGCGCAGCCTGAAAACACAATAATTGCCGCGCCCGGCTGGCCTACCAAGCCGGAACTGCGCATCAACCGAGGTAACCATGTCCTACCGCTCCTCCTGGATGACCGAAGAGCTCGACGTCTTTCGCGACCAGTTCCGGAAATACCTCGCCAAGGACCTGGCGCCACATGCCGAAAAATGGCGCGAGCAGAAGATGGTCGACCGCTTCGCCTGGCGCGGCCTCGGCGAGATGGGCGCGCTGCTGGCGAGCGTCCCGGAGGAATATGGCGGCCTGGGCGCCACCTTCGCCTATGACGCGGCGGTGTTGGACGATCTCGAAAGCACGGTGCCGGAGATGACGACCGGCGTCTCCGTGCACAGCGCCATCGTCGCGCATTACATCCTCAATTACGGCTCGGAGGAGCAGAAGAAGCGCTGGCTGCCGAAGATGGCCTCGGGCGAGATGGTCGGCGCCATCGCCATGACCGAGCCCGGCACCGGCTCGGACCTGCAGGCCGTCAAGACCACGGCGAAGAAGCAGGGCAATTCCTACGTCATCAACGGCCAGAAGACGTTCATCACCAACGGCCAGGCCGCCGATCTCGTCATCGTGGTCGCGCGCACCGGCGACGCCGGCGCCAAGGGCATCTCGCTGATCGTGGTCGAGACCGCGGGCGCGGACGGCTATAAGCGCGGGCGCAACCTCGACAAGATCGGCCTGCATGCCTCCGACACCTCGGAACTGTTCTTCGACAACGTCACCGTGCCGCCCGAGAATTTGCTCGGCAAGGAGGAAGGCCAGGGTTTTGTCCAGCTGATGCAGCAATTGCCGCAGGAGCGCCTTGCGCTCGCGGTCGGCGCCGTCGCCTCGATGGAGCGCGCGGTCAAGCTCACCACCGACTACACCAAGGAGCGGAAAGCGTTCGGCAAGCCCCTGATGGATTTCCAGAACACCGCCTTCAAGCTCGCCGAGCGCAAGACCGAAGCCATGATAGCGCGCGTCTTCGTCGACTGGTGCATCGAGCGCCTGGTCGCCGGGGATCTCGACACCGTCACGGCGTCGATGGCGAAATACTGGTGCTCGGAGAAGCAGGTCGAGACCGCCGACGAATGCCTCCAGCTGTTTGGCGGCTACGGCTACATGCAGGAATACCCGATCTCGCGCATCTTCATCGATTCCCGCATCCAGAAGATCTATGGCGGCACCAACGAGATCATGAAGCTGCTGATCGCGAGGTCGCTGTAGCTCGATTCATTGCGCACGCCAGTCACGCGGCCGGCAGCCGAAGCGTTGCTTGAAGCGTCGCGTGAAGTGCGACAGGTCCGAGAAGCCCCAGTCGAACGCGATGGCGCCGATCGCACGATCCGCCATCGCAGCATCCCTGAGATCCCTGGCCGCGCCGTCGAGCCGATGGTCGATGACGTATTCGGTGAAGCTGGAGCCCGATCGCGCCAGCAGCTTGTGCACGTAGCGCTCGCTGATGCCCACGGCATCGGCGACATCGGCAACCGCAAGCCCGGGCTCGCGGAGCCGCCGGTGAATGGCACGTTTCAAGGCCAGCGTGGTGGTATCGGCGAGATTTTCCGACTCGGCAGCACCTGCCCGGCTGCGACGTGACAGGCTCACGGCAACCAGCTCGATCAACGCCCGGAACAGAAGCACGCCCTCATCCTCGGTCATGCGCAGCGCCCCGTCGCTGAGCGTGCGCGCCGTCTCGACGATGAGATGGCCGACGAAGGGATCGTCGGACACGCGCACCGCAGCGACATCGAACGAAACGGGCAGCCGTTCGCGCAACGCCTCAGCCGGCACCCAGAACGAGGCGACACGCAATTGCGGACCACGATCGTGCAAAAGCGCGAACTGCTGGTCGCTGTCGAAGATGCCGACCTGTCCGGGCGACAGGCTGATCTCGCGATTTCCTTGCAGGATGCGACAGCGGCCGGCCAGCTTCAGATTGAGATAGAAGCAGCTGCGGTCGGACGCCGCGATGTCGGCTGCGGAACGGCGCACAACGTGTTCGGGAAAGCTGACGCGGTTGATTGCGGCGTCGCCGAGACGGACGTGCTCGACGCTGGCGGGAAAGCCGGCTGCCGCCGCCGGCTCCGGCGTCAGATTCATGAAAGCCTGGCAGATCGCCTCGCGATAATAGGCGAATTGCTCCGCTGGCCGGACGCCCGCGGTGTCCCAGGCCGATTGGCGTGACGGAACGGCGCGCTCGATCTGCTGCATCGGTTCACTCCGAGACCAATCCGGTTCACTCCCAGCCAAGCAACGAATTCGTTACCGGTTCAGGTTTGCTGCGCGGCCACACTGCCCCGCCAAGACCATCATGCGCCGATCTAACCACACCCTCGGGAGGAGCCACAACATGTCCACCTACGTTCTCGTCCACGGCGCCTGGCACACCGGCACCGAGTTCGAGCCTGTCGCCGCCCCCATCCGCGCGGCAGGCCATCAGGTCCATACCCCCACCATCAAAGGCAACCGTCCGGGCGATGCCAAGACGACCGGGCTGAAGGAAGCGATCCAGTCGATCGCTGATTATCTTGCCGAGAACAATCTAAAGGACGTCATCCTGCTCGGCCATTCCTATGGCGGCATGGTCATCACCGGCGTTGCCGACCTGGCTCCCGAGCGGATCCGCCGCCTGGTCTATTGGAATGCCTTCGTGCCCAACGACGGCGAATGTCTCAACGACATGGTGCCGCCGCATTATATCGGGCTGTTTGACGCGATCGCGGCCGAGCGCGGCGACGGCTCGGTGGTCTTGCCTTTCCCGGTCTGGCGCGAGGCCTTTATCAATGATGCGGATATCGCGCTGGCGCAGAAGGCCTACGACGTGCTCAATCCGCATCCCCTGGCGACCTTCACCGACAAGATCGCGCTCAAGACCAATCCAGCCGAAATGCCGCTGGCCAAATCCTACATCAACTGCACCGAGGACACCGCGATGCCGCACAGCCATCCCTGGCATCCGCGGCTGTCAGAGAAGCTCGGCCTGTTCCGCCTGGTGCAAGTGCCGGGAAGCCATGAGCTGTGCTTCTCCGATCCGGCACGGCTCGCCAAAGCGATCATGGAGGCGGGACGCGACTGACAGGTGAATCCCGTGGCGACGCTCACGACCGGTGAGCGCCGCCTCAGTTCGGATGCCACCAGCGGCCGCCGATGACGACGCCTTCGGAGACGATCTTGCGGTCGCCGATCAAATGCTCGCCGACGACGTCCTCGTAGTCGAACTGGCCCTGCCTGACCGTAACAAGCGTGGCGTCGCCGACGCAGCCGGGCTTGAGGCTGCCGAGCTCGGGGCGACGCAGCGCCATCGCCGCATTCACCGTCGAGGCCGCGATCACGTCGGATAGCTCCATGCCCATGCAGAGGAATTTCGACATGGTCGTGACCTGGTCATAGGCCGGGCCGTCGATGCAGAGCTGGTGGATGTCGGAGGAGATGGTATCCGGATAGAAGCCGTTCGCGAGCATCGCGCGCGCGGTCTTGAACGCGAACGAGCCCTTGCCGTGGCCGATGTCGAACAGCACGCCGCGCTCGCGCGCGTCCAGCACCGCCTTCTTCACCGTGCCCTGCGCGGTTGCCGGCGTGTTCGGGAACGGGCGGAACGCATGGGTCAGCACGTCCCCGGGACGGAGGCGTGCCAGCACCTCCTCATAGCTCGGCGGCGGATGGTCGATATGCGCCATCAAGGGCATGCCGACCTCGTTGGCGACCTCGATCGCGATGTCGAGCGGCACCGCGCCCGAGGTACCCGAGGAATGCAGGCCCACGCGGACCTTGATGCCGACGATGAGATCGCGGTTGGCATCGGCCACCTTGGCCGCCTCGATCGGGTTCATCAGCCGCAGCTCCTCGCTCTCGCCGACCATGATCCGGTGCGAGAAGCCGAAGATGCCGGCATGGGAAACGTGCAAATAAGCGAGGATGCGGACCTGGCTCGGCTCGATCACATGCTTGCGGAAGCCGGCGAAATTGCCGGGCCCGGCGCTGCCGGTGTCGACCGCGGTAGTGACGCCGGAGAGGCGGCAGAATTCCTCGGCATCGATGCCGAGCGAGGTGCCGCCCCAATAGACATGGGTGTGGAGATCGATCAGCCCCGGCGTCACGATGTATTTCGAAGCGTCGCGCACCTCGGTGCCCGGATCCGCCTTGAGCCCGGTGCCGACTGCCGCCACCTTGCCGCCGGCAAAGGCGACGTCCATCACGGCATCGAGCTTCTGGGAGGGGTCGATCACTCGGCCCCCGCGCAGGATCAAGTCGAAAGTCATTTTTGTCTCCGGACGTGGCATGGCGGGCGCGGGCCAAGCCGCTTCCTGCCTCTTTCAAATGGCCTATAGCAAATCTTGCACCAATCGAGCAAAGCACAGGGACAATCGAGAACGGGGCCGGCGCTCGCCGGTCAACCGTGCCTGCGCCACGCCCTGAAGTCGTCCTCGACGAATGCGGCGGCGGCCTTTGCAGCGGCATGGAGCCAATCATTGTCGCGCTTGCTCAGATCTGCAGCGATCCTCTCCGATGCACCCTTGGCGGCATGAATGGCGCCGATGTCGAAGCCCATGACGTTGAGCAGATCGAGCTCCAGGCTCATGTTCGCGTGATCCCCGAGATTGATCTTGCGGGAGTCGGGCGCAAGGCGCCGGATCACGAAGCCGCTCCGACGTTCGAGCGCGAGGTGTGGATCGGGAGCTCGATACGGAGCTTTGGCGAGATCAAGGAAGCGCAGCCTGCCCTGCTGGTCATGCGCCCAATCCCAGGCCGACGGCACCAGCGCCTTGGCTTCCCTGACGATCTGGCCGCCGCACCAGTCGGCGATGACGAGAAAACGCGGCCGGCCCAGGCTGCCGACACCTGCCACGCGCGTCGCGAAGCGACCGGATGAGGCGCCGGGCGGTAGTTTCTTGCGGAGGGCTGCGGCAACAGGGGACGGTGGCTTCGCCCGCGGGTAGTTCTTCACGTCGTCCCAGAACTCCTGACGTTCGTCGTCGGTGCATGCCACATAAGCGCGCATCCAGCTCGCCTGCTCATCCAGCAGCGAGGGCAGCGGCTTCTTGAGACCCTTCTTGTAACCATCGAGAATCGCCATGGCGGCGTCGCCATTGCCGACATGGGTCATGGCCCTCGCCTTCTTTTTCCTGGCCTTTGGCGCCAGTCGCGCGCTCGTCGCCAGGCGTACGAGATCGAAGGGATAGGCGATGCTCGCGGCCTCGTCGAAATCGTTGACGCCCCAGACGAGACGTCCCTCCGCGTCGCGCCAGGTGCCGAAATTCTCGATATGAGTGTCGCCCACGGACGGCACCCGCGGCGCGTCCTTCAACTCCGGGCAGAGCGCTTCGATACACCTGGCCCAGCGGAAGAAAGTTGCACGAAGGAAGACGAACGGGTCATCTTTCATCTTCTTGTGCTTTTCGTCGAGGTCGGGCTCGACGACAGTGCATTGGGAACGCAGCCAGCGCTCGAACGCCTTGTTGTCGTCCAGAAATGAACGCGGCTCGATCCCGCCGCTTCTGTTTGACGTTTGCTTGATCACGGCCAGAGCTTCCTGAAGCGAGTGATGATGAGCGAGCCCTGTGGAAATGATTGCTGCGAGCTGCGGCGCAGGGCGTCCAGATCTTCAATTACAAAGCGAGCAGGATAGCCCCGCCGCTACCCTTCCGCTAGCCGGGACGACATGACCTTGCCATCGTCAGCGGCGGGATGACGGGCGAACACGAGGGCGAAGCCAAAGGATTGGGGAAGGCGCACGCAAGCCCCCTGGGGGCGGCCCGCAATCACGTCAAGTATCTGAGATATTGGCGATCCCGGGAAGACTCGAACTTCCGACCTACGGTTTAGGAAACCGTCGCTCTATCCGGCTGAGCTACGGGACCGCGGAACCCGTGGGTACGGGTTCGATCCCGTCATAGCAGAGCAAAATGCGGTTCGCCAGCCGTCAGGCGGGCCAGACCATCGTCAACCTGAACGGGGTGGCTATACAATCGCTGCCAGGCCCCCCTCAGCGGAGCAGCTCACATGATCGAAAGCATCAGCGCCATCACGCTCGGCACGCATGACATGGAGCTCGCCGTGCACTTCTACCGATCGCTGGGGTTCGAGCTCCTGTATGGTGGCGAAGCCGCCGCATTCACGAGCTTCCGCGCCGGCAGCGGCTATCTCAATCTGACTGCGCAACCGGAAGACAAGCGCTGGTTCTGGTGGGGCCGCGTCATCTTCTACGTGGCCGATGTCGACGAGACCTACGCACAGGCGCGCGCTGCCGGGTGGCAGCCGTCGACGACGCCGCGCGATGCGGAATGGGGTGAGCGCTACTTCCATCTCACCGACCCCGACGGCCATGAGCTCAGTTTCGCACGGCCGTTGTCCTGACCGAATAAGTCGCATCTGCTGACGTTCCAACGCGCAAGTAGCGCTGTCTCAGCCGCCGTGGCAAGCTCAGCGCGGTTTCCTCAAGTTCTAACCAGGGAGGACGACCATGGTAACCTATGTTGTGCTGTCGAACTTCACGGATCAGGGAGTCCGCAACGTCAAGGACTCGCCGAAGCGGGCAGACGCCTTCAAGGAGATGGCCAAAACGTTCGGCGTGACTGTGAAAGAGATCGTCTGGACGCAGGGACGATATGACGTTGTGACCGTTATCGAGGCTCCAGATGAGGCTGCCGCGATGTCGCTCAGCCTGAGTCTCAGCGCACTCGGCAACGTCCGCACCGAAACGCTGCGCGCGTTTTCGGCAGCGGATATGACAAAGATCGTCGGCAAGATGCTCTGACGCTCAGGCCCGCGCGAGCGCACCGGACCCGGGATGGCAATCCCGGGCAGAGGCCTCTCACGCCCTGATATTGTTGTCCTTGACCACCTTGCCCCAAGTGGCGACCTGCTTGTCGAAGAAGGTCTTGAAGGCGGCGCCGTCCTGGAGCAGCAGCGTCATGTGCTGGGTGTCATTGAGCTGGGCGGCGGTCGCGGGCTCGCTCAGTATCTCCTTGGACGCCGCCGCGAAGGCTGCGACGATATCGGGCGGCGTGCCTGCGGGCGCGAAGATGCCCCACCAGGCCAGCGTCTCGAAATCGGGAAAGCCCGCCTCGATCGCGGTCTGCGTATCCCCCAAGGCCGGCAGCCGCTCGCGGCCGAGCTGCAGGATCGGACGCAGCATGTTGGTGCCAAGCTGGGCGGCGACCAGCGCGGCCGATCCCGCGATGAGATCGACATGGCCGCCGAGCACGTCGTTCATGGCCGGCCCGCCGCCGCGATAAGGCACGTGCATGATCTCGACCCCAGCCTTGCTGCCGAGCACGGTCATGGCGAGATGGCCGAGCGTGCCGATGCCGACGGACGCATATTTCACCGCGCCCGGAGTCGCCTTGCAGGCGGCTACCACATCGGCAAAGCTCTTGTAGGGGCGGCCGGCGCCGGCGGCGATCACATAGGGCGCAGTGCCGATCAGCAGCACCGGCATCAGCTCGCGCTCGACGTCGACCGGCGGCTTGTCGAGGATCGACGGAATCACAGCATGGGAATCGAACGTCACCAGGAACGAGGTGCCGTCCGCCGGGCTCTTGGCGACTTGCGCCGCGCCGAGCGCGCCCGCGGCGCCCGACTTGTTCTCGACCACGACGATGCGACCGAGCTTGGTTTGCAGGCTGGCCTGCAGCAGCCGCGCCATCGCATCGGTCGAGCCGCCCGGCGGAAACGGCACCACCAGCGTGATCTTGCCGGCCTGCGCCATCGCCGGCGTCAATGCGAGAATGGCCGGTGCAGCCAGCAGCGTGCGTCGTGTGATCGTCATGGTCCCCTCCCTTTTTGGTTTCGGCGCCCGGCTTTTGCTCTTTGGCGCTACAGCATGATCCGGAAAAGTGGGCAGCGGTTTTCCGATAAGATCATGCTCAAGAAAATACCCTAAGCGCGCAGCGCTTAAGTCGTCCCGAAGCCCGACCCAGCTTTCTTGTATTCTGGCCGAGGCGGACTGAAGATGTCCAGCACCCGGGCCCCATTGGGGCCGGCGCGCATGGTGTGCGGCACATTGCCCGGGGTGCGCCAGAAATCGCCCTTCGTCACGGCAATTTCCTCATCGCCCTGGACGCGGATGGCGGAGCCATCGAGCAGCACGCCCCATTGCTCCTCGGGATGATGGTGCAGCGTGCCTTGCGCATGCGGCGCCAGCGTCACCACCGACAGCATCGCCTGCTCGCCGGAGAAGATGCGCGTGGTCACCCCCGCCGCGAGCTCGCGGAACAGCCCGTCGCTGGGATCATCGATATTGTGGAATTCTTCCTTCTGACTCACGTCATTCTCCCTTCGTTTCATCTTGCTGCCGACTGACGTACGGCGGCCACGAGCCGGTCTTTGAACTCGCCCCTTAAGGTCACAAACAAGCTCGACCATCTCCGGCTCTTGAACTCGCAGCCGCCTCGTGGACAATATTCTTCGTCGTGATAGTCCCCGAAAACGACGCCAAGCAAAGTCATTCGACGGCCCCACTGGCGAAAGAGGGCGCTTCCTGATGCCCCGAACTCGAACTCGCAGTTCGTTTCAAATGTCTGCCAATCCCTCACGTCGCGGATTTGGCACTCCTGGATCGTCTTGTTGAACGGCCCGTCCTTGTCCCTCTTTCCTGTGGCTTCGATATCATAACCGACAACTGCCAGAACACGCTCCAGCTCCACGAGAGTTTCGGGCTGCTCATATATTTCGTACGGCGTCACATCTGCGGGAAATCTAAGTCTTGCGACGGCCCAATCGACGCTGCCCTGCCTCGGTGCAGCATCGACGCAGGTGCCCATCCATAGCGCTGCCGACAAGGGAATGATCCGCTTCTCCGCTCCCAAATAGTATTCGAATATGCACTTCTCTGGTGACGTATGAGGCTTGCAAGCGTCCCGAAACGCGTGAGCCACCGTCGTGATCACGTCGCGCGCTCCGGTGACTTGAGCGCTGCTGGCTCCGCCGGGACATCGCAAGACACCACTTGCCGCGAAGCGCTTTCCCACCTCACCTTGGGACAGCCCCGTTACCTTTGCATAAGTCTCCTCCGTCATCCGCCGTTCCGCATCCGTCAAAGCGACAGTGCCGATCGCCGGCGTGGGATGAGTGTTGGTGGCCTCGCGCATTTTCGCCGAGCTGACCTCGTTGCTTCCGGACATCCACAGAAGGAGGAAGCTGGGCAGGACGATCGCGTAATTCCTCATCATGTAAAGTAGCCTCAGCATCAAAAAGCATGAGAGAACTTTGGCCGAAACAAAGGTCGTGAATCACTTTCGAAAATAGCAGATGGCTGACGTCGGCTTTCGATCAGTTCAGCCATTGCCTTGACTTAAGCCCGCCTGATCAAGTCTTGCCATAAGAGCCCTGATAACGGCCCTCGCGGATCGCCTTCATGGTTTCCTCCTCGCGCGCGACCTGGGCGCGGACCGCTTCGAGCAGCGCCGCGGCGCCGGCGGCGGGAAACGACACCACGCCGTCCTCGTCGCCAACCACGATGTCGCCGGGCGCAATCACGCTGCCGCCGATCGTGACAGGCACGTTGATCTCGCCGGGACCGTTCTTGTAAGGACCGCGGTGGATCACCGCACGGGCGTAGCAGGGGAAGTTGTCGGCCGCGAAGGCCGCGACATCGCGGATCGCACCGTCGATCACATAGCCTTCCGCTTTGCGCCATTGCGCGATGTTCTTCATAATCTCGCCCACCAGCGCGCGCGTCTCGTCACCACCGCCATCGACCACGATGACGTCGCCGGGACCGACCAGCTCGAGCGCGCGGTGGATGGCGAGATTGTCGCCGGGGCGCGTGCGCACCGTGAAGGCGGTGCCCACCAGCTTAGCCCCGCGATGATACGGTTTTAGCCCGACCGCGCCGGGCAGCCGGGCGAGATTGTCTGAGATGACCGAGGTCGGCGCACCGCGAAAACCCTCGATGATCTCGGCCGGCGGTTTCGGCACGCTGCTGGCTGCGATCGTGATGGTCATGTCCAAAAATCCTTCCTTCTTAATCGGCGTGCGCCCGCGCCTTCGCCGGCATGATCCGGAAGGCGCGCCCTTCCTTCATCCACGCCGCGCGCTCGTCGCGCAACAGTGTTCTGCGAACCTTGCCTGAATCATCGCGCGGCGGGGCGCCGACGATCTCGAAGCTTTCCGGATGCTTGTAGCGGCTGAGCCTGTCCTTCAAGAACTCCGCCATGCCGTCGGCGATCGCCTGGCCGTCGGCATCGCCCTCCGGCTCGATGATGGCGTGCACGCGCTGGCCCAATTCCGGATCGGGCAGTCCCACCACGACGCAGGATCGCACGCCGGGAGACTCGGAGACGGCAGCCTCGACCTCGGCCGGATAGATGTTGGCGCCGCCGCGCAGCACCATGTCGGCGAGGCGGTCGCCGAGATAGAGATAGCCTTCCGCATCCAGCCTGCCGATATCACCGAGTGATTCCCAACCATCGCTGCGGCGCTTCGGCTCGGCGCCGAGATAATGATAGGTGGCGTCCCTGCCGTCATTGTTGAGGAAATAGATCTCGCCGGTCTCGCCGGGCGCGACGTCGTTGCCGTCCTCGCCGATAATGCGTAAGCGCGCCATCTCGCCGATCTTGCCCACCGAGCCCTTGTGCGTCAGCCATTCCGTGCCGGAGATGATGCATGAGCCTTGCCGCTCGGTGCCGCCATAGAGCTCCCAGATCCGCTCGGGGCCGAGCCAGGCGATCCAGTTCTCCTTCAGCCAGGGCGGCATCGGCGCCGCCATGTGGAAGACGGTCTGAAGGCTCGACAGATCGTAGGCGTTGCGCACCTGCTCCGGCAGCGCCCAGATCCGGTGCATCATGGTCGGCACGAAATTGACCCATTGCACGCGCTCGCGTTCGATCTGCCGCAATGTCTCCTCGGCGTCGAACTTGACGAGACCGGTGAGCTGGCCGCCGGTGAACAGGGCGTAGTGCGACACGATGAACGGCGCATTGTGGTAGAGCGGCCCCGGATTGAGCAGCGAGACCCCGAAGGGGATGTTGAGCGGCGGCGCGGCGACCGTGTCGGTCACGGCCGGCTGATGATCGAGGATCACTTTCGGCCGGCCGGTCGAGCCGCCCGAGGTCATGGCTTTCCAGTAGCGCGCCACCGGCAGCGTCAGCGCCTGGTCCGAAAATCCTTCCGGCACGAAATCCGCAGGCAGGCGGTTCGGCGCGCTCCAGTCAGCCTCGCCGCCGACCACCAGCGCCGGCTTGAGGATGTCGAGCACGGCAGCGGCCTCGCCGCGCGGCAGTCGCCATGACAGCGACGTCGGCGTCGCACCGCACTTCCACACCGCAAAGGAGGTCTCGAAGAACGCGTTGCCGTTGGGCAGTCCGATCGCGACGAAGTCGCCGGGCTTGACGCCTTTGGCCATGAACGCCCGCGCGCGCCGGTTGGCGCCGCGCTCGAGCTCGTCCCATGTCAGCGTGTCCTGCCCGTGACGGATTGCAATCGTGCCATGTGGTTTGCGTTCAGCGTACCAGCGCGGCACGTCAGACAGGGGCAGCAGCATCGGGCGTTTCCATTTCGTTTCTTGGGTCTTTCTTGGCGCCGCCTCAGGTGAGGCGCTCGCAAGGCGAAGTGTAGCAGCCCGCCGGCGCGGCGCTGTGACTCACGCGCCACGTCAAGCACAAAATGTCAGCATCCCAGCCATGAAATTCCCGGGTTCCATGGGTGACAAGCCGGCGATAAAGAGGCAAAAATCTGGCTCGACTCAGTTCGGGTTGAGTTTTGCAAGGAATGCTCTCGTAGAATGTCGTCCGTGATAGCATTGCGTCGTGCGGCGCTGGTTCTTGTTGCCGCGGCAGGATTTTTCCTGCTGACGCACGCGCATGCCCAGGCGCAATGGTGGAAACGCGCGCCGGTCGATTTCGAGGAATGCGCCGACGCCGCCGAGAAGGCCGCGACCAAGTCCGAGAAGACATCCGCGCTTGCCGATTGCAACGCCAAGTTCGCCGGCCGCCGCAAGGCAGGCGGGGGTTATTCCTATTACGACTTCCTGCAGGATCGCACCTTCGACATCGCCGGCCCCAATCCGACGCCGGAGGAGCAGAAGAAGATCGACGCAGCTTACACCGCCTATCTGGCCAAAGAGCGCCGCAGCAACGAAGCGGCCGAGGCCGCCGCCCGTCAACAGCGCGAGCAGCAGGAACTGCAGGCGCGGCAACTCCAGCAGGTCGCGCTGCGAACCGACGTCGCGCGCGTGCCCGTCCCGGTCGAGCGGCCAAAGGTGCAGCAGACCGTCGGTCAGCGCCCGAAGGGCGCGTGCACCAAAGGCTCATTCTCCTGCGAATGGCCGCGGCTGTCGGAGAGCTTGAACGATTTGAAAAAGCTGTTCAATCCGACCCCGAGCAAGCCGGCGAAGAAGGGTTAAGCTCCTCGCACTGACTTGTAGGATGGGCAAAGGCGCGCAAGCGCCGTGCCCACCACCCTGGCAAGACAAAGAAAGTTGGTGGGCACGCTCCGCTTTGCCCACCCTACGACAGCGGGGTGTGGAACGTCAGTTCGGTTGCTTCTTCTTGCCTCGCTTCGATTTGACCGTTGGCACATCCACCGGCGCAGTCGTCGGCGAGCTGCCCAACTGCGACCTGCTCTCCTGCAACCGCCTATCATAGCCGGGCGAGTTCACGACCGTCGGCGGTCTCGCAAGAGCGAGCGTCGATGCGCCGCAAAGCGCGGCAAGCGCGAGCCCGATCATCAAGCTACGTTTCGTCGGTCCCTCCTTGCACTCAAACCACCGCGCGAATCTGCTGCGGCGTCAGCCGCGGCGGACCGTTGCCGGCGGCTTCGGCCTCCTTGATCAGCGCAACAATACGGCGCATCAGCGGCACCTCGACATGGTTTTGCTCGGCGAGCGCGATGACGGCACCCTGGAGATAGTCGATCTCGGTCTTGCGTCCCTGTTTCAAATCCTGCCACATCGAGGAGCGCGCCTCGGGATCGATCTTCATGGTCCGTCCCAGGATCGCATTGAAGATCATGTCGGGCAGCCGCAGCAAGGCCGGCGTCCAGTTCATCGGGATCGGCGTCGCCGAGAGCGGCGCGATGCCGGCGGCCTTCAGCGCGGCCAGCCCTTCGGCCATCTGGTCGGCGAACAGCCTGCGCCAGTCGCGGTTTGCCAGTTGCGCGGCGAGCGGCAAGTCGGACAATGCGCTGAGCGCGTTGTTCAGATTGATGATCAGCTTGCCCCATTGCACGCCGGTGATGTCGCGGCTCGCGCGCACGGCGAGGCCGGATACCGACAATGCCGCGGCCGTGTTCTCAGGGTTCTCTCCGACATGGATGTCGCCGGAGGTCGAGCGGTGGAAACGGCCCTCGCCCATCGCGATCACGTTGAACGGCACCATGCCCGCGAGCACGCGGCGCCCACCGAGACGCTCGCGCAGCACCGCGATATTGCCGATGCCGTTCTGCAGCGAAACGATGACGGCATCCTCAGGCGCATGCTGCGCGATCTGATCCGCGACATCGGCGGTGTCGGCGCTCTTCACCGTGACCAGCACGATGCCGGCGCTGTCGAAGATCGCGGGGTCCTCGGACAGCGCGAGCTGCCCTGCGCCGAGCTTCGTCTCCGAGCCGTCGAAATCCGTCAATCGCAGGCCGAACCGCTCGATCTCGGTCTTCACCCGCGGCCGCACCAGCAGCGCGACACGGCGGTCACTGGCGGCCAGCATGCCGCCGACGAAACAGCCGATGGCGCCCGCGCCGGCCACCACGATCGGTCGATCCGTCATCACCTCGCCTTGCTCCCTGAACGATCGCCCCTCGATAGCAGAGGCGAGGCCGGCTGCCCATCGCTGCGCAGCCGCCTTGTAACCGTCATGAGAGCCCCATATGTTTTCGGCCCGGGGGCAGTCAGCGGCGAGCGCTCGCCGAACGACACGCCAAAGGAGAGCACCATGGGTCTACTCGACGTCCTCAACGGCATGCAGAACGGCCCGCGCGGCCCCTCTACACCCAGCTCCGAGAAATCCTCCGGCGGCATGTCGCCGATGACCATGGCGCTGCTCGGCCTGCTTGCCTGGAAGGCGTTCAAGCACATGACGGCAAACCAGTCCGGTACGGCGCCGCAGCCGTCGCCGACGCCGGCCCCTCCGCCGGTGAACGCGAACACCGCGGACAGCGGCGGTCTTGGCGGTCTCGGAGGCCTGCTCAAAGGCGGCCTCGGCGGCCTGCTTGCAGGCGGCGCGGCCGGCACCGTGCTCAGCGGCGGCCTCGGCGATCTCCTCAATCAGCTTCAGCAGGGCGGCCACGGCGACGCTGCGAACTCCTGGGTCGGCAAGGGTCAGAACAAGCCGATCGCGCCGGGCGATCTTGCGAGCGCACTCGGCGCCGACCAGATCGACAGCCTGTCCGCCCAAAGCGGCCTGTCGCGCGACGAGTTGCTCAACGGCCTCAGCCAGTATCTGCCACAGGTGGTCGACCATTTGACCCCGGACGGACGGCTGCCGACCGAGAACGAGATCTCGGGCAGACTTTAATCGGACGTTGATCGACGCGCTTTCGGGAAGGGGAGCACACTCATGAGCATGGGCGGCCTGTTGTGGATCATCGTCGTCGGCTTCGTCGCCGGCCTCATCGCGCGCTGGCTGGCGCCGGGACCGAACAACCCGAGCGGCTTCATCCTCACCACCATCCTCGGCATCGCCGGCGCGTTTCTCGCGACCTTCATCGGCCAGGCGATCGGCCATTACAGCCCAGACCAGGGCGCCGGCTTTATCATGGCCACACTCGGCGCGGTGGTGGTGCTGTTCATCTGGCACCGGCTGGTCGCGAGCGGTGTGATCAAGGGGTAGTCACTGTCGCGTTGTGGCGCGACCTATAAGCGCGCGCCGATCCGGGGCCCATAACCACAGGGAGTGGTTTGGCAAGACACGGAGTGACCGGAGTCGCGCCAAACTTCTCCCTGTGGCTATGGATCCCCGCGCCCCGTGCGCAATTGCGCACTAGGCGGGGATGACACCGGAGATTGGAACGCGATCTCACGTAATCAGATGCATCCCCGCATCCATGCGCACGACCTCGCCGGTCATGTTGCTGGAGGCCGGCATCGCCAGGAAGCAGACGAGCTGCGCGATGTCCTCGGCTGATGATGCGACCTTGAGCGGCACCTTCGCCACCACGCTGTCGCGCACCTGCTTGGCGCCGGCTTCGCCGCGGCCCTTGGTGAACCAGGGCGTGTCGATATAGCCGGGGCAGACGGTGTTGACGCGGATCAGCGGCGCCAGCGCGCGCGACAGCGACAGCGTCATGGTGTTGAGCGCGCCCTTGCTCGCGGCGTAGGCGATCGACGAGCCGACGCCGCTGATGCCGGCGACCGAGGACACGTTGACCACGGCGGAGGGCCGCTCCGAGGCCTTTGCGCCGGCTTCGAGCAGGCTGCGCGCGGCACGCACCATCTGGAACGGGCCGATGGTGTTGACGCCATACACGCGCTGGAAATCTTCAGCCGACAATCCGTCGAGATCGGCATGGGCGACATGCTTGGTGGTGCCGGCATTGTTGACGAGGATGTCGAGCCGGCCCCAGGCGCTGGCCGCCGCAACGATCTTGCGGCAATCGTCGTCCTTTGAAACGTCGCCCTGCGCAACCAGGACTTCCGGAGAGCCCGCCTTGCGGCAGACGTCCGCGGTGGCCTCGGCTTCTTTCTGGCTAGAGGAATAGTTGATGACGAGCCGCGCCCCGCTTCGCGCGAGGATTTCCGCGGTTGCTGCGCCAAGTCCGGATGCGGACCCCGTCACGATTGCGCACAGACTGTCTTTGGCCATCCGGATTTCCTTCCCCTGGTTCTGATGCGAGCCTTAAGTCGCTGGCCTTGTTTAGCGAGTTTGCGGCGCCCTGCAAATCAAGCAAACTCCGCTAAGCGGAATTAGCCTCCTATTGGTCCTTGCCCCATGCCCGCGCCGCAGGTTGACCTGCGATCAACGCTTGTCAGGGCCATGGCTTTTTCGGATCATCGGGCGCAAGAAGACCTGCGCGGTTCGCTCCACCAGGCGGGCCGCGCCAACGGCAAAACACGGGGAACGCTGTGGCGGAGAGTGACAACATCGTCGTCGAGACTGCGGAGAAGATCTTCGCCGATCTCGCCGATCCGCAAACCATCAACAACGACAAGAAGGATGCCTGGCAGGCGCCGCTGTGGCGGGCGCTGAGCGAAGCCGGCCTGCCATTGTCCTGGGTGCCCGACGATCTCGGCGGCTCCGGCGCGAGCCTTGCCGACGGCTTTGCGCTTCTGAACGCCGCCGGCCGTTTCGCCGTCGCGGTTCCGCTGGCCGAGACCATGCTGGCGGGCTGGCTGCTGGCGCAAGCGAAGATCGCATCGCCCGAGGGCGAGATGACGGTGCTGCCGGCATCGCCGAAGGACCGCATCACCCTCGATGCCGATGGCTCGCTTTCCGGCCGCGCCCGCGGCGTGCCCTTTGCGAAAGCGGCAAAGCATTTTGCGGTGCTGGCGCACGGCAAGGATGGCGTCTCGATCGCGCTGGTCGATGCCGGCAAGGTCCGGATCGAGTCCGGCCTCAATGTCGGCTACGACCACAGCGACACCGTGACGCTCGACAAGGTCCAGCCCGTCACGCGCAAGGCCGCGCCGAAGGGCTTTGACCAGACCACGATGATGCTGATGGGCGGCGTTGCCCGCAGCCTGCAGATCGCGGGTGCGCTGGAATCGATGCTCGACATCTCCGTGCGCTATTCCAACGAACGCGTCGCCTTCGAGAAGAAGATCTCGAAATTCCAGGCCGTGCAGCACAATCTCGCCCGCCTCGCCGGCGAATCCGCCGCGGCTCTTGCCGCCGCAACCTCGGCCGCCGACGCCATCGCGAATGCGTCGCGTTTCGACGACGAGGTCTATCTCGAAGCCGCCTCGGCAAAGATCCGCTGCGCGGAAGCCGCGGAAAAGGGCGGCGCCATCGCACATCAGGTGCACGGCGCGATCGGCTTCACCCTCGAGCACATCCTGCACCGCTATTCGCTGCGGGCGCTGGCCTGGCGCGACGATTTCGGCTCGGAGAGCCACTGGGCCGTCGAGCTTGGCAAGCTGGTCGCAAACCGCGGCGCCGACGAATTGTGGCCGCTCGTGGCGTCGCGCTGATCAGGGAGAGAAACACATGACCGCTGCCCTCCGTTTCGATCCGATCCGCCTGCCCGAGAAGTGCGAGCAATTGCGTAAGGAAGTGCGCGCCTTCCTCGCCGAAGAGATCGCCGCCGGCACCTTCGATCCGCACAAGCCCAATCGCGAGGACACCGACGCGCCGGAATTTTCCCGCCGGGTCGGCGCCAAGGGCTGGCTCGGGATGACCTGGCCGAAAAAATATGGCGGCCAGGAGCGCTCCTTCCTCGAACGCTACGTGGTGACCGAGGAGATGCGCGTCGCGAATGCGCCCACGCGGCGCTTCTTCGTCGCCGACCGCCAGAGCGGACCGGTGCTGCTGAAATACGCGCCCGAGCACATCAAGATGGAGATCCTGCCGCGGATCTGTCGCGGCGAAATCTGCTTTGCGATCGGCATGAGCGAGCCGAATTCGGGCTCCGACCTGTTCGCGGCAAAGACGCGCGCGACCAAGACCGACGGCGGCTATCTGATCAACGGCACCAAGATCTGGACCTCGTCGGCCCACATCGCCGACTACATGATCGCGATCTTCCGGACGTCACAGCCGACCAAGGAAAACCGCCGCCACGGCCTGACGCAATTCCTGGTCAAGATGAAGCAGCCGGGCATCAAGGTGAACCCGATCGGCCAGATCACCGGCCAGTACGAGTTCAACGAGGTCGTCTTCACCGACTTCTTCGTGCCTGACGATCACGTGCTCGGCGAGGTCGACGGCGCCTGGAAGCAGGCGACGAGCGAACTCGCCTATGAGCGTTCGGGCCCCGAGCGTTTCCTCGAAACCTATTACGTGCTGACCGAGCTGGTCCGCGCAGTCGGTCCGAACCCCGACACGCGCAGCGCCGAAGGCATCGGGCGCCTGGTGGCGCAGCTCCATACCATGCGGCGCATGTCGGTCTCGGTCGCCGGCATGCTGCAGGCCGGCAAGGAGCCTGTGGTCGAGGCCTCCATCGTCAAGGATATCGGCACGGTGTGGGAGCAGCAGCTTCCGCATCGCGTCCGCGACCTTGCTGCCTTCGTCGAGGAGACCGCGACCAACCGCGAGACCTTGGAGCGACAGCTCGACTTCGCCATCAAGACCGCACCGAAACTCACCATCCAGGGCGGCACCACCGAGGTGCTGCGCGGCATCATCGCCCGCGGATTGGGCCTGCGCTAAATCATTCGAGGATCATCATGACCACCTACAAAGACATCGGCGTCGAGAAAGTCGGACATGTCGGCACCATCGAGATCCGCCGCCCGCCGCTGGACTTCTTCGACATCTCGCTGATCAACCAGATCGCGGATGCGCTCGACGAATTCGACCGCGACATCGAGATCCGCAGCTCGGTGCTCTCGGCGCAGGGCAAGGCGTTCTGCGCCGGCGCGAACTTTGGCGACCCGGCGCGGCAGGCGCAGGAGGCGCGCGAGGCCGAGAAGAAGGGCGACCCCGCCGACAATCTCGGGCCGATCAACCATCTCTACATCCAGGCCGTGCGCATCTTCCGCGCCAAGAAGCCGATCGTCGCCGCCGTGCAGGGCGCCGCCATCGGCGGCGGATTGGGTCTCGCGGTGTCGGCGGACTTCCGCGTCACCTGCCCCGAAGCGCGCTTCTCAGCCAACTTCACCAAGCTCGGCTTCCATCCCGGCTTCGGCCTGACGACGACTCTTCCTGAGCTGATCGGCAAGAACAACGCCGAGCTGATGTTCTACACCAGCCGCCGCGTCACCGGCGAAGAAGCCGTGAAGTGGGGCCTCGCCAACGAGCTGGTGCCGCAGGATCAGGTCAAGGCGGCCGCGATGAAGCTCGCCGGCGAGATCGCCGAATGCTCCCCGCTCGGCCTGCTCTCCACCCGCGCCACGATGCGCAATGGCCTCGCCGACCGCGTCATGGCCGCGACCAACCACGAGCTCGCCGAGCAGACCCGGCTGCGCGCGACGGAGGATTTCAAAGAAGGCGTGAAGGCCACGGAAGAACGGCGCGCGGCGAATTTTAGGGGGAGGTGATCACGGCGATGAACGTTCTCACTTCCTTCTCCCCTTGTGGGAGAATGGAGAACACAAAAGATGCCCCAAATTCAAATGCGATAGGCTATTGGTGTCCCAGGTCGCCAGTGCGCGCGGTTTGCTGCTCTCTGATGTCATTAGGAGCTAGTCGGTCCCGCAATCCCGAAAGCACCGGCAAGCTCTAAGGACTGGTATCAAAACGGCGAGACCGGCCGTATCAGGCTGGTCGGAGCAAGTACTGGGTCAAAGTGAAAAACCGTTGTCA
The DNA here is from genome assembly GCF_014198235.1 of Bradyrhizobium sp. ERR14. Lineage (NCBI taxonomy): Bacteria > Pseudomonadati > Pseudomonadota > Alphaproteobacteria > Hyphomicrobiales > Nitrobacteraceae > Bradyrhizobium > Bradyrhizobium sp. ERR14. The sequence goes on along the minus strand of NZ_JACIHD010000005.1, from coordinate 45,400 downwards.
CCCGACGATGGAGCGGGGCGGTATGTTTTGACGCGCATTGCCTTAGCCCGGAAAGGAAGATCGCAGAGGTTTTGCATCGAGGCGGAATCACCTCATAGGACTGCGACGTTGAGCCGCGTAGTGGGTACGTCTCGTCGTCTTATGCTGCAATTCTGGGAGAGCTGCCTACCCTCGGGTTTAAGACCCGACATCTCGGCCGGTGCCGAAAGATTCGATCTATGGGCAGCCTTGTGCCTTTGGCGAGCACGATTTTAGTGCCCGCACTAAAAACGCTTCGATCTCTTAGAGATAGACCAACGAAGTAATTAGGCCGGTCTGGCTATGTCCCGGCCGATGATAGGAGGGCGCAATGGCCACCTACTCATACACCACCATCGACTACCCGATTGCCACCAACTGGACCACTGCCACAAGCATCAACGTCTCGGGCCAGATTACGGGGTATTACGATAACGAAGTCAGCTATCGGCGCAGCTTCATCTACAGCGACGGTAGCTACACCAACATCGAAATTCCGTCCGCCTTTAACGGCACTCTTGCCATGGACATCAACGGCTCATCTCAAGTCGTAGGCTACTACACCGAAGTTAGCAACCATACTCATGCCTTCCTTTACAGCAGCGGCAGCTACATCACAATCGATCATCCCTTAGCCATCGACAGCGGTGCAGTTGCTATCAATGATGTTGGCCAGATCATCGGAACCTACAGCACCGGCGACGGCATCATTCACAGTTATCTCTACAGCAGCGGCAACTACACCACGATCGACGACCCCTTCGGGACTAGTGCCACGGTCGCCCAGAGCATCAACAACTCCGGCCAAATTACGGGGTACTACAGTGATTTCACCACCAATCATGGCTTCCTCTACAGCGGCGGCAGCTACACCACCATTGATTATCCGGTCGCGGCCGCGACGCTCGCCCAGAGCATCAACGCCTCGGGCCAGGTTACGGGGAATTACTATGACGACAACTCTGTTCAGCACGGCTTCCTCTATAGCGGCGGCAGTTACACCACCATTGATTATCCGCTCGCGTTTGCGACGGTCCCCGTTGACATCAACGCCTCGGGCCAGATTACGGGGTATTACTATGACGTGGACGGCGTTCAGCATGGTTTCCTCTACAGCGGCGGTAACTACACCACCATCGATATTCCATTCAGTTTCTCCACCGCCGCGCTAAGCATCAATGACTCCGGTCAGATCACAGGGGCTTACTTTCAGGAGGGAATCGGTCAAAAAAGCTTCTTGGCTACTCCCGTAACCAACTCGGCTCCGCTAGCGAAAGACGACATCACCGGCGTAGCAAAGGGGAAGGTCGTCACCGCCAATGCCGCGCAAGGCGTGCTCGCCAACGATACCGACCCGGACAGCGACGCCTTGCACGTGAGCGCCGTCAATGGTGCAGCGGCCAATGTCGGCCATGCGCTGGCTGGCGCGTTCGGGACGCTGACGTTGAATGCTGACGGCAGCTACAGCTATTCCGCCGCGAAGGGCGGCAGCGCGTCGCAAGTCCTGACCCAAGATACGTTCACCTATACGGTTGACGACGGGCATGGCGGCACTAGCACGGCCAGGCTAACCGTCTCGGCCATTGGTACGGGCCAGACTTATGTAAAGGGAACCGAAAGTAATGACACGCTGAAGGCAGGCACGAGCCGAACCGTGCTTGATGGAGGCAACGGCAACGATACCCTCAATGGCGGCAACAGCCCCGACGCGCTAGTCGGCGGGCGGGACAACGACACCCTTACCGGCGGCAAGGACGCTGACACGTTCGTGTTCAACGCTCATTTCGGCAAGGACGTTATCACCGACTTCAAGCCGAACGCGGATCATATCCAGATTGATGACGCATTGTTTGCAACCTTTGCTGACGTGCAGTCCCATGCGGCCAACGACGGGCACGGCAACACGGTGATCACTTATGACGTGAACGACACAATCACGTTGACTGGCGTCGTTCCGTCTCAACTGCACGCGAATGACTTTTTCTTCGTGTGACCGCGCGGCGGGCCAAGCGGGCAGGTCCTGCTCGCTTCAATCGCCTTCAACATGAGGCGGTGGGCCGCCAACATCGCCGCCTGAGCCGCCCCGCCAAGGGCGGCAACTACAAACTTGGCCGGCAATTGCCGCGACCGCGGCCTCCTCTCCTGGCGTCCTCAGCCTTAAAAGCAGATAACGCAACAGGCCCCTTGTGGAAGAGGGTACAGCGCAATCAATTCACGCGGAACGTCACCCCGCCGAGCAGAAACTCGTTCCCCGCAACCGCGAGCCCTCTCGCCTTCGCAGCGTGCAGCACCTGCGCCACGTCAGCCACCCGAAACTCGAGCGCGCTCATGATCTCGCTGACGCCTTTTACGAAACGGAAGGCCGCATTGGGCAGTTTCAGCTCGGCACCTTCAGCCGCAACGCCGATGATCTTCCCCCAATGCTCCGCCAGCCCCTTCGGATCCGGGCTCTGCATCTCCACGCCGGTCAGCACCTGCGTCACGTCCTTGCGGATGAATTTCTGCCAGTCCGGTCCGGCCGGCGGATATGGCCCCAAAACATCATCGCTGCCTTCGGTGTGATTGAACTCGATGAAGGCAGCACGGCAGTCGCGGGGATGGAGCTGGACGCCATGATAGGGCGCGTGGTCGATCACGTTGGCGGTGCGCACGCCAAGCGCATTGGCGTTGCGACCGCGCTCGTCGGGATCATTGCAGCAGAAGATCGCCATATAGCCGCCGCGGCCGCCGGTCTTCTCGATGAAGCGGCCGGCCGTGGTACCGCCCTTGAAGGGTGCCACCACCTCCAACATGATCGTGTCGACCGGAAGCAGCGCATTCTCCAGGCCGTATTTTGCGACATTGCCGTCGCGGTAGCACACGGCGAGGCCCATGATCTCCGCGATGTCGGAGATCACGGGCGCGAGCTGCGGCGCGACCAGGCAGATCTGCCGCAACCGCGTATAGGGCGCCATGGTCATGCGCCCCTGAAGGTCGGCTTGCGCTTCTCGACGAAGGCCTTTGCGGCCTCCTTGTGATCCTCGGTGTCGCCGCAGCGGGTGTGATGGATCGCCTCGCCGTCAAAACAGTCCTCCAGCGGCAGATGCTCGGCATTGTTGATGTTGCGCTTGATGAAGCCGAGCGCGATCGACGGCCCCTGCGCCAGGGACAGTGCCAGCTCGTGGGCGGCGGCGTCGATCTCGGCATCGGGCACGACCTTGGTCACCATGCCGATCGCATGCGCTTCCCTCGCCGTGAGCACCGGCGACATCAGATAGAGCTCGCGCGCCCGCGCGCTGCCGAGCAGCTGCGTCAGGAAATAGGTACCGCCGTAATCGCCGGAGAAGCCGACCTTGGCAAAGGCCGTGGTGATCTTGCAGGATTCCGAGGCGATGCGCAGGTCGCAGGACAGCGCCATCGACAGGCCGGCGCCAGCCGCGGCGCCGTCGAGCTGCGCCACCACGGGCTTCGGCATCTGGTGCAGGATGCGCGAGACCTCCATGCCGCGGCGCAGATTCGCAAGCTTCTGCTCGAACGGCAGCGGCGCGCGGCCTGCCGCCATCGACTTGACGTCGCCGCCGACGCAGAACGATCCGCCGGCCCCCTTGAACACCACCGCGCGCACCTCCGGATCGTCAGCGGCGCGCCGCGCGGCCTCGACTAATCCTGCCACCATCTCAGGGTTGAGCGCGTTCTTCCGCTCCGGACGGTTCATGGTGATGGTGAGCAGCCCGCCTTCGAGCTTTTGCAGGACCACGTCGTTGCTCATAGGGCGTCTCCCTTGTTGTTTTGCTCCGTCGTTCCGGGGCGCGCGAAGCGCGAACCCGGAATCCATTTGTCGACAATCACTGCGGCCCGATGGATCCCAGGTTCGCGCTTACGCGCGCCCCGGGATGACGCTTCGCGTCACTTCTTCACCAGCGGGCAGCGTGACTGCTCCAGCGACTGGAACGCTTCGCTGCCGGGCACGGTGGCGAGCAGCTTGTAATCGTCCCAGCGGCCCTTCGACTCCGACGGCTTCTTCACCTCGAACAGGTACATGTCGTGGATCATGCGGCCGTCCTCGCGGATCTTGCCACCCTTGGCGAAGAAGTCGTTGATCGGCGTCTCCTTCATCACCTTCATGACAGTCGCTGCATCGGTCGTGCCGGCCGCCTTCACAGCCTTCAGGTAGTGCGTGACGGAGGAGTAGACGCCGGCCTGCGCCGAGGTCGGCGGCCGCTTCACGCGCTCCTGAAAGCGCTTGGAGAAGGCGCGCGTCTCGTCGTTCATGTCCCAATAGAAGGCTTCCGCCAGCAGCAACCCCTGCGCGGTCTCCAGGCCGATCGAATCGATATCGGTGACGAAGACCAGCAGCGGCGAGACTTTCTGACCGCCCTTCATGATCCCGAACTCCGCCGCCTGCTTGATGGCGTTGACGGTGTCGCCGCCGGCGTTCGCAAGCCCGATCACCTTGGCCTTCGAAGCCTGCGCCTGAAGCAGGAACGACGAGAAATCCGATGTGTTGAGCGGATGGCGCACGCTGCCGAGCACCTTGCCGCCGGTCTTGGTGACGACGGCACTGGTGTCCTTCTCCAGATCCTGGCCGAAGGCGTAATCGGCGGTGAGGAAGTACCAGCTGTCGAGGCCGGACTTCACGGCCGCAAGGCCGGTCACGTTGGCCTGGCCGTAGGTGTCGAACACGTAGTGGATGGTATAGGGACCGCAGGCCTCGTTGGTGAGACGGATTGAACCCGGACCGTTGAAGATGATGATCTTGTTGCGCGCTTTCGCGATCTCGCCTGCCGCAAGCGCGGTGGCGGAGGCCGCGACGTCGTAGATCATCTCGACGCCCTGGTTGTCGAGCATGTCGCGGGCGATGTTGGCGGAGAGATCGGCCTTGTTTTGATGGTCGGCCGCCAGCACCTGGATCTTGCGCCCCAGCACCTCGCCGCCGAAATCCTCCACGGCCATCTTGGCCGCGGTCTCGCTGCCGGGTCCGGTGATGTCGGCATAGAGGCTCGACATGTCGAGGATGCCGCCGATCTTGAGAGGTGGCTTGTCCTGGGCCTGCGCGGCGGCGCTCGCACTGAGGGCAAACGCGGCGGCAAAAATGCCCGACAAAATTGTCTTCATGGAAAACGATCTCCCTTATCGCGCCGTACTCTGATGGCGGCTTGGTTATTGCTCTTGGCGAAAGCTGTTGCCGCAATCATGCCGCATGCGCAAGAGCGCAGCAAGCGCGAGAGCGCCATGCGAGTCTTGCGGTGGCGGCATGTTTTCCGCAAAGCGGAATGGTGAGATGCGGAAACATGTTTCCACGTCATTGCGAGCGTGTGAGATGACATCAAAGCCCCGCACTCGCTGCCGTAGGGTGGGCAAAGGCGCGCTCTTCGCGCCGTGCCCACGAGTCGGCGCGATGAGCCAAAGACGTGGGCACGCTTCGCTTTGCCCACCCTACGAGAGCCTTCGCGGTTCGCCACGTTTGCGTTACAACTCGAACACAACGCAACCTCTCCGGGTCACGTGACGCGACTGTTTCACCTCATCGTCGCATTCCTTCTCCTCGCGAGTCGCACCGCGCTCGCGACGCCGTGCCAGTTCGAGTCGCAAGGCGAAGGCCGTGTCGCCGCGATCGTCGATGCGCGCAGCGTTCGTCTCGACGATGGCCGCGAGATCCGCCTCGCAGGCATCGAGACGACGGCGACGACGAAGCAGGCGCTGGCCTCGCTGCTCGCGAGCCGCGACGTGACACTCCGCGGCAACGACGACACGCCCGACCGCTATGGCCGGCAGGGCGCGCTGGTCTTCATCGGCGAGAGCGACACCTCGGTGCAGGCCATGCTGCTCGCCCAGGGCGACGCCCTGGTGTCGGCCGAAATCACGGACAAGGACTGCGCGGCGGCCCTGATGGCGTCGGAGGCCGAGGCGCGGCGCCAAAAAAAGGGCAGTTGGGCTGACCCGTCGGCCATAAAAAACGCGGAAAGTCCGGACGATATTTTGGCGGGGATCGGGCGCTTTATGGTGGTCGAGGGCAAAGTCCTGTCGGTCCGGCAAGCTGGGGCAATGACCTACCTCAACTTCGGGCGGAACTGGACACGTGGCTTTGCCGTGACTATTTCAAAGCGCACGCTACCGGCGTTCGAAAATGCCGGAATCACCCTTAAGTCATTGGAAAGTAAGCGTATTCGAGTCCGAGGCTGGGTCGAGGGAAGTACGGGGCCGCGCATCGATGTGCGTCTCTTGGGACAGGTTGAATTGCTGGGCGCAAACGAGCCTACTGGGGTAAGGCCTTAACGGCCGGGCACGGGTTAATCGAAGTGAATGGGGTGCTAGAACGGCACGGACTGGGCGATTGCCGCCGCCTGCGGGCTGCGCCGGCCGCGCTTTGCCTTGCGCTGGGCGGGCTTCTCGCCGGCTGCGGCGACATGGGCCGGTTCCAGGCTGCCGCGACCCCGCCGACCGTTGCAATGCCCAAGCCGAAGCCGGCCGTCGCGCAGACCCCCGCCACCGAGAAGGAGCACGAGCGCATCCTGGCGAGCTATGGCGGCACTTACGACGATCCCAGGCTCGAATGGCTCGTCAGCAAGACCGTCGACCGGCTGGTCGCAGCGTCCGACCGTCCCGACCAGGGCTACAAGGTCACCATCCTCAATTCCGGCGCCGTGAACGCCTTCGCGCTGCCGAACGGCCAGCTCTATGTCACCCGCGGACTTCTCGCGCTCGCCAGCGACACCTCGGAATTGTCCTCCGTGCTCAGCCACGAGATGGCGCACGTGCTGTCCAAGCATGCCGCGATGCGCGAGGACCAGGCGCGCCAGGCCGCGATCGTCACCCGCGTCGTCACCGACATGAGCAACGACCCCGATCTCACCGCGCTCGCGCTGGCCAAGACCAAGCTCACCATGGCGAGCTTTTCGCGCAAGCAGGAGTTCGAGGCCGACGGCATCGGCGTCGGCATCTCCGCCAAGGCGCATTTCGACCCCTATGGTGCGGCGCGCTTCCTCTCCGCGATGGAGCGCAATGCCGAGCTGAAGGCCGGCAAGAGCTCGCTCGATCCGCGCGCGCAGGATTTCACCTCGTCGCATCCGGCAACCCCGGAGCGCGTGCAGAACGCGCAGACCATCGCGCGGCAATACACGGCGCCTGAAGGCGCCGAGCGCGACCGCGAGAGCTATCTCGCTGCGATCGACAACCTCGTTTACGGCGAAGACCCCAGCGAAGGTTTCGTCCGCGGCCGCCGCTTCCTGCATCCGAAGCTGGGCTTCACCTTCCAGGCGCCGGACAATTTCACGCTCGACAACACCGCGCAGGCGGTGATCGGCGTGCGCGAGGGCGGCGCACAGGCGATGCGTTTCGACGTGGTGCGCGTGCCGGCCGAGCAGTCGCTCGGCGACTACCTCAATTCCGGCTGGATGGAGGGCGTCGAGAAGGCGTCCACCGAGGACATCACCATCAACGGTTTCCCGGCTGCGTCGGCCGCCGCCAAAGGCGACCAGTGGCAGTTCAAGGTCTACGCGCTTCGCTTCGGCAGCGACGTCTATCGCTTCATCTTCGCGGCACGGCAGAAGTCGACCGAGAGCGAACGCAATGCGCGCGAGACCGTCAATTCGTTCCGTCGCCTGACGCTCGACGAGATTCAGGCCGCGCGCCCGCTCCGCATCAAGGTCATCACCGTGCAGCCCGGCGACACCGTGGAATCGCTCTCCCACCGCATGGCCGGCGTCGACCATCCCGCCGAACGCTTCCGCGTGCTGAACGGGCTCGATCGCACCGCGCAGGTGAAGGTGCGCGATCGCGTGAAGATCGTGGCGGATTAGCGAAACGGGTGGTGCCGTAGGGTGGGCAAAGCGCAAGCGTGCCCACGCATCTTTGGCGATCGAGAGAGATGGTGGGCACGGCGCGATGCGCCTTTGCCCACCCTACCGCACCTGTGATGTGGCTACAGCTCGAGCTTAGCGCCCCGTATCCATATCGCCCTTCTCGCGCTGGCCGCTGAGCCAGAGCGCCAGCAGGGTCCAGAACGCGCCGGACAACAGATACGCGCCCGAGGCGATGACGCCGAGATTGGTCGCGAGCAGCAAGGCGACCAGCGGCGCGAAGCCGGCACCGAACAGCCAGGCCATGTCCGAGGTCAGCGCGGACGCCGTGTAGCGGTACGCCTGCTTGAAGTTCGAGGCGATCGCGCCCGAGGACTGGCCGAACGACAGGCCGAGCAGGATGAAGCCGATCACCATATAGATGGTCTCGCCGAACGCGCCGGCATCGAGCAACTGCGGGGCAAAGCCGCTATAGATCGCGATCGCGATCGCCGATCCCATCAGCAGCGACTTGCGGCCGACGCGGTCGGCGATGATGCCGGACATCACGATCGCGCCAACGCCGAACACGGCGGCGACGATCTCGATGATCAGGAAGCGTACCGGGCTTTCGCGGGTGAACAGGAACACCCAGGACAGCGGAAACACCGTAACCATGTGGAACAGCGCAAAGCTCGCCAGCGGCGCGAACGCTCCCAGCATGATGTTCTGGCCTTCGCTCGCGACGGTGTCGGAGATGCGCGCGGGCTGCAACTCGCGGGTCTCGAACAGCGAGGCATATTCCTCCGTCGTCACCATGCGCAGGCGCGCGAACAGCGCCACGACGTTGATGGCGAAGGCGACGAAGAACGGATAGCGCCAGCCCCAATCGAAGAAATCGTCGGCCGAGAGATTGCCGGCGAAATAGGCGAACAGCGCGCTCGCCACGATCAGCCCGAGCGGAGCCCCGAGCTGCGGCACCATCGCGTACCAGCCGCGCTTGGAGGGCGGCGCGTTCAGCGCCAGCAGCGAGGCCATGCCGTCCCAGGCACCGCCCCAGGCCAGACCCTGCGCGATGCGCGCCAGCGCCAGCAGCCAGATCGCGGCGACGCCGATGTCGTGATGGCCGGGCAGGAACGCCAGCGCGACCGTGGCGGTGCCGAGCAGGAACAGCGCCGAGATCAGCTTGGCGGTCTTGCCGTAGGCACGGTCCACCGTCATGAAAATGACGGTGCCGATCGGCCGCGCCATGAAGGCCAGCGCGAAGATCATGAAGGAATAGAGCGTGCCGGTCAGCTCGCTCGCGAACGGGAACACCAGGCGCGGGAACACGATCACCGAGGCGATCGCGAAGACGAAGAAGTCGAAGAATTCCGAGGTGCGGCCGATGATGACGCCGATGGCGATCTCGCCGGGACTGGCCTGGTCGTGGCCGTGCTCGCCCGTGTGGAGGTCTGCCATTGCGGGGGTCTGTGCCGTCGCCATTCGTGCGCCCTTAACGTCCTGAAAACCAAAGCCGACCGCCCGGCGGGCGCCGGGCAATCTGGCCCTCTCTGACCCAACATTCCGCACTGCAACATTGGACAAATTGTCCAATGTCCGGATTGTTGCGCCGCAGCTACCCGTTGGCCCCGCAAAAGAAACTCATTCTCAAAGGCTCGGCCCGTGTCTCGTCTCAAGATCCTGGCGCTACTACCTCTGGCTGCTGCGCTCAGCGGCTGCGACTACGTCGTGCTGGCGCCAGCCGGCGATATCGCTGCCCAGCAGCGCGACCTCGTCATCATCTCCACCGTCCTGATGCTCCTGATCGTCGTCCCCGTGATGGCGCTGACGGTGCTGTTCGCCTGGCGCTATCGCCAGTCCAACACGGCCGCTCGCTACGAGCCGGAATGGGACCACTCGACCAAGCTCGAGCTGGTGATCTGGTCGGCGCCGCTGCTGATCATCGTCTGCCTGGGCGCACTGACCTGGATGGGCACGCATCTGCTCGACCCCTATCGCACGCTCGGCCGCATCCATGCCGACCGCGCCGTGGACCAGTCCAAGGCCCCGCTCGAGGTCGACGTCGTCGCGCTCGACTGGAAGTGGCTCTTTATTTATCCGGATTACGGCATCGCCACCGTCAACGAGCTCGCAGCACCGGTCGACCGTCCGATCAACTTCCGCATCACCGCATCCTCGGTGATGAACTCGTTCTACATCCCCGCGCTTGCCGGCCAGATCTACGCGATGCCGGGCATGGAGACGAAGCTCCACGCGGTGGTGAACCACGCCGGCACGTATAAGGGCTTCTCGGCGAACTACAGCGGCGCCGGCTTCTCCGGCATGCACTTCAACTTTAGGGGACTCGACGACAAGGGCTTTGACGCCTGGATCGCCAGCGCCAAGTCCGCCGGCGGCTCGCTCGGCCGCGCCGAATATCTCCAGCTCGAAAAGCCCAGCCAGAACGAGCCGGTGCGCCGCTACGGCACGATCGACTCCGATCTCTACCGCCTGATCCTCAACATGTGCGTCGAGACCGGCAAGATGTGCCAGAGCGAAATGATGGCGATCGACGCCAAGGGCGGCAACGGTCATCAGGGCCTGAACAACACCCTGCCGCTCACTTACGACAAGTACGCCCGCCGCGGCACCCCGCTCGGGCCGGAGCCGAGCTTCGTCGCCGGCACCTGCACGCCCGATGCGCCGCAGGGCAAGACCACGGCGTCGATCACGGCTCCCGTCGACACCGCGCCGCTGCTCGGCGCCGGCCTGAAGCGGCCGAGCTTCGCACCGCTCAAGTCCTCGTCCTTCTTCCTCGGACTGCGTCCGAAGTCAGACTCCTAAAGAGATCCCCGCATGTCTCCTGATCTTCTCAAGCTCATCTTCGGCCGGCTCGGCTTCGAATCGCTGCCGCTGCACGAGCCGATCGTCGTCGGCACCTTCGCGGTGGTCGCGCTCGGCGGCGCCGCACTGCTCGGCGGCCTCACCTATTTCCGCCTCTGGGGCTATCTCTGGCGCGAATGGTTCACCACGGTGGACCACAAGCGCATCGGCATCATGTACATGATCCTCGGCATCGTAATGCTGCTGCGGGGCTTTGCCGACGCGCTGATGATGCGCGGCCAGCAGATGCTCGCCTTTGGCGGCTCCGAAGGCTATCTCAACGCCCATCACTACGATCAGGTCTTCACCGCCCACGGCGTGATCATGATCTTCTTCGTGGCGATGCCGCTCGTCACGGGCCTGATGAACTACGTCGTGCCGCTCCAGATCGGCGCGCGCGACGTGTCGTTCCCGTTCCTGAACAATTTCAGCTTCTGGATGACGGTCGGCGGCGCAGTGCTGGTGATGGCTTCGCTGTTCATCGGCGAATTCGCCCGCACCGGCTGGCTGGCTTATCCGCCGCTGTCGAACATCGGCTACAGCCCCGATGTCGGCGTCGACTATTACATCTGGGCGCTGCAGGTCGCGGGCGTCGGCACGACGTTGTCAGGCATCAACCTGATCTGCACCATCGTCAAGCTGCGGTGTCCCGGCATGACCATGATGAAGATGCCGGTCTTCACCTGGACTTCGCTCTGCACCAACGTCCTGATCGTCGCCTCCTTCCCGGTTCTGACCGTCGTGCTCGCGCTGCTCTCGCTCGACCGCTATGTCGGCACCAACTTCTTCACGAACGATTTCGGCGGCAGCCCGATGATGTACGTGAACCTGATCTGGATCTGGGGTCATCCCGAAGTCTACATCCTGGTTCTCCCGGCGTTCGGCATCTTCTCGGAAGTGACCTCGACCTTCTCCGGCAAGCGGCTGTTCGGCTACACCTCGATGGTCTACGCCACGGTCGTCATCACCATCCTGTCGTACCTGGTCTGGCTGCACCACTTCTTCACGATGGGCTCGGGCGCCAGCGTCAACTCGTTCTTCGGCATCACCACGATGATCATCTCGATCCCGACGGGCGCGAAGATGTTCAACTGGCTGTTCACGATGTATCGCGGCCGTATCCGCTACGAGCTGCCGATGATGTGGACGATCGCCTTCATGCTGACCTTCGTGATCGGCGGCATGACCGGCGTGCTGCTGGCGGTGCCGCCGGCCGACTTCGTCCTGCACAACAGCCTGTTCCTGATCGCGCACTTCCACAACGTGATCATCGGCGGCGTGGTGTTCGGCGCCTTCGCCGGCATCTCCTACTGGTTCCCGAAAGCGTTCGGCTTCAAGCTCGATCCGTTCTGGGGCAAGATGTCGTTCTGGTTCTGGGTCACCGGCTTCTACCTCGCCTTCATGCCGCTCTACGTGCTCGGCCTGATGGGCGTGACCCGCCGCCTGCGCGTGTTCGACGATCCGTCCTTGCAGATCTGGTTCGTCATCGCCGCGATCGGGGCCTTCCTCGTCCTGCTCGGTATCCTCAGCATGCTGATGCAGTTCGCGGTCAGCTTCCTCAGGCGCGAGCAGCTCAAGGACGTCACCGGCGATCCCTGGGATGCGCGCACGCTGGAATGGGCGACCTCCTCGCCCCCGCCGGACTACAACTTCGCCTTCACCCCCGTCGTTCACGACAATGACGCGTGGTGGGACATGAAGAAGCGCGGCTACCAGCGTCCGCTCACCGGGTTCAGGCCGATCCACATGCCCAGCAGCACCGGCACCGGCATCATCCTTGCCGGCCTCGCCACCGCGATGGGATTCGGCCTGATCTGGTACATCTGGTGGCTCGCCGCCGTGAGCTTCGCCGCGCTGCTCGTCGTCGGCATCGGCCACACCTTCAACTATCACCGCGACTTCGACATTCCGGCTGAAGACGTCATCCGGACCGAGGACGCGCGCACCAAACAGCTCGCCGGAGCCAAGTAAATGACTGTCGCTGTCAATCCCGCCCAGACCGGCGAGCCGGTCTTCTATCTCGCCGACGAGCACCCGCATCCGGAAGGCTGGAGCACCTCGCTCGGCTTCTGGATCTACCTGATGAGCGACTGTCTCATCTTCGCGATCCTGTTCGCCACCTTCGGCGTGCTCGGCGGCAACTACGCCGCAGGCCCCGCACCGAAGGACCTGTTCGACCTGAACCTGGTCGCGGTGAACACCTCGATGCTGCTGCTGTCGTCGATCACGTATGGCTTTGCCATGCTGACGATGCAGCAGAACAAGGTCGCACAGACGCAAATCTGGCTGGCGATTACCGGCCTGTTCGGTCTCGCCTTCATCGGCATCGAGCTCACCGAGTTCGCTCACATGATCCATGAAGGCGCCACGCCCCAGCGTAGCGCCTTCCTGTCGGCGTTCTTCACCCTGGTCGGCACCCACGGCCTGCACGTTTCCTGCGGCCTGATCTGGCTGGTGACGCTGATGGTGCAGGTCCAGAAGTTCGGCCTGATCGAAGCCAACCGCCGCCGCCTGATGTGCCTGTCGATGTTCTGGCACTTCCTCGACGTGGTCTGGATCGGCGTCTTCACCTTCGTCTATCTCCTGGGAGTTCTGCGATGAGCACCGATACCCACGCAGCCGGCGCGCACGACCATCACCACGCCGACGGCCACGCCCACAGCACGTTCTCGGGCTACATGCTCGGCTTCGTGCTCTCGGTCGTGCTGACCGCGATCCCGTTCTGGCTGGTGATGAGCGGCGCACTGCCGAGCAAGCAGATCACCGCGCTCGTGATCATGGCCTTCGCGGTCGTGCAGATCGTCGTGCACATGATCTACTTCCTCCACATGAACACGACGTCCGAGAACGGCTGGAGCATGATGGCGCTGATCTTCACCATCGTGATGGTAGTGATCGCGCTGTCGGGTTCGCTGTGGGTGATGAGCCACCTCAACAGCAACATGATGCCGATCCACCAGATGAGCGGAATGAAGTGAGCGAAGTCAGGACCGTGACCAGCAAGACGAGCGGGGCGCGCAGCGATGCTGTGCGGTCCCCGTCCCTGTGGCTCACGGTCCTCTCGCTGACGGCCTTTGTTCTTCTGATCGCACTCGGCATCTGGCAGATCGAGCGCCGCGCCTGGAAGCTGGCGCTGATCGACCGTGTCGAGCAGCGCGTCCATGCCCCGGTCCAGCCGATCCCCTCGCCCGATTCATGGCCTGCGGTTTCCAGGGCAAATGACGAATACAGGCATGTCAGCCTCACCGGCCGCTTCCTGCATGACCGCGAGACGCTGGTCCAGGCGGTCACCGAGGAAGGCCCGGGCTATTGGGTGCTGACACCGCTCCAGCGCAACGACGGCACACAGGTCCTGGTCAACCGCGGCTTCGTGCCGTCCGAGCGGCGCGACGCATCGACGCGCCGGGACGGCAATCCGGACGGCCAGGTCGCGATCACCGGCTTGCTCCGCATGACAGAGCCGAAAGGCGGATTTCTCCGGAACAACGTGCCCCAGCACAACCGCTGGTATTCGCGGGATGTCGCCGCGATTGCGACGGCCCGCGGTCTGTACGATGTCGCGCCGTTCTTCGTCGATGCCGATGCCGGATCACAATCCGGCAGCGGTCCAATCGGCGGATTGACCGTGGTCAGCTTTCCCAATAACCACCTGATCTACGCGCTGACGTGGTTCGCCCTGGCTTTCATGCTGGCGGGTAAACTCTTCGTCACATTCGGCGGCGGGCTGTTCCGCCGCAAACGCTTCGTCCACGAAAAGGCAGGCGGCTCCGATGCCGTCGCCCGCAGGACGGGATCAGATGCTGGAACGATCGTCGAGCCGACCTGACGACGGGAAGACGCTTTCCCACACACTTGCGCATGGCGGGCTCGCCGTCACGCTGCAATCGCAGGCGGACGCGCGCAGCGAGCTGATCGGCACGAGTCCGACCGACGACGAGACCAACCGCAAGAACATGGCGCTGCTGATCCAGCTGCGCTGGACCGCGGTGGTCGGCCAGATCGTGACGATCGGCGGCGTGCATCTTGGGCTCGGCATTCCCCTGCCGCTGGAGCGGATGGGCGCGGTGATCGGCGCGCTGGTGCTGCTCAACGTCTCCAGCCTGGTCTGGGTGCGCCATCGCGCCGCGATCACCAACAACGAGCTGTTGGTCGCCTTGATGCTGGACGTCGCCGCGCTGACCGCGCAGCTCTACCTCTCTGGCGGCGCGACCAATCCCTTCACCTCGCTGTTCCTGCTCCAGGTGACGCTCGGCGCGGTGCTGCTCGATGCCCGCTCGACCTGGTCGCTGGTCGCGCTGACCTGCGCGAGCTTTGTCTGGCTGACGCTGGCATACCGCCCGCTGGATCTGCCGCCGAATCCGCTGAGCGAGACCTATACGCTCACGGTCGCCGGCATGCTGCTGGGCTTCGTTCTCAACGCCGTGCTGCTGGTCGTGTTCGTCACCCGCATCAACAGGAATTTGCGCGAGCGCGACGCGAATCTGGCCGCGCTGCGCCAGCATGCCGCCGAGCAGGATCACATCGTCCGCATGGGCCTGCTCGCCTCCGGCGCGGCCCATGAGCTCGGCACGCCGCTCGCCTCGCTCTCGGTGATCCTCAGCGATTGGCGCCGCATGCCGGATCTTGCCGCCGATCAGGAGCTCGCCGAGGACCTCGCGGAGATGGAAACCTCGCTGCAACGCTGCAAGTCGATCGTGACAGGCATCCTGGTCTCGGCCGGCGAAGCGCGCGGCGAAGGCTCATCGCCGACGACGGTGACGGCCTTCGTGACCGCCCTGGTCGACGAATGGCGCGACGCGCGCTCGGCGCGGACGCTCTACTTCGTCAATACGTTCGGAGCGGACGTCGCCATCGTCTCCGACATCGCGCTGAAGCAGGTCATCTTCAACGTGCTCGACAACGCCTATGAAGTCTCGCGGGAATGGGTCGAGCTCGTCGCCGAGCGCGAGGGCGACAATCTCGTGCTGTCGATCAGCGATCGCGGCCCGGGCTTTGCGCCGGAGATGCTGGCGCAGCTCGGAAAGCCCTATCACTCGAGCAAGGGCCGCGCCGGCGGCGGGCTCGGGCTGTTCCTGGTGGTGAACGTGGTGCGCAAGCTCGGAGGCACCGTGACCGCCGAGAACCACAGGAAGCGCGGCGCCACCGTCCGCCTCACGCTGCCGCTCGCAACGCTCGCGATCGGAGGGAATTTTGACGCCTGACCGTTCGCTCATCGTCGTCGAGGACGATGCCGGCTTTGCACGCACGCTGAAGCGCTCGTTCGAGCGCCGCGGCTATGATGTCGTGCTCGCCGCCTCGATCGAGGACGTGCGGAACGTGCTGGAGGAACGCTCCTTCGGCCACGCCGTCGTCGACCTCAAGCTCGGCGGCGCCTCCGGCCTTGCCTGCGTCGAGCTCTTGCACACGCACGACCCTGACATGCTGATCGTGGTACTGACCGGCTTTGCCAGCATCTCGACCGCCGTGGAGGCGATCAAGCTGGGCGCCTGCCACTATCTCGCAAAGCCCTCGAACACCGACGACATCGAAGCCGCCTTCAACAAGGCCGAAGGCAACGCCGAGGTCGCGCTCGATGCACGGCCGACCTCGATCAAGACGCTGGAATGGGAGCGCATCCACCAGACCCTGATCGAGACGGATTTCAATATCTCGGAGGCGGCACGAAGGCTCGGCATGCACCGGCGCACGCTGGCGCGGAAGCTCGAGAAGCGGCCGGTGAAGTGACCCGCCACGCGTCGTTTGACGAAGACTCTCTCCTCTCGTCGTCCCGGCGAACGCCGGGACCCCTACCGCGGAATCTATCGTTGCGATCGGTAGGCGTACCGAACGACTAGTCTTCGTCAAACTTCTCCCTGGGAGTATGGGTCCCGGCGTTCGCCGGGACGACACCGAGTTTGTCGACAGACCTCTTGCACAAAGCTTCAGTCATCGTCTTGGAAAACATTCCCCAAACAAAAAGCCCGGCTGGACAGCCGGGCTTTTGATCTCTTGCGAACGACGCGACGCTTACGCGGCCTCGTCGGCGACGGTGGTGTCGTCGCCATCGGTGTCGTCGGTATCGCCCTCGGCATCCGTATCGCCCTCGCCGTCGGCGGCTTCCGCCTTGGCGTTGGTGCGGCGCGGGCTCTTGGCGAGCTGGGCTTCGATCTCCTTGACCGCTTCGGTCTCGGTCGAGTGCTGCACCACCGCGATCTCGCGGGAGAGACGATCGAGCGCCGCTTCATAGAGCTGGCGTTCGCTGTAGGACTGCTCCGGCTGCGACTCCGAGCGGTAGAGGTCGCGCACGACTTCCGCGATCGCGACGATGTCGCCCGAATTGATCTTCGCTTCGTATTCCTGGGCGCGGCGCGACCACATGGTGCGCTTGACGCGGGCGCGGCCCTTGAGCGTCTCCAGCGCCTTCTTCACCAGCGCCGGCTCGGACAGCTTGCGCATGCCGACATTGGCGACCTTGGCGGTCGGCACGCGCAGCGTCATCTTGTCCTTGATGAAGTTGATGACGAACAGCTCGAGCTTCGCGCCGGCGATCTCCTGCTCCTCGATGGCCAGGATCTGGCCGACGCCGTGAGCGGGATAGACGACGAATTCATTGGCCTTGAAGCCCTGACGCTGGGTCACGACCTTCTTTTCCTCGACCTTCGGCGCAGCAGCCGCCGGCTTCACAGCGGGCTTGGCGGCAGCAACGGGAGCCTTGGCAGGAGCAGCAACGGGAGCCTTCGACGCGGCGGGCTTGGCAGCGGGAGCCTTGGCGGCAACGGGCTTGACAGCAGGCTTGGCAACGGTCGCTTTCGCGGCCGGTTTGGCAGTCTTGTTAGGCATTGCGCTTCTTTTGTTCTTCGAGGACTTTGCAGCCGGCGCCTTCGTCGCGGTCCGACCTTTGGATGCGCTACGGCTGGCCGCGGCGACTTTTTTGGCCTCCTTATGGGAAGCCCTCGCTGAAGTACTCTTTTTACGCGTTTTCTGTGACACAGCCTGCGCGCGGAAACTGCCACGCCCCTGTTCGACATTTGGTTTCACGGGAACCCAGCGGGGCCAACGGGGCTGACAGGGTTCGGCTTAATGTGCCCAATATAGCACATTTCCCGCAAAAATCAATGATTTAGGGGTCTTGAGGGCTGGTTTTCGGCGGAAGCGCCGCTATTAGGGTTAAGTTTGAGCCCGATTCAGTCGCCGGAGCCGGGGTTCGGAGAAAAATATTTCTCGAACTTGCCTTCCATGCCGTCGAATTCCTTGGCGTCGGCAGGTGATTCTTTCTTCTGGGTGATGTTCGGCCAGCTCTTGGCGTAGTCGGCGTTGACCGAAAGCCACTTTTCCAGGCCCGGTTCCGTGTCCGGCTTGATGGCGTCGGCGGGGCATTCCGGCTCGCACACGCCGCAATCGATGCACTCGTCCGGGTGGATGACGAGCATGTTGTCACCCTCGTAGAAGCAGTCGACCGGGCAGACCTCGACGCAGTCGGTGTACTTGCACTTGATGCAGTTTTCAGTGACGACGTAAGTCATCCAACGCTCCGAAAAGCTCTTTTAAAAGTCGCGGCTTGCGTAGCGCGTATGGCCCTGCGCTGCAAGGTCGGGAAGGCCCGATCATGACGGCTTTGTGTGTTTGATCGACCAAGAACTGAATTCGAAACGCAATTAATTGCGTTTCGCTTCGCTTAGCTCCTCAAAGAGCACCCGTGCCGAGGCGGCATCGCCGCGGCGTTCGTTGAAGCCCGTCACTTTCAGGACGCGCACGGTGCGATCGAGCGCGACGGTGATGACGTCGCCGATCTTGATCGCATGCCCCGGCGACTTTTCACGCTCGCCGTTGACGCGAACGTGGCCCGACCCGACGAGCTCGGCCGCGGAGGTGCGCGCCTTCACCACCCGCGCGTGCCACAGCCATTTGTCGAGGCGCTGCCGCTCGGTCGTCGTGGCTCTATTCCTTCTGACGCGTTTTCTTCACGCGAACCGCTCCGCACTTCGCTTGAAAACGCTATGCTACTCCTTCCGCCCGGACAGCTGCTCTTTCAGAGCCGCGAGCTTGGCGAAGGGCGAATTCGGATCGGCCGGGCGATCGCGCTCGCGCGGATTTGCGCTCGAGGCGTAGGGACGCAGCGAGGGTCCGCCCTGGCGGTCGCGGCCCTTGTCGCGGTCGCGGCCACGGTTGTCACGGCCCTTGTCGCGATCTCCGCCGAACTTGCCCTTGTCGCGATCGCGCCCCTTGTTGTCGCGATCCTTGCCCTCGAAGCGGCGGTTCCTGTCGTCGCGCCCCTCGGGACGCGGCGCGCCTTCGCCACCTTCGCGCGGCTTGCGGAAGTCTCTGCCGCCGTCCCTGCGATGGCCGCCATGACGATGGCCCGGCTTGGCGCCGTCGGCTGCTTCGCCGGGCGCGGCGCTCGCTGCACCGGGTGCAGCGCCAGCTTCAGCGCCTCCTTGCGGACGCTGATGGTGGTGACGCTGGTGACGATGGCGCTCGTGGCGCGGCTTGCGGTCCTCGTGACGGCCGCCGGGACGCCAGACCTCGATCAGCTCGGGCTCGGCGGGCGTCGCCGCAGCTTCGACAGGCGCGGCGGCGTCGGGTGACGCGGCGGCTTCGGTTGCGGCCGTCTCGGCCGGAGCGGCTTCGAGGCCGGCAGTCTCGGTGGGCGCAGCGGGCTCTTCCGCCGGCGGCGCAATGCCGGGGGCGTCTTCGGGCGTGACGGGGGCCTCGGGAGAGGCTTCGAGCGCGGGCTCTGCCTCCTGAGCCGGCTCGTCCTGCAGCTCCATGCCGGGCGCATCTTCGACCGTGACCGGCTCGGCGACAGCTTCGGTGGAGGCTTCCGCCGGCAGGCCGGCAACGGCCTCCGCCGCGGTCTCGGTCGAAGTCTCTGTTGCGGATTCGGCGCTGCCTTCAGCCGGCGGCGTCTCGGCCGCGACCGTTTCCACCACGGCCGGCTTTTGCGGCAGCGGCGGACGCTTCTCCATGCGATAGCCGAGGGCACGCAGGACCGAGGCGAAATCCTCGCCGGCCGAACCAGTGAGCGAGGTCATCGCCTGGGTCACTACGAAGCCGCGGCCATCGAAGGCGCCGGCCGGCTTTTCGCCGGACGCGTTCTCGCGCCAGGCCAGCGCCGGACGGATCAGATCGGCAAGACGCTCCAGAATGTCGACGCGCACGGCGCGTTCGCCGGCCTGCTTGTAGCCGAGCACGCGATAGGCATCGCGCGGCAGGGCCTTGTCGACCGGGAACGAGGTGCGGCCCGAGGATGCCAGATGCTGCGCGCCCGAGAGCGAGGACAGATCGACATTGTCCTGCTTCAGCGCCCAGAGCAGCGCTGCGAGCGCGCGCGCGGCGGGCTTCAAAAGGCCGGGGAAATAGATGTGATAGGCGCCGAAACGGACGCCGTATTTGCGCAACACCGCGCGCGAGGGCTGGTCGAGATCCTTCAGCTCGTTGGCGATCTTGGGACGCTCGAGCACGCCGAGCGCCTCGACGAGCTGATAGGCGATGCCGCGGGCGATGCCGGTGACGTCCTCGGCCTTGGAGAGCTCGAACATCGGCCCGAGCAGCTTCTCGACATGGGTCTTGAGCCAGAGCTCGAGCCGGGCCTGCACCTTCTCGCGGGGGCCGCCGGTCAGGCGCTCGTCGGAGATGATGCGGATGCGCGGATGCAGCGCGTCCTCTGCGGCAGACAGCCGCGCCACGGCGTCGCCGGTCCAGCGGATGATGCCTTCCGAGGTCAGCACGAACTGATCGTCCGGCGCATTGCCGAGCTTTTCGGCGCGCGTGTTGATCTCGCCGGCGAGCACTGCTTGCGCTGCAGCCTGCAAGGCTTTCGCATCGGAGCCAGCTTCCGCCGCATCCGGTGCAAAGGTGAAGCCATCGAGACGGCCGATGACATGGCCTTCGACGATGACTTCGCCGGTCTTGCCGATTTCAGTATTCAAGCTCGTGTTCTCCCGCAGGCGGCGCATCAATACACTGGTCCGGCGATCAACGAAACGCTCAGTCAAGCGTTCATGGAGCGCATCCGATAATTTATTTTCGACCTCCCGCGCGATCCCCTGCCAGCGTTCGGGGTCTTTCAGCCAGTCCGGGCGGTTGGCGACGAAGGTCCAGGTGCGGATCTGCGCGATCCGGGCCGACAGCGTGTCGATATCGCCGTCGATGCGGTCGGCCTGGGTGATCTGGGCCTCGAACCAGGCATCGGGGATGCATCCCTTCCGCATCAGGAAGCCGTACAGCGTGGTCACCAGCTCGGCATGGGCGGCCGGCGACAGTTTTCGGTAATCGGGGACCTGGCAGGCCTCCCACAGCCGCTCCACCGCCGCCTTGCCATGCGCGATATCGCGCACCTCGACGTCGCGGGCGGCGTGATCGAGCACGCGCATGTCCTCGGCAACCGGCGCGCGCGTCAGCGCCTCATGGCCGGGGGCGAGGTTCAGGGACACCTGGAGCGCGCCGAGCGAGGAGAAATCCAGCCTGGCGTTGCGCCATTGCAGCATCTTCACGGGATCGAAAGTGTGGTTCTGCAGCGCGTTGACGAGCTCGGGCTCGAACGGCGCGCAGCGGCCGGTGGTGCCGAAGGTGCCGTTGCGCGTGGCGCGGCCGGCGCGCCCCGCAATCTGCGCGAATTCGGACGGCGTCAGGCGGCGGAACTGGTAGCCGTCGAACTTGCGGTCGGAGGCAAACGCAACGTGGTCGACGTCGAGATTGAGGCCCATGCCGACGGCATCGGTGGCGACGAGATAATCGACATCGCCGTTCTGGAACATCGCCACCTGCGCGTTCCGCGTGCGTGGGCTAAGCGAGCCCAGCACCACGGCGGCGCCGCCATGCTGGCGGCGGATCAGCTCGGCGATGGCGTAGACCTCGTCGGCCGAGAACGCGACGATGGCAGTGCGGCGCGGCTGGCGCGTGATCTTGCGGTCGCCGGCGAATTCGAGCTGCGACAGGCGCGGCCGCGTGATCATGGAGACGCCAGGCAGCAGCCGCTCGATGATCGGGCGCATCGTGGCGGCGCCCAAGAGCAGCGTCTCGTCGCGGCCGCGGCGGTTGAGGATGCGATCGGTGAAGACGTGGCCGCGTTCGAGATCGCTCGCGATCTGGACCTCGTCGACGGCGAGGAAGGAAAGGTCGAGGTCGCGCGGCATCGCCTCGACGGTCGAGACCCAATAGCGCGGATTCCTGGGCTTGATCTTCTCCTCGCCGGTGACGAGCGCGACCGCTTCGGCGCCGACCCGGCCAGCGATCTTGTTGTAGACCTCGCGCGCGAGCAGGCGCAGCGGCAGGCCGATCATTCCCGACGGATGCGCCAGCATCCGCTCGATGGCGAGATGGGTCTTGCCGGTGTTGGTCGGCCCGAGCACCGCAGTGACGCCGGCGCCAGGCACCCGATCGGACGGCGCGCGCTCGGAAGCGAAGGGGGAGGAGGAAAAGGGCATCTGGGGGATTAGGTAGTGGCGATTTGGGCGAATGTCAGTGCTGTCTGGGGCGGGGGCGGGGCTTGGGGCTGATCCGCCCACCATCAGCCCGTCATCCTGAGGCGCGAGCCATGCGGCGCATCGCGCCGCATGGGGAGCCTCGAAGGATGAACGGCCCGGGTGCCAACCCAGCGAATGTCCGTGGCGCCAGCCGGGCCCGTCGCCCTTCGAGGGCCGCTGAAGAAGCGGCCACCTCAGGGTGACGGGATGTGGCAGCGGAGAATCCGGCGCCTCCCCAAACCTCGCGCAACTGTCTCACTTTGCGACGCTTTTCCCGTTGGCTTTAAGCTTCGGAACGACTCTAGAACGAATCGCGGCCGAATCGCTGACTCCCCCTGGAGTCATGTTCCGTTCACGCAACATGTCGCGGGAGTCTTGTTGGCTGCAACTAGATGGAGTTTTGGGCCGCCGTACAAGTGACGTTTCGATGGCGCAAACCCTTAAGTTGGGGACGACGCGGAGTCGAATCAGAATCGGGGAGGAGTCAAATGGATTCCAGGATCGAGGCCGCCCAAACTCGTTTTCGCGAAAACAACCCCATGCACAGTAGGGATGTGCTTGAAATCACGACACTTCTTCCGTCATCCTGAGGTGCGAGTGGCGCGGTGCCCAGCACCGCGCCGGGAGCCTCGAAGGATGGACGGCCCGGTTGCGGCGGCTGGCGCTGGTTTTCTCGCGGTGAGAGGCGGGCTGTCGCCCTTCGAGGGCCGCCAAAGAGGCGGCCACCTCAGGGTGACGAGTTAACAAAGGACAGGCGCGGAAACAGCCGCTTACTGCGTCTTCGCCACCCTTGGCGGCTGGGCCGTGGTGATGAAGCTGGTGGCTTCCAGCATGGCCGGGCCGAGCGGCGTCGGCACTTTCAGCCAGAACGGGACCAGGATGCGGGTGCCGGCGACGGGGGCAAACGCGATCTCGATGTTGCGCTGGGCGGCGAGGTATTTGATGACGGGGCGGTCGGGAATGTAGCCGGCCACGGGCACGAAATAGAGCGAACAGACCACCACCGGGCCATGATAGCCCTTCTCCGCCTTCACGCTCTCCATGCGCTTGAAATCGAGCTTCAGATCGTAGCGCATGCGGCCGTCGAACACGGGCGCCGAGTTGTGGCAGGCGTCCGGCGAGACGGGGTCGCCATTGCCGGGCACGCGCAGCAGCGAGGCCGTCATGGGGTCCCAGACGCCGCGGCGATGCGCGTCGGTGACGACGATACGGTCCGGATCGACCGGCGGCTCCGGCAGAATGGCAAAATCCTTCACATTGCCCTTGTCGAGCGTGATGCGGATCTCTTCGGTCTTCTTCGAGGTGGTGGTGGAGGCCTGGTAGCCGGTCGCCACCAGCGCGCCGTTGACGATGCGCCCTTGGCTAGCGCCGGTGCCGGACCCGCCGGTGAACGACTTCAGAAGCCCCGAGGTGCCGCCCGCGGCCGCCGCCGAGAACACGTCGTCCTGGATGTCGATGTTCCATGCGCCCTTGCCGACGGGAATGCCGGCCAGCGAGGCCTCATACTGCGCCTCGAGCTTGCCCTGTGCCGCTGCCGGCACCGCGCCCCACGCCACCACCAGGCCGCAAAGCGCCGCCAGCCAGCCGGCAAAGCGCGGGCCGACTGAGCGCTGTTCTGGCGCAAAAGGGGACGGTGTGAGCACGAAACAATCCAATCGGGGCGCGACGGTTGTTACTTAAGCCAAAAACCGCGGCAAACAATGTGTCCGGGCGTATCGAGCCGGGAACTCCACCGGAGTCTTCAGGCGCGAATACGCCCTTTATGTGATGGTAAGGCGCGACAAACATTGCCGTTTTGGTGATCGGGGGGTAGCCGCGGGCTCCCAGCCTCTCCCGCTTGCGGGAGAGCACAGGCCGCCTTCGGCGGCCGTCCTCTTGAGAACGCCTCGGCGGAGCCTCGGCTATGGCGAAGCGCGGGTGAGGGCTTTCTCCTCTGGGTGGCACTAGCTAGTGTCCCCCAGAGGAAAGAGCCCTCACCCCACCCTCCCCCGCAGGCGGGAGAGGGAGCGCACCACCCCGGCGGCCCCAAAAGACCGCCCAAAACCTTGACTGCCCGCCCCTTCCCCCCTATACGTCCGCCCGCTCCCTGCAAGGACAAAAGAATTAGCCCCCGTGGCGCCCAGAATGGCGGCCGCAATCGTTGGGGGATCGAACTCAAGGATTTATGCCATGTCTCGCCGCTGCGAACTGACGGCCAAGGGCCCCCTCGTCGGCCACAAGGTCAGCCACTCCAACATCAAGACCAAGCGCCGCTTCCTGCCGAACCTGGTCAACGTGACCTTCATCAGCGAAGCCCTGGAGCGCAACGTGCGCCTGCGCGTCTCCACCAACGCGGTCAAGAGCGTCGACCACAATGGCGGCCTCGATGCCTTCCTGCTCAAGGCCAACGCCGACGTCCTGTCGCCGCGCGCCCTCGAGCTGAAGCGCGCCATCCAGAAGAAGGTCGGCCCGACGACCGCGCCGGCCAAGAAGGCCAGCTGAGTTTTTTAGGTTAGGGCGGGGGCTAAGTTGCGTCGCGTGGCGTAGGCTTAGCGAAGTAAGAGTTTGCGTTGCGGCCGGATCGGAAGATCCGGCCGTTTTTGTTTTTGAATTCGGCGACATTATACCTCCGCCGACCTTGCCCAGAATCCTTTGCCCGTTATGATCGTGAAAAACGACATTTCAACTACGGGGGTAGTAGGTGGGGCTCAGTGTCAGCCAGCTGCGGGCGATCGCGCAGCAGCGCGATCGATATCAAACGCAGCTGAATCGGCTGAAAGCTCTCGGCAAGCAGACGTCGTGCATCGAAGCGGCAGTCTCAAGCGCTTGCGATACTCTTGAGAGCGGCACCACGTCATTTGTCATCTACGGAGAGCCCCAAAGCGGCAAGACAGAAATGATGATCTGTCTCACCGCCAAAATGTTAGATGACGGACATCGGGTCGTCGTCCACCTGTTAAATGACAGCGTTCAGCTACTCCAACAAAACTTGGATCGTTTCCAGCGATCGAAACTATCACCGGCTGCTCGCAACTTCTCAGATGTAATTGATCCCGAATACTCACTATCCGCCGGATACCACGTCATCTTCTGCAAGAAGAATGCGAGCGACTTAACAAAACTAAATCAGAAATTGGAGCGGATCACCGACAAGGTCATCATCGACGATGAAGCGGACTTCGCGACGCCGAACGCTCTAATAAACAAGGGCGACGTCACTAAGATAAACGCGCTCATTAAGAAGCTGATCAGCCACGACGGCATCTACATCGGCGTGACCGCAACTCCCGCTCGGCTAGACCTGAACAACACGTTCGACAATGACAACGAGAAATGGGTCAACTTCCCTCCGCATGAGGCCTACACAGGGCAAGACGTTTTCTTTCCTCTAGATACTGATGTGCAATTTTCCCTGCACACACTTCCCGACACTGACGACAGCCCGAAATACTTGCGCGAGGCCATCTTTCGATTTCTGGTGCGAGTTGCCGCGCTCAACTTAGCGACCAAGGCCGACGAAAATTTCTCGATGCTCATACACACGAGCGGAAAGAAACTCGACCATAAGTCGGACAAGAGGCCAATCGACGACGTAATGAACACGCTCTCGGATACGCACTCGAAGAAATTTGAGTCGTACACACACGAGATTGGCAAGATCGCAACCAAGCTATATGGCCCTGAGCAAGCGAGCAGCATCCTAGCGTACATCGTGACGAACTGCGATCAGACCAGCACGGTCATAATGAATAGTGAACGCGACAAGAACGTCGACTTCAAATCGGCCACCTCACCTGCCGCCATGTTTACATTCGTCATCGGCGGCAACATCGTTTCAAGAGGCGTGACTTTCGACAATCTGCTCTCAATGTTCTTCACTCGAGATTCAAAGCACAAGATACAACAAGACACCTACATTCAGCGCGCTCGGATGTTTGGATCGAGAAAGAAACATCTCCCCTATTTCGAACTCACCATACCCGAGCCACTGTATCTAGACTGGCAACGCTGCTTTGCTTTCCACAAGTTGGCGCTTGAAGCGATCAAGACGAAGAAGGGCTCACCCGTTTGGCTGGCCGACCAGCGAATCGCAGCCGTCGCGTCCAGCAGCATCGACAAGGCGAATGTAGTTCTCGACAAAGGCGAGATGACATTTCCGATCTTCGACTACTCTTCGGACATCGAGCGGTTTCTGCACGGCTCTAATGACCCGATCAGCAGCTTGCGGCGACTACAAGAGAAAATAGGCAACGACGCGCTGCCAGACTATTTGATCCGATATGTGCAGCGCATACTTCCGAACGGCCCGACATCAATCGCCCTACATCCATCGAGCACCATCGAAAACATGAAGGATGCCGACAAAGATAAAATCGAGCGAAGGAAGGGACTTTTTGGTCAAGCCAAACGCGAATCCCCCGATGCGTTGCATCATTTCAAGATTTTCTATAACTCGAAGAACAAGGCACGATTGATCTACAGGTTCAATGGCAACATTACTTTTTTAAAGAATGTCAAAAATGTTGGATGACTACGAATTCTATCAAGGTGTCGTTCTTCGACAGCTCGCGGTTGAGAACGACTACTCTATGTCGGTGTCATTCCGCCCTTTTGTCCGAGAGGGCCGCATCAACGCCTTCGTTATGAACGGACGTGTTGGCGTTTACATCAAGCACTCATCCAAGAGGATGTCGCCTTGGCGCTTCACCTTCAACATTGAGCAGGCCGCAGACCTTTTGGATTTGGAGCATAAGTTTCCGGACTCCTTTATGGTCTTCGTGTGCGGGACCGACGGTCTGGTAACGCTCTCGTTCGCTGACTTGCACAGCATCGTCGGCTTTCAGGAAAGCGAAAACGCGTGGGTCAGCATATCAAGGCCCCCACGTACACAGTATGAACTGGCCGGCAATCGGGGTGAGCTGAAGTACAAAGTCTCACGGGGAATAGGCACAATCCCTGAAACTCTGAAGACACGAGTACGCGAACGCTACGCAACCGGCTGAGTCAGTCGCCACTCAATAAATTGGACCACTCCGAAGACTTCCCTGCCGCTTCAGCACGAATTGCAACATGAGCAAAGCTTACAAAAAGACCATACAGCAGGCGCTCGGGCGCGATCCAGTACACCCGTTTCCCGCTCGAATGGCTCCGGGGATCGCACTCGACATCCTGACTAACGAGCAAGATAGAATTCGAGTTCTCGACCCCATGATGGGTTCCGGAACGGTGCTTGCGATGGCACGGGCGAGCGGCCATTCGGCGATCGGCATAGACATCGATCCACTGGCCGTTCTGCTAGCGCGCGTTTGGACAACGTCGGTAGACACATCGCAAGTTAGGCGAGCTGCCGCTCGTGTCTTGGAGCGAGCGAAAGATGCCTTCCCAGAGCGCAGTGTCGGGGACGCTTATCCACGAAACGCAGATCCGGACACTCGTCGATTCGTTCGATACTGGTTCGACGGTTACGCCCGTCGTCAGTTGAGTTCGCTTGCCGAAGCGATTTTCGATACCAAAAGCGAACCCGTGAGAGACGCGTTGTGGTGCGCGTTCTCGCGTCTGATCATCACTAAGCAGGCTGGCGCCTCGTTGGCGATGGATCTATCGCACAGCCGTCCACATCGGGCATTTGAAAGCGCGCCCATAAAGCCATTCAATAAGTTCATTGCCGCAGTCGAGCTTGTGCTGAAGAATTGTATCGCCAAGGACCAACCCGATAGGGGGCCAGCGACCCGGACCCTCCTTGGCGATGCTCGCGACCTTCCAATAAGAGCCGGCTCCATCGATCTCGTGCTGACATCTCCGCCATATCTGAACGCAATCGACTACATGCGGTGTAGCAAATTCTCGCTGGTTTGGATGGGATATACGGTCGGTGAATTGGGCAACATTCGCACCGAAAGCGTAGGCACAGAATGCGGCGATCAAGAGGCTCGCGATGATGTAGGCATCCGAGAGATCATTTCAGAATTGCGGCTAACACCTAAGCTTTCCACTCGTCATGAAGCGGTGCTCGCGCACTATATCGATGATATGATGCAAGCCGTTGGTGAGGCGGCGCGTGTTCTTTCGCCGGGCGGGAAGGCCGTATACGTTGTCGGCGAGAATACTGTCCGTGGCACGTTCATTCAGAATGCCAAAATTGTCGCCGCAGTGGCAGAGAGGTCGGGGCTCAACACTGACCGAAGACGTGCACGAACCCTTCCGGCTAACCGACGCTATCTTCCCCCTCCTCCGGCTAAACACCTCACTGCCGAATCGTTGGATACGAGGATGCGGCGCGAGGTGATTCTTTCATTCTCAAAGCCAAGCTAGAACTTCTAACCTCAGGTTCTGAACGCTCGCATTTCCCCTATAATCGCCACGGTGGCATTGTCGGGAGGGGTATGCCGTGGAGCATGAACCCAAACCGACCACCAGACGGAGCCGAAAACCTCGTCATCTGCTGTGACGGCACCGGCAACGAGATTTCGGAGAACATCTCCAACGTCCTGAAGCACTATCGCTGCCTGCGCAAGACGGACAGGACACAGCCGCGGCAGATGGTGCCCTGCGATCCCGGGGGTCGGCCCGGTGCCGCCACCCGTAAACACCCTCCGCGCCCGTTAACCGTTCATTAACCAACGCACCCTAGCCTGCTGTAATCGTCCAGCCATCATTAGCTCGAAATGCCTTCCCGGTTCGCTCCAGGAGAAGCGCCGATGTGCGTTGCGTTGTTGACGTATGCCGATCTCAGTGCCCGCCTCAATATCTCGCGCGAAGCCGCGCGGTCGCTGGCGCGACGACGCCTTCTGCCGCGCTCGCGTTCGGATGACGGCAAGGCCCTGGTGAGCGTTGATCTCGACGAGCTCCGGTACACGCCCCGCCCGCGACGTGCCCGCCGGGCAGACCCCATCGCCGCCTCCATGGCAAGGATCGAGGCCGTCAAGACCGAGGCCTTCAAGGCGGAGATCGCGCGGCTCGAAGACGTCGCAACCGCCTACAGGGCCGTGTTCGAGCGCGAGCGGGAGCGCGCCGATCGCCTCGCCGTCGAGCTGCAGCAGGCGACCGCCGAGACCATGGCAGCCAATGCATGGGCGTCGCGACTGGAAGACGAAGTGACGGCGCTGCGGAGCGATCGCCGGGGCGGCTCGATCGCGGGACACGCCGCGCGTCGATTGGGACATCTGGCCGCCGCCATCGTCAAAGCAGACCGCGCGGCTTGCAGGTAGCACGCGAAGACTTCTCCATCCCCGGCTTGCCGGACCAATCGCGAGGGAAAAATGGCTGGCAATATCGATATTCATGAAATGAAGGCCCGCATCGTCGTGTTCGGTGTCGGCGGCGCAGGCGGCAATGCCGTCAACAACATGATCACGGCCGGGCTGCAAGGGGTCGAGTTCGTCGTCGCCAACACCGACGCGCAGGCGCTGGCCATGTCGAAGGCGAAGCACCTCATCCAGCTCGGCACACATGTCACCGCAGGCCTCGGCGCCGGCTCGCAGCCGGAACTGGGCCGCGCCGCAGCCGAGGAGGCCATCGATGCGATCCGCAATCAGTTGACCGGCGCGCACATGGTGTTCGTAACCGCCGGCATGGGCGGCGGCACCGGCACCGGAGCTGCACCCGTCGTCGCCAGGACCGCGCGCGAGCTCGGCATTCTCACGATCGGCGTGGTCACCAAGCCGTTCTACTTCGAGGGCCAGCGCCGCATGCGCTTTGCCGAGGCCGGCATCGAGGAGCTGCTGAAGACGGTCGACACCCTCCTGATCATCCCGAACCAGAACCTGTTCCGGGTGGCCAGCGACAAGACCACATTCGCCGATGCCTTCGCCCTTGCCGACCAGGTGCTTTATTCGGGCGTGGCCTGCATCAGCGACCTCATCGTCAAGGAAGGCCTGATCAATCTCGATTTTGCCGACGTCCTCTCCGTCATGAAGGAGAAGGGCAAGGCCATGATGGGACGGGGCGAGGCCTCCGGCGAGAAGCGCGTGCTCGCCGCCGCCGTCGCCGCGATCTCCAATCCCTTGATCGAGAACCCCTCGATCAAGCGCGCCAGTGGCCTCATCATCTCCATCACCGGCGGCAAGGATCTCATGCTGTACGAGGTCGACGAAGCGGCCAGCCGCATTCGCGACGAGGCCGACCCGGACGCCAACATCATCGTCGGCGCGTCCTTTGACGAAAGCCTAGAGGGCATCGTCCGCGTCTCGGTGGTGGCGACCGGTATCGACAATCTCGACCCGGCGCAGGCGCTGCCGGTGGAAACCGCCCTCACGCAGCTCGCCGGCAGGCTGCGCAACGACGGCCGCCGCATCGCCGATCGCATCGAGCGTAGCGCACCGATTCCGCAAGCGGGCAGCCCGCCGCTCCGCCCGCAGCCGCACCACCCCGTGGGGCCACCGGCACGGCCGGGACTGGACCATGCGCGGCAGCCGGCGCTTCAGCCGCTCGATTCTTATGGCCGCGCGCCTGCGCGCAATGCGCCCGACGAGGCCGTTCTCGATATCCCGGCCTTCCTGCGCCGCGCCGCCAACTGAGGGGGGCGAGAGCCGCGGTTGCCAATGCCGGAACTAAATCGCTGCTACGCGACAACGCGCTGAGATTAGCCTTGTTCTAGCCAGGCACGCGGTGGCTCCCTCTCCCGCTTGCGGGAGAGGGTTGGAGAGAGGGTGTTTTTCGCAATGGGACACTCCCAATGTGGAAAGAGCCCCCACCCGGCGCTTCGCGCCGACCTCCCCCGCAAGCGCAGGGCTATCGCATATGAATTTCACGAGGACCGTGGGCTTGCTCCGCCTCTCCCGCTTGCGGGAGAGGCCGACGCGCCTCGGGCGATGCGAAGCATCGTCCCGAGAGCGGCGGGTGAGGGTTCTCACCACTCGGGGACATTCGCCGCGATTCTCAACAATCCCAATGCGGAGACAGCCCCCACCCCAGCCCTCCCCCGCAAGCGGGAGAGGGAGCCGACTGCCAATGCCGCCGCTTCGTGCACGCCATAAGCGATAGCCCTGCCCGCAAGCGGGAGAGGGTGAGCGAGCCCGCGGCCCGCTCGATCCAACCAAAAGCCATCCTGCTCCAGATCCGCGCGCTTAGAGCGCGCAGATCATTCACGCTGCCGTGCTGCGCGGGCTCTCCGCGGTTTCCTTCTTGTCCGGCTCCTTGTCGCGCGACAGCCAGGCCGGAAAGCGAAGCAGGCGTTCGTTGGTGTCTTTCGGCAGCTCGACGGGCGGCGCTTCAACGGCCGAACTCGGCAAGTCCAGCGCTGCCTGTCCGGATCGCACCGCATCCGCACGCTGATCCAGCTCGCGCAAGAGGGGATCGAGCACGCTGTCGATCTCGGTCGCCACCGACACGAGGAAACTATTGAGCTCGCGCGCCTCGGGCACGACGGCCGCAGCCGATTCGATCGCGCTGGAGAGACCGTCGACGACGGGCGCAAACGCGCCGGCGGCTTGCTTCACTCGCGTCTTGATCATTTCGATCTCGCTCAGGACGCGCTCGCGCTCCCGCCTTTTCTTCTCTTCGATGAGGCGGGCTTCGATTTCGGCGATCTGGGCCGTCAGGGTCGTGGCTTCGGATGCGAGCGCATCGCGTCGTCCGCGCGCGCGATCGAGATCGCGGCTGAGATTGTCCACTAAGTCGTCCTTTCCGAACATGGCTTTGCTCCGTAGGACAGGCGCTTTGCCCTGTAGGACGGCCTTGGCGCGAACCGCCAGCCTCGCCACCGACCGGATGGCCGGATCGGCCGAAACAGGCATCAACCTCGGTCGCGTCACATGGGCCGACATGGTGATCCCCCCATCGTCAACATTAGGCAACCGCATGGTTAACAAGAGGTTAATATCAACAGATGATGGGCAATGGGGGGCTCGGTGCCTGCGAGGCCGCCTTCGTCTCCTCGCTGCCACCTCTTTCCGCTATACTCGCCCCGGTAGCATCCCCCCGAGGCGCATCCCATGGACCACGCGCGCGACCCCGCCCCCAACCCCTCCCCGAAAAACCTCGTCATCTGCTGTGACGGCACCGGCAATGAGATCAGCGAGAACATCTCCAACGTCCTGAAGCTCTATCGCTGCCTGCGCAAGACCGAGAAGACGCAGCCGCGGCAGATGGTGTTTTACGATCCCGGCGTCGGCACGGTGACGGAGCCGACGACGTGGCACCGGCTCAAGGCCAATATCAATCTGGTGCTGGGGCTCGCCACCGGCTACGGGCTCGATGACAACGTGCTGTCAGCCTATTGCTTCCTGGTCGAGCATTACGCGCCGGGCGACAAGATCTATCTGTTCGGCTTTTCGCGCGGGGCCTACACGGTGCGCGTGCTGGCGGGGCTGATCCACAAGGTCGGGCTGATCAGGCCGGAGCAGGCGAACCTCGCCGGCTCGGGCCTCGTCGCCTACAAGCAATATTCCGGCACCGGGCGCGGCAACGACATCGAAGACCTCAGGAACGTCGCCTTCGACGACCAGGGGCCGCTGCCGAAGGACGAGTTCGATCTCGCGGCGCAGTTCGCGCGCATCACCTCGACGCGCTGGCCGACCATCCACTTCATCGGCGTGTGGGACACGGTGGCGAGCGTGATCGTGCCGCGCGCCGACCGGCTGTTCTGGCCGAGCCTGGAGGAGCTCGCCTTCACGCTGCGCAACCCCAGCGTCAAGATCTTCCGGCAGGCGATCGCGATCGACGAGCGGCGCTGCATGTTCCGCCTGAAAAAATACGAAGAGCCGCAGGAGTTCTGGAGCAACCGCTACGTGCCTGATGAAAAGAAGGTGCCGCAGGACATTCTGCAGGTGTGGTTCGCCGGCGTGCATAGCGACGTCGGCGGCGGCTATCCGGAAGCCGAGAGCGGGGATTCCAAATATCCGTTGCTGTGGATGATCGACGAGGCGGAGAAGGCGGGGCTGAACTTCAACCCGGCGACCATCAAGCAGCTCGCCTGGGGCATCCAGCGCAAGAACTCACCGTTCCAGTATGTCGAGCCGGCCTACACCGGGAAGACGGGCGCGCTGCACGATTCGATGACGGCGGGCTGGCGGCTGCTGGAGTTCTTGCCGAAGAGCGCGAAGTACAAGGAGTGGCCGGAGCGGAAAGTGTTTCTCGGCTTCTACATCCCCGATTGCGAGCCGCGCCCCATCCCCGAAGGCGCGCATGTGCATGAGAGCGTGTTGAAGCGGATGGCGGTGGAGCCGGATTACCGGCCGGTGAATCTGCCGAAGGACTATGTGACGGTGCCGATGCCGGTGGGGCCGCAGCATGCGGAGGCGGAGACGGTGGGGGTGTGAGGAGGGCGGCGCTCTCATTGACGGGTGCAGGTGCGCGCCAACATCACCGCTGTCGTCCCTGCGAAAGCAGGGACCCATAACCACAGGGAGGGGTCTGGCGACGATCAGTCGTTCGGGATTGCTACCGCGCGCAATCGATGAATCACGCGGTATGGGTCCCTGCTTTCGCAGGGACGACAGGGGAGTCTGAGGTGACACCCCACCCCGCTACCGCCGCTTTCTTCCTTCGTCGCTACTTTTCATTAAAATTCTTCCGCCCGCCTTAGCTGGATCGCATCATCTGCGTTCCATCATTGGCTCCGAACCCGCCGCGAGAACCTGCGGAATTGGAGGAGAGTGCCAATGTATCCGCGTAAATATGCCCGCGTGAAGCCTGCCGGGCTGGTGTCGCGCCAGGCCAAGATCATCACCGACCCGCGCGCGCCTGTCATCAACTGCACGCTGATCGACTATTCGCCCGGCGGCGCCTGCGTCGATCTCGGCGGCCAGGTGAACATCCCCGACAGATTTGAACTGCTGCACGTCAACACCAAGAAGCGCTGCCGCATCGCCTGGAAGCGCGGCACGCGCGTGGGCGTGGTGTTTTGAGGGACGCTGGAGTCACAAGCGCCGCTGCGCTGTAGGTGCGCTCCCTCCCCCGCTTGCGGGGGAGGGCTGGGGAGAGGGTGTCTCCGCAGAGGGATTCCCCCAGCGGAGAGAGCCCCCACCCGGCGCGCGGGACGATGCTTCGCATCGCCCGGAACGCGCCGACCTCCCCCGCAAGCGGGAGAGGTTGTAGCGAGCCCGGAGCACGATTGTTCTCCAACAATTCCCCCGTTACTTCCGCATCCGCGCCTTCGCGCCGCCGACGATCTGCATGGCGACGCCGGCGATCCAGCCCAGCAGAGCGAGCCAGGTCCAGACCAGATGCGGATCGAGGCGGAGCACGATGACGGCGACGGAGGCGAGCGCGGTGAGCGTGGCGCAGAGCGTGCCGGCGGCGCTGAGGAATTCGGCGGCGTCGATCTCGCTATGCGCCTCGTCGAACGGCAATTGCGGCGTGTCGATGCCGAGATAGAAGCCGACGAAGCCCAGCACCATCATCACCAGCAGAAAGCCCTGCGTGGTGAGCGCTGATATCGCCGATCCCACATAGGCGCCGACGAACAGCCCGCACGCCGCGCCGGCCATCGCAAGCCCGACACGCTCGAACACATGAGCCGTATTGCGAACACGAAACCGCATGGCAGGCCTCCGCGAGGAGTTGGGTCGCGCAAGGTTAGGCCAGTTTTGCGGGGGGTGGAAGCTGGGGGGATTT
This sequence comes from Bradyrhizobium sp. ERR14, assembly GCF_014198235.1. Taxonomy (NCBI): domain Bacteria; kingdom Pseudomonadati; phylum Pseudomonadota; class Alphaproteobacteria; order Hyphomicrobiales; family Nitrobacteraceae; genus Bradyrhizobium; species Bradyrhizobium sp. ERR14. The sequence continues at coordinate 10,782 of NZ_JACIHD010000005.1, read as the reverse complement.
ACGGATGCGGGAGGTGAGGGGCGTGCGGGGGATGCCGTTGCGTGAGAGACGCGAAAGGCGCGCTTCACATTCCGCTGTCGTCCCTGCCTAGTGCGCAATTGCGCACGGGAGCAGGGACCCATAACCACAGGACGTGGTTTGACGAAGACTCTTAGTTAAGTTGTCAACGTGCACCGCGGGTCATCGCGAGATCACGCGGTATGGGTCCCTGCGTGCGCAGGGACGACGGCGATTATTGCGGCACCGCCATCGTGCCACACACGCACTGGGGCGCCACACCAGCAGCGCGCCTTCACCGCGCCCCGAACGTGGTCTTGCCGAACAGCGCCTTTTGCGTCGAGGGTTGCGAGCGCCAGTATTGCGGCGGGGCTTCGACCTCGCCGCCGACATCGGCGGCGGCGTGCCAGGCCCAGCGCGGGTCGTAGAGCATGCCGCGGGCGAGCGCGATCATGTCGGCCTTGCCGGATGCGACGATCTCCTCGGCCTGCTTGCCCTCGGTGATCAGGCCGACGGCGATGGTCGGCAATCCGGTCTCGCGCTTGATGGCCTCCGCAAACTGCACCTGGTAGCCGGGGCCGAGCGGGATCTTCTGCAGCGGCGAGACGCCGCCGGAGGAGGCGTCGATCCAGTCGACGCCGCGCGCCTTCAGCGCATTGGCGAACTCGATCGTCTGCGCCAGATCCCAGCCGCCCTCGACCCAGTCGGTCGACGACACCCGCATGCCAACCGGCTTGTCGTGCGGGAAGGCCGCGCGCACGGCGTCGTAAATTTCGAGCGGGAAGCGCATGCGGTTCTGCAAAGACCCGCCATATTCGTCGGTGCGCTTGTTGGAGATCGGCGACAGGAACTGATGCAGGAGATAGCCGTGCGCGCCGTGCAACTCGATGGCGTCGATGCCGATGCGCTCCGCGCGCTTGGCGCTGTCGACGAAGGCCTCGCGGATGCGCTTGAGGCCCGCTGCATCCAGCGCCAGCGGCGCCGCCTCGCCCTCCTTGTGCGGCAGCGCCGATGGCGCCACCGTCTGCCAGCCGCCCTGCTCCACCGGGATTAGTTGGCCGCCGTCCCAGGGCCGCGCGCTACTGGCCTTGCGGCCCGCATGGGCGAGCTGCATCGCGATCGCGGTCGTGGAATGCTTGCGCACCGAGGTCAGCACCTGCTTCAGCGCGGCCTCGGCGGCGTCGCTGTAGAGCCCGAGACAGCCCGGCGTGATGCGGCCGATCGCCTCGACATGGGTCGCCTCGATGCAGAACATCGCCGCGCCCGACAGGCTGAGATTGTTGATGTGGGTGAAGTGCCAGTCATTGGCGACGCCGTCGTCGGCCGAATATTGGCACATCGGCGACACCACGATGCGGTTCTTCAACGTCAGGCCGCGCAGCTTGATCGGGGAAAACAGGACGCTCATACGGGGGAGTTCCGGGGGATGAGAGGGGCAGTTGAGAGAGTGTAGTGGGCGGGCGGCGGATTGCCAGTTGCGCGCGGGGAATGGCGGGTAGTGGCGGCACGCATTGCGACCGCGGCTTGACGCGAGACCGCGCCACACATTCTGCCGTCGTCCCGGACAAGCGTCAGTGCAGATCCGGGACGACAGTGGAGATTGGGGCGCGCCCCGGGACGACGGCGGAGAACTACTCCGCCAGCGTGAATTGCAGCAGCAAGGTCCGCTGCAGCATCGAGAAATTATCGTCGGAGATCAGCGTCAGCACGGTCTCGCCGTCGGGCGTGACGTAGGCGTCGATGCCTTCCATGTTGTCGATCTCGTGGCCGAGATCGGCGGCGAACAGCGCCGGGCCGTCGACCAGCGCGCCGGGCGTGATGGATTTCAGGGGGATCGAGCGGATGCGGATGTTGACGCCGGTGAACCAGGAGAATTTGCGTTCGAGGATCAGAAGCTCGCCGCTAGCCAGCAGCACGGCGTCGCTGATGTCGTATTTCTCGGTGCGGCGCACGCTGAACTGGCCGGGCGAGGGGCCGCCGATCAGGAAGGCTATGAGGTTGCCGTCGGCATCCAGCCCGCGCTCGGAGAAGGCGATCAGGGTGCCCGCCAGCGGCATGTTCTGGTCTTTGCCTTTGGGCACGACGACCAGCGCCTCCAGCCCTTTGTTGGAGGGTAGCTTGCGGATTCCCGCCGGCACCGGCACCACCTCGCCGCGCGCGCGCGTGCCGCCCTTGGAGAAATCGTAGCGCAGGATCTGGTTGACGCGCTCGAGCCCGACATAGACGAAATTGCCGTCGCGCGCGATCGATTCCGAATCCCACCACAGCCGCTTTTCCGTGATCGGCCGCCCTTCGGCGCCGAGCAGCGGCGCGGCCTCGACGTCGTCGAGGCCGGTCATCTTGCCACCGGAATAGCGGATGCGACCCGTGAACCAGCCGCCCTGATCGGACACCGCGAGGAAGCCCTCGCCCTTGACGTCGAGCCGGATGCCGGACAGGCCGCCAAAGCCGCGATAGCGCGAGGTCAGCACCAGGCCGCTGCGATATTCCAGCGAGCCGAAGCGCGTCCGCGTGCGGTCACGCGGCTCGAAATTGGGAATGACGCGCGCGTTGACCTCGACGCTGACGGGCTCGACGACAGCGTTCTCGACCTGAAGCGGACGCGGCGGCGGCTCGGCCACCCCTTGCGCCAGCGCGGAGCGGGAGAGTGCGAGAGTGGAGAATCCCGCCGCAGCGTGCCTGAGGAAGCTGCGGCGGGATGGATGCGTGCTCACGAATGCAATTTGCGTCGCGGGCGACCGGCCGGCTGGGTGGGTGCGGTGTTGGTCTCGCTGAAGAGTTCGGCGAGCTTCTCGGTGATGGCGCCGCCGAGCTCTTCGGCATCCACGATCGTCACCGCGCGGCGGTAATAGCGCGTCACGTCGTGGCCGATGCCGATCGCGATCAGCTCGACCGGCGAGCGGGTCTCGATCTCCTCGATGATGTGGCGCAGGTGCCGCTCGAGATAGTTGCCGGGATTGACCGACAGCGTGGAATCGTCGACCGGCGCGCCGTCCGAGATCATCATCAGGATCTTGCGCTGCTCGGGCCGGCCGAGGAGGCGCTTGTGCGCCCAGTCCAGCGCCTCGCCGTCGATGTTCTCTTTCAGCAGGCCCTCGCGCATCATCAGGCCGAGATTCTTTCGCGCACGACGCCAGGGGGCGTCGGCGGACTTGTAGATGATGTGGCGGAGATCGTTGAGGCGGCCGGGATTGGCCGGCTTGCCGGCGGCCAGCCACGCTTCGCGCGATTGCCCGCCCTTCCAGGCGCGCGTGGTGAAGCCCAAAATCTCGACCTTGACGCCGCAACGCTCCAGCGTGCGCGCGAGGATGTCGGCGCAGGTCGCGGCGACCGTGATCGGCCGTCCGCGCATCGAGCCGGAATTGTCGAGCAGCAGCGTCACCACGGTGTCGCGGAACGTCGCCTCCTTCTCGTGCATGAAGGACAGCGGATGATAGGGATCGGTGACGACGCGCGACAGGCGTGCGGGGTCCAGAATGCCCTCTTCGAGATCGAACTCCCAGGCGCGGTTCTGCTGCGCCATCAGGCGGCGCTGCAGGCGGTTGGCGAGGCGGGCGACGATGCCCTGCAGATGCGCGAGCTGCTTGTCGAGATAGGCGCGAAGGCGCTCCAGCTCGTCATGGTCGCAGAGGTCCTCGGCCGCGATGATCTCGTCGAACTTGGGCGCGAAGGCGTGGTATTCCGGCCCGCGCGGCTCGTTCTTGCCGTGCTGGTTCGGACGCGTCGCCTCGCCCGGGGTCTCGTCGTCGCCGAGCTCGCCGTCGTCGAAGGTGTCGGAGGTCGAGGCCTGCGCGCTTTCCATCGCGCTCTCGCTCATCTCTTCCGAGCTCGCCTGCGCCTGGTCGGCGCTCATCTCCTGCGCAGCGTCGGAATCGGGCGAGCCCTCGGCGCCGGACTGGTCGTTGTCGCCGTCCTGGTTCTCGTCGTTCTCGTCATCGTCCTCGCTGTCGGCGTTGCGCTCGTCGCCGATATCGAGCGCCGTCAGGAGATCGTGCACGGCGTCGCCGAACCGGGTCTGGTCCTCGACCAGGGTGTCGAGCCGGTCGAGCCGCTTGCCTATCTTGTCTTCGAGGATGGGACGCCAGAGATCGACCATCTTCTTCGCGGCGGTCGGCGGCGCCATGCCGGTCAGGCGCTCGCGCACCAGCATCGCCAGCGCGTCCGCCAGCGGCGCGTCGGCACGGTCGGTGATCTCGTCGAACTTGCCGCGGTGGAAATGGTCGTCGAGCATCGCGGTGAGATTCTTCGCAACGCCCGCCATCCGGCGCGCGCCGATCGCCTCCACCCTCGCCTGCTCCACCGCCTCGAACACGCCGCGCGCCTGCGGATTGCCGGGCATCAGCTTGCGATGCAGTTTTGCATCGTGACAGGCGATCTTGAGCGCGATGGAATCGGCGTGACCGCGCACGATTGCCGCATCACGCTTGGTCATTTTGCGCGCGGGCTCGGGCAGCCGCGCCTTGCCGGGCGCAAGGCCCGGCCGCTCGGCCGCGAAGGAGACGTCGAGCTCCGGCGTCTTGGCGATCGCCTTCAGGCAGGAGGCCACCGAGCGCTTGAACGGCTCGGTCGGCGCTTCCTTGGTGTTACGGAATTTGGAGTTGGAGGTGGTCATCTGACCCTATCTGTCGTCCCGGCGAAGGCCGGGACCCATAACCACCGGCCGCTCTGTGTCAGGAAACTATCAGCGTCGTTATATTGAGACATCACGCGGTGGGTCCCGGCGTTCGCCGGGACGACACACCGAGAGAAATCAGCTCAGTGCCACGTTGACCGCCGATTCCGGCAGCTCCGCGTTGAAGCAGCGCTGGTAGAACTCGGCGACCAGGGGACGCTCGAGCTCGTCGCACTTGTTGAGGAAGGTGACGCGGAACGCAAAGCCGATATCGCCGAAGATGTCGGCGTTCTCAGCCCAGGTGATCACCGTACGCGGGCTCATCACCGTCGACAGATCGCCATTGGCGAAAGCGTTGCGGGTGAGATCGGCCAGGCGCACCATCTTGTTGACGATGTCGCGGCCTTCCTGCGTGCGATAGTGCTTGGCCTTCGCCAGCACGATCTCCACTTCCTCGTCATGGCTGAGATAGTTCAGCGTGGTGACGATCGACCAGCGGTCCATCTGGCCCTGGTTGATCTGCTGGGTGCCGTGATAGAGGCCCGAGGTGTCGCCGAGGCCGACGGTGTTGGCGGTCGCGAACAGCCGGAAGGCCGGATGCGGCTTGATCACCTTGTTCTGGTCGAGCAGCGTCAGGCGTCCGGAGACTTCGAGCACGCGCTGGATCACGAACATCACGTCGGGGCGGCCGGCGTCGTATTCGTCGAACACCAGCGCGACGTTGTTCTGCAGCGCCCAGGGCAGGATGCCGTCGCGGAATTCGGTGACCTGCTTGCCGTCGCGGACCACGATCGAGTCCTTGCCGACGAGGTCGATACGGCTGATGTGGCTGTCGAGGTTGACGCGGACGCAGGGCCAGTTCAGGCGGGCGGCGACCTGCTCGATATGGGTGGATTTGCCGGTGCCGTGATAGCCGGTCACCATCACGCGGCGGTTGCGCGCGAAGCCGGCGAGAATGGCGAGCGTGGTGGCGCGGTCGAAGCGGTAGTCGGAATCGACTTCGGGCACGTGAGGATCGACTTCGGAATAGGCGGGGACTTCGAGATCGCTGTCGATCCCGAACACCTGCCGCACCGACACCTTCATGTCGGGCTGACCGGAAACTTCCTCAACTTTGGACAGAGCGGCGGTCGTCATCAATCCTCCGAGGTCCCGGGCGGTCCCGAAACCGGTTATTCGCACGTTGGCTGCGGCTGGGTGCTGAAAATCAACCTATCAGAGACAACGTGCCGGCAGAAGCCCGGCCACCAATCAAAGTTCCGTTGTCTTTTCATTTAGATAGGCAAGGAACGCAGATTTTGGAGGGCTGCCTTGCGAATCACGCCCAAATTCGGGCGCGTCATGCCCGTTCCGTGCGAATGGCACTTTGGCCGTATGCGGTTACTTATGTAGAGTCCAAAGCTCCGAGCTCCAGCCCCTCAAGAGACGACGTGACGTCCTTCCTTGATCCCCTCATATCCTTCGTTTCCGCCCATCCGTGGCTGGCCTATCTGACCCTATTCCTGGCGGCCCTGCTCGAAGCGGTCCCGGTGGTGGGATCGGTCATCCCCGGCTCGACTATCATCCTAGCGCTGAGCGCCCTGGTTCCGGGCGGTGAGCTGAAGCTGCCATGGGTGCTGCTTGCCGCCGCCACGGGCGCCGTGCTGGGAGACGGCTCGGCCTACTGGATCGGGCACCGGCAGCAGCGCGAGATCCTCAACACCTGGCCGCTGACCAACTATCCGCGCGTGGTCGCCGAGAGCGAAAGCTTCTTCCACCGCTTCGGCACCTGGGCGGTGTTCTTCGCCCGTTTCGTGCCGCCGATCCGCGCCTTCGTGCCTGTGACCGCCGGCGCGCTCGGCATGGCGCCGGCAAAGTTCTACGCCGTGAACATCCCGGCGATCCTGGTCTGGGCTCCCGCCCACGTGCTGCCGGGCGTGCTGGCGGTATCGGCCCTGCACGAATACGCCGGGCTGCATCACCACGGCCATGTCGGCAAGCATATCTGGGTGTTGACGGTGGTTGGGGTTGCGATCGTTGGCGGCGTTGGCGTGTGGATCTATCGGCGGCGGAATGGCAGCGGTGTCGCGGCGGCGAAGCGGCAGGGGTAGGCTGCCGCCACACCAAAGGTGTCGTCCCTGCGAAAGCAGGGACCCATAACCCCAGGGAATAATTTGGCGAGACTGGGCCGTTCGGTACGCCTGCCGATCGCGCCGATAAATCACGCGGTATGGGTCCCTGCTTTCGCAGGGACGACAGCAGAGAGATATTCTAACTAACCCCCACCCTTCGCCCCGGCGCCGGCCCCACATACCTCGCCCTTGGCCTGATCAATTTCCCGAACTGCAACTGCTCGCTGGCGTGCGCGATCCAGCCGACGCTGCGGGCCATGGCGAACAGAGCGAGCTCGCTGCCGGTGGGGAGGCGCAGCGCGTGCACCAGCACCGCGAGGGCGTAGTCGATATTGACGAATTCGCCGGTCGCCTCTGCGATCCGCTCCGGCACTTCGCGCGTGAACTTTCGCGGCGCGCCTGCACGAGACAGCGCATTCAGCAGCGATTGCGCGCGGGGATCGCCGCGCTTGTAGACGCCATGGCCAAAGCCGGCAAAACGTTCGCCGAGCGCGACGCGCTCGCGCACCATCGGGGCGACGTCGCGATCGATCAGGGTCCTGACGAGCTGCGAAGCCAGCACGCTCGCGCCGCCATGTTTGGGCCCCTTCAATGCGGCGAGACCGGCGATCACGGCATCGTAGAGATTGAGGCCGGTCGAGGCCGCGCAGCGCGCGGTGAAGGTCGAGGCATTCAGTTCGTGATCGGCGAGCAAAACGAGGGCGCGGCGGATCAGATCGGGCGCGTGCTTATTATCCGCCGCCCAGGCTGTTGCGATCTGCTGATGCAGCGGCTCGGCCGAGGGTTCGGCATTGAGCATGGTCGCGACCAGCAGCCGGACGATGCGGCCACCGACCATGGCGCGGCCGTCGGGCGCGCGGGTGAAGGCACGGGGATCGACGCTCGCGGCCAGCGCGAGCACGGCGATGGCGCGGTCGATCGGCGCGGCCCGGCGTGCGGCTTGCCCGATCGTGCGCATTTCTTCGGAGAGCGCGGGCTGATTGTCCGGGGCGAATGGATCGACCTCGGAGACATCCCAGAGCAGCGTCGCCGTGTGCTCCAGCGTGTCGTGCTCGGCGAGATCGACGCAATTGACGCCGCGATAGATCGCCCCCTCTTCGGTGATGGTGGAGATCTCCGTGTCCATCACCGGCAGGTCGGCGTCGAAGCTGCGCAGGCCGCGCGGCTCCGGCGACGGCACCCGGCGCTCCTTCAGCGCGCGGACGTCCTCGGCACGGTAGCGGTTTTTTCGCGAGTCCTGCGTCGGCTCGGAGCGGATCAGGCCGCGGCTGACATAGGCGTAGAGCGTGGCCGGCGAGATCGCGAGCTCGGCGGCGGCTTCCCGGGCAGAGAGGTAAAGCCCCTCGGAATTATTCATATTGATTTATGTAATCAAGATTGATCAATCTGTCGAGAGGGTCGAATCTTCCCTGGTGCAACGCAAAGGGAGATTTGGGTCATGAACATCCACCTCACCAAAAGCCAGATCGGGCTGGACGGCGTTCCCGCGGCCGAGACCGTGCTGAGCCATGTCGACGGCGAGCGCGGCGAACTGATCATCGCCGGCGAGCATGTCGGTCGCCTCGCCGCTCTCTCGAGCTTTGAGGGCGTCACCGCCCGGCTCTGGAACGGCGCCAGCAAGACCACCCTCACCGAAGCCAATGTGCGGGCGAGTCTCGGCCTTGCGCGCGAGCGCGCCTTCGCGCGGCTGCCGGACCTGCTGCCGGCAACGCGCGGCATGGGCGTCATCGACGGGTTTCGCGCGGCCGTCGCGGGGCTGCGCGCGGAGAACGGGCTGGAGCACGAGGCAACGATCGTCGGCGCGTTTCCGGTGATCGCAGGCGCGCTGGTCCGGCGCGCCAAGGGGCTCGAGCCGGTCGCGCCGGATCCCAATGTCAGCCATGCTGCCGATACGCTTCGGATGTTGCATGGGCGCGCGCCGGCCGCACGCGAAGTCACCGCGCTCGATGCCTATCTCGTCACCGCCAGCGACCACGGCATGAACGCCTCGACCTTCACCGCGCGCGTGGTGGCTTCGACGCAGGCCGATCTGTTTGCCGCGGTAACCGCGGGCTATTGCGCCCTCACCGGCCCGCTGCATGGCGGCGCGCCTGAGCCGGTGCTGGAAATGCTGGACGCGATCGGCTCGCGCGAGCGCATCCAGCCCTGGGTGGATGCGGCGCTGGCCCGCGGCGAGCGGATGATGGGCTTCGGCCATCGCGTCTACCGCGTGCGCGATCCGCGCGCCGATGTGCTCAAGACCGCAGTCGAGGCGCTGGCGTCCAACGGCACCGATTTGCCCTTCGCCGGCGAGGTCGAGGCCTACATCCGCGCCGCCTTGCGCAAGAAGAATCCGGAGCGGCCGCTGGAGACCAATGTCGAATTCTTCACCGCGATCCTGCTCGATGCGCTGGCGATCCCGCGGCAGGCGTTCACGCCGATCTTCGCAGTCGCGCGCGCCGCAGGCTGGACCGCGCATGCGCGCGAGCAGCAGCGGACCGGGCGGTTGATCAGGCCGAGCTCGTCGTATGTGGGGGCGATGCCGGAAGCTTGAGAGCGGATGTCTCCGCGAGCCCGGAAATCGTAGGGTGGGCAAAGGCGCACTTGCGCCGTGCCCACCATCAATCCGAAATCGCAACAGGCGCGTGGGCACGCTTCCGCCGTCGCTCTTCGAGCTACGGCGGACAAGTCGCTTTGCCCACCCTACGATACTAGCGCAAGAGGAGACGGCGTAGCCAATCACTCCGCCGTCGTCCCTGCGAAAGCAGGGACCCATACCGCGTGATTTATCGATAAGAGGCAGGTGAGAGTACCGCCGCGAGACTCTTCAGCTACGAATCTTCGCCAAACGTCTCCCTGGGGTGGGTCCCGGATCTACGCTCCGCTTCCCTGCGTTCGCAGGACGACACCGAGGGTGTGGCGCCGGGGTGCCTGGCACCTACACAGCGCGCGCAAAGGCCCTACGCCTCGCGCACCACCGTCTTCAGATAATTATAGGCCTTGATGATCTCGATCAGGCGATCTTCCGTCGAGCGGTCGCCGCCATTGGCGTCGGGGTGGTGCTGCTTGACCAGCGCCTTGTACTTGGTCTTGACGTCGGCGAGCGTGGAATCGGGGCCGAGGCCCATGACCTGGAGCGCCTTGCGCTCGGCGTTCATCACCTTGCGCGTCTCGGCCTTGGGCTGAGCATCCGGGCCCTTCCGCCAGCCCGCGCGGCCGTTGATCTCGCTGAACATGCTGAACGGGTCGGCCGCCATGTCGATCTCGGCTTCCGCACCCTTCTTGCCGCCATTGGCGCCCATCTTCCAGGTCGGGCGGTGACCGGTCAGCGCATCCTTCTGATAGCGCGCGACGGCATCGGCGTTCATGCCGGAGAAGAAATTGTAGTTCTGGTTGTACTCGCGCACGTGGTTCAGGCAGAAGTGCCAGTACTCACGCTGGTTCTCACGGCCCTTCGGCGCGCGATGCGCGCCCTTGTTCTGGCATCCGGCCCATTCGCAACCGACCGCGGTGTCGCGCGGCTTCACTTCCGGCTGCTTGCCCCGCGGCTTGACGCGGATGGAGTCGAAGAACTTTGATGAATCGATCGGCATGGCTGACTTTGACTACGCAATGCAAAAACCTTCAAGTCTTGACATTGCAATTCGCTGCAAACCCGGCAAATAACGGGTGTGATCTCTGCACCCGAATGGCACAACATGGCTATGCGCGACACTATCAGCAACAAGTTGCAGGAAGCTTTCACGCCGGAAAGCCTGCAAGTCGTCGACGAGTCACATTTGCACGAAGGCCATGCCGGCCATCGGCCCGGCGGTGAGACGCACTTCCGTGTTTATATTGTATCTGATGGCTTCAAAGGGAAGAGCCGGGTCGAGCGCCATCGCATGATAAATTCGGCGCTGGCCGCGGAACTCTCCGGCAGCGTGCACGCGCTGGCGATCCAGGCAAAGGCGCCGGGGGAAAGCTGACTTCGCTTACCCTCCCCTGGAGGGCAGGGGAATCGCATATGGGTTTTGTCTAGCTATTGCATTGGAAGGCAAGACGGATTCTGAAGACGACTCCCGGAAGACGGAGGGGGTCGGA